>JBILUW010000233.1:0-6316 GCA_044370795.1 Burkholderiaceae bacterium
GGTCAGCGCCATCGCGACATCGCTGCCGGCTGAGCCCAGCTGGCGGGTCCAGGCGACAGTACCGTCCGGATCGATCCGACTGACGTAGGCGTCGTAGAGCCCTCCGCCATAGGCCTGCGCGCCAAGTGCGCCCTGAGTGAGGCCGGCGACGTAGACCGCGCCATCGACGCCGACCGCGAGTGCCTGCGCCGCGTCGGTGCCGGCGCTGGACTGCACGCGTCGCCACACCGGCGTGCCGTCGGTTGCGTGGCGCGCGACGTAGGCGTCGCCGCCGGACTCGCCCGCGACATAGATCGCGCCATCGTTGCCGATGGCCACCGCATTGCCCCGGCCCTCGCCCAGCGGTCGGGTCCAGATCCGCGTGCCGTCGGGCCGATGGGCGGCGAGAAAGGCCGTCTGCGCGCCGGGGCCGGTGCCGCTTTCGCTGGTGCCCACCATGTAGACGGTGCCGTCGGCGGCGCTGGCGACCGCCGAGGCCGAGTCGCTCGCCTGCGAGCCCGTCAGCGTGGTCCAGGTCGTGACCGGCGCCGCGGCGCTGGTGTCGATCGTCAGCGTGACGGTGTTGTCGGGCTCGGCGCCATCGGCGTTGACGTTGCCGGCGGCATCGGCGAATCGTCCGCTGGCCACGCTCACGACGCCGGGCGCGGTGCTGTGCACCGTCGGCGTGAAAAGCGCGGTGTAGTTCGCGTAGCCGCCCTTGAAGTCGCTCAGCGTGCCGCCGCTCACCGCGATGTCGGCAGGCGTGAAGTCGGTGGAGGGTTCGCTGAGCGCGAAGGCGAGCGTGGCGGTCTCGCCCGCGGCCAGCGCGGTCCGGTCGGTCGTGATGGCGATCGTCGGGGCGACGACGTCGCGCAGCCAGACGGGCGAGGTGGCGGAACTGCTCACGACCTCGGCCGTGCCCAGTCCATCGGTGTAGCTCGCGCGCACGCTGATCGCCTTGCCCGCATGGTCCTGCGTCAGCGTCAGAGTCGGTCCGGTCGCATCGTCGATCGGCGTGCCATCGGCCAGCCACCGGTACTGCATCGCCCCCGGGCCCGAGGCCGGGATGCCGTCGGCATCGGCGAGGCTGTTGGCGATGCTCAGGGTCTTGCCGAGTTCCGGGCTGCCAACGATGGTCAGGTAGCCGGTGGGGCCGCTGTTGGCGCGTGCGATCGTGACGGTGTTGTTCGCATCGGCACCGTCGGCGTTGAGATTGCCCGCGGCGTCGGAGAACTTCCCGCTGGCCACGCTGACCACGCCCGGCGCCGAGCCGCCCGGCGCGGGCGTGAAGACCGCGGTGTAGCTGACGCCCGTACCGCTGAAGCCCGACAGCGTCCCGCCAGTCAGGGTGATGTCGGCCAGTTCGAAGTCGATCGACGGCTCGCCCAGGGTGAAGAGTACCGTGGCCGTCTCGCCCGTCTTCAGCGACGGCCGCGTCGAGGACAGGGCGATGGTGGGCGCGGTGGTGTCGATCAGCGCCACCGGCGCGGTGGCGGCGCTGGTCACGGCCTCGGCCGTGAGCAGGTTGTCGGTGTAGCTCGCGCGCACCGAGATCGCCTTGCCCACGTGCGTCTGCGCGAGCAGCAGCGTGGATGCGGTAGCGCCGGTGATGGCCACGCCGTCGGCCAGCCACTGGTACTTGATGACGCCGGTGCCGGTGGTCGGGATGCCGTCGACGTCGGCCAGCGTGTTGGCGGCCTTCAACGTCTGGCCCTGCATCGCCGTGCCGGTGATGCTCACCGAGCCCGTGGGCGGCGTGCTCGCGCGCGTGATCGTCAGCTTGTTGTTCGCGTCGGCGCCGTCGGCGTTGAGGTTGCCCGCGGCGTCGGAGAACTTGCCGTTGGCCACGCTGATGACGCCGCTGTCGCGCACGCCGGCCGTGTGCGTGAAGACGGCCGTGTAGACGCTGCCCGAACCGGTGAAGCTTGCCAGCGTGCCGCCGGTGACCGCGACATCGCCGAGCACGAAATCGGTGGCGGGTTCAGTCAACGTGAAGGTGATGGTCGACGTCGCACCGGCAGCCAGCGCGCTGCTGCTGGCGGTCAGGGCGATGGTGGGCGGCGTGCTGTCGCGCGCGGCCACCAGCGCCGTGGCCGCGCTCGTCACCGACTCGGCCGTGCCCAGGTTGTCGACGTAGCTCGCGCGCACCGAGATCGCCTTGCCAACCTGCGCCGTGCCCAGCACCAGCGTCGCGGCGGTGGCGCTGGCGATGGTCACACCGTCGGCCAGCCACTGGTACTTGAGGACGCCGGTGCCCGAGGTGGGGATGCCGTCGATGTCGGCAAGCGTGTGCGCGGCGGTGAGCGTCTGGCCCTGCGTCGGCGTGCCCGAGATCGTCACCGCACCGGTGGGCGGCGTGCTGCCGCGTGTGATGGTGAGCTTGTTGTTGGCGTCGTTGCCGTCGGCGTTGAGGTTGCCGGCGGCATCGGTGAACTTGCCGTTGGCCACGGTGATCACGCCGGGCGCGGTGCCGGTGGCGGCGTGCGTGTAGACGGCGTTGTAGCTGGTGCCCGACCCCGAAAAGCTCGCCAGCGTGCCGCCGGTGACGGTGACGTCGGCCAGCACGAAATCGGTCGCGGGTTCACTCAGGGTGAAGGTGACGGTGGCGGTCTCGGCCGGGAACAGCGAGTTCTTGCTCGCGGTCAGTGCGATGGTGGGCGGCGTGCTGTCGCGTGCGGCCACCAGCGCCGTGGCCGAACTGGTCATCGACTCGGCGGTGCCGAGGTTGTCGGTGTAGCTCGCGCGCACCGAGATGGCCTTGCCGATCTGCGCCAGGCCCAGCACCAGCGTGGACGCGGTCGCGCCGGCGATGGCCACGCCATCGGCCAGCCACTGGTACTTGATCGCGCCCGTGCCCGAGGTGGGAATCCCGTCGACGTCGGTGAGGGTGTGCGCCGCCGTGAGGGTCTGGCCCTGCGTGGTCGTGCCCGTGATCGTCACCGAGCCGGTGGGCGGCGTGCTGGTGCGCGCGATGGTGAGCTTGTTGTTGACGTCGCTGCCATCGGCGTTGGCGTTGCCGGCCGCATCGGTGAACCTGGTGCTGGCCACGCTGATCACGCCCGGCGCGGTGCCGGTGGTGGCGTGCGTGTACACCGCGGTGTAGGAAGCGCCCGTGCCATCGAAGCTCGCCAGCGTGCCGCCCGTCACGGTCACGTCGGCCAGCACGAAATCGGTCGAGGGTTCGCTGAGCGCGAAGGTGACGGTCGAGGTTTCGCCGGGCAGCAGCGAGGCCTTGCTCGCCGACAGCGCGATCGTGGGCGGCGTGGTGTCGCGCAGTGTGACGGGCGCGGTGGCCGTGCTCGTCACGGTCTCGGGTGTGCCGAGGTTGTCGGTGTAGCTCGCGCGCACCGCGATGGTCTTGCCCACGTGCGTGGGCGCGAGCAGCAGGGTGGAAGTGGTGGCGCCCGTGATGGCCACACCATCGAGCAGCCACTGGTACTTGAGCACGCCCGCACCGGTGGTCGGGATGCCGTCGATATCCGAGAGCGTGTGGGCCGCGGTGAGCGTCTGCCCGGTGGTGGTGCTGCCGGTGATGGTAAGCGCGCCGGTGGGCGCGGAGTTGGCGCGGGCGATCACCAGCGTGTTGCTGGCGGTCGCGTTCAGGTTGCCGGCCGTGTCGTTGAACTTCCCGCCGGCCACGCTGATCAGGCCGCTGGCCGTGCTGCCAGGGGTATGGCTGAAGGTTGCGGTGTAGACGCTGCCGACACCGGCGAAGCCGGTCAGCGTGCCGCCGGTGGTCGAGACGTCGGCGAGCGCGAAGTCGATCGACGGTTCGCTCAGCGTGAAGGTGACGGTGGCGGTCTCGCCGGTGCGCAGGCTGTTGGCGGTGGTGGCGATCGCGAGCGTGGGGGGAATGGTGTCGGGCGCCGCCGAGCCGACCACCGACTCGGCCGTGCCGAGATCGTCGATGTAGCTCGCGCGCACCGTGATGGCCTTGCCGGCTTCGGCCGCGGTCAGCACCAGCGTGCTGGCGGTGGCGCCGGCGATGGCCACGCCATCGGCCAGCCACTGGTACTGGATCGCGCCCGGGCCCGAGGTCGGGATGCCATCGACGTCGGTCAGGGTGTGGGAGGCGGTTAGGGTCTGGCCCGGGGCGTTGGTTCCGGCGATCGTCACCGTGCCGGTGGGCGGCGTGCTGGCGCGCGTGATCGTGAGCTGGTTGTTGGCGTCGGCGCCATCGGTGTTCAGGTTGCCTGAGCCGTCGGAGAAGCGGCCGCTGGCCACGCTGACCGCCCCAGGCACCGTGCCGCCGGCAGCGTGCGTGTACACGGCGGTATAGCTGGCGCCCGCGCCAGAGAAGCTGCCAAGGCTGCCCCCGGTGACGGTGATGTCGGCGAGCGTGAAGTCCGTCGAGGATTCGCTCAGCGTGAACGTGACGGCGGTGCTCTCGCCGGCGCGCAGCGCGGCCTTGGCCGCACTCAATGCGATGGCAGGCCCGACCGAGTCGGTCATCCGGAACAGGTCGATGGTGTTGTTGGCGAAGTCGGTCCAGGCGATGTGCACCTGGCCCGCGCTTGCGGTCGCATCGACCTCCGACCAGGTCGGCAGCCCCGGGGCGCTCGACGATTCGTTCGTCAGAACCAGTGGTGCTGCGGTAACCGCTCGCGCCTGCGGATCGAATTCGAGCGAGGCCAGTTGGCGCTGCGCGCCGTTGGTGCTGGCGATCGCGGCGAACACCCGGTTGCCGGGCACCTCGACAAGCGACACGTCGAGGTGCGCGCTGGCAGAGGGCATGTTCCAGAGCGCGAACGCGGTACCAAGGGTCAGCGTGGAACCCGAGACCGTGAACGGCGAGGCATACAGGATGGATCCACTCGCATGAACCACGGCCCCCGTACCCGAGCCGGTCATCACCATCGTGAGGACCCTATCGCCCGCGGTCGCGCTGACCGTCGCCACCGACACCACGCTGCGGCTGACCTTGTTCACCAAGAGCAGTTGCGTAGCCTGGGCTTGCTGATCGTCGACGAGGACAACGAACTGGTTGCCCGCGGGCAAGGTGAGGACGGTCTCGTCGACGGTGAACTGCTGCCCGGCGCCCCCGGCGATGACATAGGGCGTGCCGACGGGCTGACCAAAGGCATCGAGATTCTGGGCCTTGACATCGTAGTTGCCGGCCTCGGACTGCCAGGCGACCACCATCGACCCATCGCTGAACTGCCCCAGCGCCGGATACTCGTCGGCGCCGCTCCAGAGATCCATCAGCGGCAGTTGCGGGCCTCGCGTGCCGAGCGGATCGACGAAAACCCCGTAGATGTCGCTCTGGTACCCCACGGGCTGCGAGGTCTGCACAACGAAGGCATGACCCGTCTGCGCAACCATCGAGTTCGGAACCTGGCTCCATGGCTGCACGACCACCGAGTATGGGCCGAGGCGCTCTAGCGTGGTGGCATCGAAGAAGGTGTAGACGACGTCCTCGGTCCCGTTGACCGTCGGATCCCCCGTGTAGTCCCGCAGCAGGGCATTGGCAACCAGCAGCTTGTTGCCACCCATGACCAGCACCTGCGGCGCGCTCGCCGACGCCTCGGTGGCCGCACCATCGTTGGCGGGGTCGAAACCGAAGTGCGAGCGCGCCGCGACCGACCAGGCCTGCGAGCCGGCTCCGGTGACCACGGCGTAGGGGGCACTGGTGACCGACTCGTTGGTCCCCAGGCCATCGGTGTAGCCGGCCCTGACCGAAATAGCCTTGCCGACCTGGGCTGCGGCCAGGATCAGGCCAGGGGTTGTGGCACCCGGAATCGCTACACCATCGGCAAGCCACTGGTAGCCGAGCGTCCCGGCTCCGGAGATCGGAATGCCATCGGGATCGATCAGCGTGTTCGACGCCGATAGCATCTGGCCCAGCGCCGCGGTGCCACTGATCGTCACTGCTCCGCCGGGCGGCGTGCTCGTGCGCGAGATGACGAGATTGTTATCGGCCTCGAGCCCGTCGGCGTTGGGATTTCCCGCAGCGTCAGAGAAAACACCACTGGGAACACTCACCACGATGGCGCTAACGCTGCCCGCAGCGGGTGCGACCACGGCGCTGTAACTCGTGCCCGAGCCGCTGAACCCGACCATCGTGCCGCCGCTGACGAAGACGTCGGCGAGCGTGAAGTCGGTCGACGGCTCGCTCAGCGTGAAGGTGACGGTCGCGGTCTCGCCGGCCAGCAGCGAGGTCTTGCTGGACGCGAGCGCGATGGTCGGCGGCGTGGTGTCCATGCTCGTCGGCGATGGGTGGTGCGATGCCGAAGAGGTCGGGCCGATGCAGCCCGTTTTCCCAGCAGCTTGCCGATGCTAGGACCGCCCGCGCGCGCGGGCGCCGCCACCGCGGCCGAGCGGTGGCGGCCGCCGGACC
>JBILUW010000037.1:0-20594 GCA_044370795.1 Burkholderiaceae bacterium
CATCGCCGACGTCGCCACCGCCTACAAGGTCGACTACGACGCCGTGATCCGCATGCGCAACAGCCAGGACTTCATCGAGGGGCCCAAGGCCTTCTCGGAGAAGCGCAAGCCCAACTGGAAGGCCGAGTAAGCCGGCCGGCGCCGGCCTCGCCCACCCGGGCACCGGCCCCGGTGCGCGAGGCTCAGGCCTGGGGCGGGCGTTGCGTGCCGGGCTGCCCGCCGTCCTCGGCCATCGGCTCGCCCAGGCGCACCGACGCCCCAGCCGCCCAGCGGCCGGCAAAGCGCAGCGGCCCCGGGGGCCACAGCAGCACCACGGTCGAGCCCAGCATGAAGCGCCCCATCTCGGCGCCACGCGCAAGCCGCACCGCCTGCCCGTTCGTGTCGTAGCGCCACTCGCGCACCCCGCCGGGCCTGGGCGGCGAGACCACGCCGTGCCAGACCGTGGCCATGCTGCCGACGATGGTGGCGCCCACGAGCACCAGCGCGAAGGGCCGGCCGTCGTCGCCCTCGAACAGGCAGACCACCCGCTCGTTGCGCGCGAACAGGCCCGGTACCGCGGCCACCGTGGTGGGGTTGACCGAGAAGAGCGCCCCCGGCACATGGATCATCCGCAGCAGGCGGCCGGCCGCCGGCATGTGGATGCGGTGGTAGTCGCGCGGGCTCAGGTAGATCGTTGCGTAATGACCGCCCTGGAAACCCGCGGCCAGCGTCGGGTCGCCGCCGAGCAGCGCGGTGGCGCTGTAGTCGTGGCCCTTGGCCTGCACGATGCGATCGCCACCGATCGGCCCGAAGCGGCTGATCGCGCCATCGACCGGGCAGATCCAGCCCTCCGCGGCCAGCGGCCGGACGCCATCGCGCAGCGCCCGCGTGAAGAAGGCATTGAAGCTCGGGTAGGCGGCCGGGTCGGGCTGGGCCGCCTCGGTCATGTCGACCTGGTAGCGGGCAATGAAGCGACGGATCGCCCAGGTGGTCGCCCGGCCCGCCTCACGACGGGCCAGCGCCCCGGCCGCCACGGTGAGCGCCTGCTTGGGCAGCAGGTACTGGATCCAGGCCGGGGTGGGCAACTCGTCTCCGCAGGCGCTGGCGCGCTCAGGCGGCCAGCCGCGCCTTCAGTTCGAGGCGACGACCGTGCAGCACCGGCTCGGTGTAGCCGGAAGGCTGCTCGACGCCGGCGAAGACCAGATCGCAGGCGGCCCTGAAGGCCTCGCCGTCGAAGCCGGGCGCCATCGCGTGATAGAGCGGATCGCCGGCGTTCTGCCGATCGACCACCGCCGCCATCCGCTTCATCACGTCCATCACCTGCTCGCGCGACACCACGCCGTGCAGCAGCCAGTTGGCCATGTGCTGCGACGAGATGCGGCAGGTGGCGCGATCTTCCATCAGGCCGACGTTGTTGATGTCGGGCACCTTCGAGCAGCCCACGCCCTGGTCGACCCAGCGCACCACGTAGCCGAGGATGCCCTGCGCGTTGTTTTCGAGCTCGGCCGTCAGGTCCTGGGAATTCCACGACGGCGTGGCCGCCAGCGGAATGCGCAGGATGTCGTCGCGGCTGGCCCGCGGGCCGCCGCGCGCGATCTCGGCCTGGCGGGCGAGCACGTCGACCTGATGGTAGTGCGTGGCATGCAGCGTGGCCGCCGTGGGGCTGGGCACCCAGGCGCAGTTGGCGCCGGCGCGCGGATGACCGATCTTCTGCTCGAGCATCGCGGCCATCAGGTCGGGCATCGCCCACATGCCCTTGCCGATCTGGGCGCGTCCGGCCAGCCCGCAGGCCAGGCCGACATCGACGTTCCAAAGCTCGTAGGCGCCGATCCAGGCCTGCGCCTTCATGTCGGCCTTGCGCACCATCGGGCCGGCCTGCATCGACGTGTGGATCTCGTCGCCGGTCCGGTCGAGGAAGCCGGTGTTGATGAAGGCCACACGACGCTTGGCCGCGCGGATGCACGCCTTGAGGTTGAGCGTGGTGCGCCGCTCCTCGTCCATGATGCCGATCTTGACCGTGTCGGCCGGCAGGCCGAGCGCGCGCTCGACCATCGTGAAGATCTCGTCGGCGAACGCGACCTCCTGCGGGCCGTGCATCTTGGGCTTGACGACGTAGACCGAGCCCTGGGTGGAGTTGCGCAGCCCCGAACTCTTGCGCAGGTCGTGCATCGCGATCATCACGGTGCACATCGCATCGAGCAGGCCCTCGTGCACCTCGCGACCATCGCGATCGAGCACGGCCGGGTTGGTCATCAGGTGGCCGACGTTGCGCACCAGCATCAGCGAGCGGCCCTTGACCACGAGCGGGCGGCCGTCGACGCCGACGTACTCTCGATCGGGGGCCAGCTTGCGGTCGAAGCGGCTGCCACCCTTGGCAACCGACTCGACCAGGTCGCCCTTCATGAGGCCCAGCCAGTTCCGGTAGGCCAGCGCCTTGTCCTCGGCATCGACCGCGGCGACCGAGTCCTCGCAATCCATGATCGTGGTGACGGCCGCCTCGAGCAGCACGTCGGCCACGCCGGCCACGTCGGTGGCGCCGATCGCGTGGCCGCGGTCGATCGAGATCTCGATGTGCAGGCCGTTGTGGCGCAGCAGCACCGCGGACGGGGCTGCCGCATCGCCGCGCCAGCCGGCGAGGCACCCGGCATCGGCCAGCGCCAGCACGCCCGCCGGCGTCTGCGCCTGCAGGGCGCCACCGACGATGCGATAGGCGGTCACGTCGGCGTGCCGGCCGCCGGCCAGCGGCACCGCGCTGTCGAGGAAACCCTTGGCCCAGGCGATCACGCGGGCGCCCCGCACCGGATCGTAGCCGCCGGGGCCGGGAACATCGCCCATCGCGTCGGTGCCGTAGAGGGCGTCGTAGAGGCTGCCCCAGCGTGCGTTGGCGGCGTTCAGCGCGTAGCGCGCGTTCATCACCGGAACGACGAGCTGCGGCCCGGGAATGGTGGCGATCTCGGGATCGACGTTCGCCGTCTCGGCCTGGAAGTCGGGGCCCTCGGGCTCGAGGTAGCCGATCTGCTCGAGGAAGGCTCGATAGGCCGCGTGGTCATGGGGCTGGCCACGGCGCTCGCGGTGCCAGGCGTCGATGGCCACCTGCAGCTCATCGCGCCGGGCAAGCAGCGCGCGGTTCTTCGGCCCGAGGGAGTGAACCACCTCGGACAGGCCACGCCAGAACTGCTCGGCGGACACGCCGGTGCCCGGCAGGGCTTCGTTTTCGATCATCGCCACGAGGCTCGAGGCGACCTGCAGGCCGTGCCTGTCGATCCGGGAAGTCATCGGTGCTGTTCCTGGCTGCGGGTTGCTGTTCGGGGTTGCCGGGCGGCGCGCGCGACCGGCCGATCCGCGGAGCGCGCAGGCTACTGCGGCGCGCGCAGCATAGAGCCTGCCGCGCCCCGACGAAAGCCGGGGGTTGTTCTTTCTGCTTTGTGTTTTCGTCGCAGCTGGCGCTCCACCCGCCGGGCTCGGGCGTGGAGCCGTTTCGCTGGGCCGGGACCGGACGGGCGCGGATGCGCTCCCGGGGGGCACAATCCGGCCTCCACCAAGCCGCCCGGAGCGCGCGACCATGACTCTCAGGATCCACGGGGTGGCCACCTCGCGCGCCGCCCGCTGCCTCTGGATGCTCGAGGAGCTCGGCGTGGCCTACGAGCATGTGCCCCAGGGCTATCGCGACAGCGCCACCCGTACCGCCGAGTTCCTGCGCATCAACCCGAACGGGCACATTCCGGCCCTCGAGGACGGCGAGATCGTGGTGTGGGAGTCGATGGCGATCAACCTTTACCTGGCCCGCCGCTGCGGCGGCCCCCTGGCGGCAGCCACGCTGGCCGAGGAAGCCGAACTGCTGCGCTGGAGCTTCTGGGTGATGACCGAGTGCGAGGCGCACGCGCTGGCCATCCTGATGCACCGCGTGGCGATGCCCGCCGAGCGCCGCGATCCGGCGCGCGCGGCGCAGGCCGAGAAGGCGCTTGCGCGACCGTTCGGCGTGCTCGACGCGCACCTCGGCGGACAGCCATGGATTGCCGGCGAACGCTTCACGGTGGCCGACGTCAACGTCGCGTCGGTGCTCGCCTGGACCAGGCCCGCGCCCGAGCTGCTCGCGGCCCACCCTCGGCTCGCCGCGTGGGTCGAGCGCTGCCTGGCGAGGCCGGCTCAGCAGCGCGTGCACGCAATGATGGTGCGGCCCTGACCCGCGCTGCGTTGCGCCAGCGCGCCGACAGCGCGCTCCGCGAGCCCGCCGGGCGCCACGCAGGCCCGCGCGACTTGAGCGGCGCAACGATCGGTGCGATCCTTTTTCGCTTCGGCCCGCATCGGGCCACCTTGGTGTGCCCTTGATGTCCGACACTTCCGACCCGACAGGCCAGGGCAGCACGGCCGTTCAACCCGAACCGGCACAGCCCGAGCCGGCATCCGCCGTCGCCGCGCCGGCCGATGCGCCCGCCGAGGCCATCGCCCCCCCGCCCCCGGAACCCGCGGGTGCCGAATCCGCGGGTGCCGAATCCGCGGGTGCCGAATCCGCGGGTGCCGAATCCGCGGGTGCCGAATCCGCGAGTGGCCAGGCCGCCCGGCCGGCCATGACGGTACGCGCCTGCGGCGACCTGCTCAGGCAACACTTTCCCGCCCTTTTCGGCGGCCCCGCGCGTCCGCTCAAGTTGCGCATCCAGGCCGACATCCAGCAGCGCACCCCGGGCGTCTTTTCGCGCCAGACGCTGTCGGCCTTCCTGCGCCGCCACACCGGCAGTACGGCCTACCTGACGGCGATGGCCCGGGGCGGCGCTCGCTTCGACCTCGACGGCCAGGCCGCGGGCGAAGTCGCGGCCGATCACCGCGAGGCGGCCGCCACCGAGGTCGCGCGCCGCCGCGCCAGCCAGCAGGCCCGCATCGACCAGGAACGCGAGGCCCTGCGGCAGCAGCGCGATGCGGTGCGCGAGGAGCGCGAGGCGCTGCGCCGCGAGCAGGAGGCTCTGCAGCGCGAGCAGTATCAGGCGATGCGTCAGCGGGCCACGCTGCTCCACGATTTCGAGAACACGCGGCTTTCGAGCACCAACTTCTGCGTGCTCAAGGGCATCGACCCGGCCAGGCTCGACGAGCTGCTTGCGCTCGCTCGCCTCGAGGCGAAGCAGCGGCGCGAGGCCGATGCTTCCCGCGCGGCCGAGACTCGCCCCGACCGGCCCGCAGACGGACGTGGCCCGCGCGGCGACGGCCCCCGGCGTTTCGACGGACCGCGCGGCCCCGGTGGCCCCGGTGGCCCCGGCGGTAACCGCGGTCCACGCGGCCCGGGCGGCCCTCGTGGCGCAGACGGCCCGCGTGGCTCCGGCGGCCCGCGCAACGCCGACGGTCAGCGCGGCCCGGGTGGCCCGCGCCAACCGGCCGAGCGCGATGCCGGTCCTCGTAGCGGGAGGGCACCCGAAGCGGGCGCGCCCGGCGACCCCGGCCCCCGCGAGCCGCGCCCGCCGCGCCCCGACCACGATCGCCCACCCCAATCCCGGCCGCCGGGCGGTTCGGACGACCCGCAGTCCTGAAGGGCCGGCCGGCTGACTCTGGCCCGCAGCCCGCAGCCCGCAGCCCGCAGCCGCCCGGGCTGCAACGATTCCGCTTCGCTCCGCAGGAAATCCACCATGCCCCACGTGACCATGCCGGACGGCATCCGGCTCCACTACGAGGAAACCGGCAGCGGCACGCCCATCGTCTTCGTGCACGAGTTCCTCGGCGAGTACCGCAGCTGGGAGCCGCAGATGCGGCACTTCTCGCGCCGCTACCGCTGCATCGCCTACAACGCACGCGGCTACCCGCCCTCCGACGTGCCGGAGCGGCTCGAGGATTACTCGTTCGAGCACCAACGCGCGGGCGTGCTGGCGGTGCTCGACGGCCTGGGCATCGAGCGCGCGCACATCGTCGGACTGTCGATGGGTGCGTTCGCAACCTTCTACTTCGCGATGAAGTGGCCGCAACGCGCGCTGTCGATCACGCTGGCCGGCATCGGCTCGGGCTCTCCCGCGGCCTCGCGCGAACAGTTCGGCCGCGAGTCGCGCGCCACCGCCGAGGCGCTGCTGCGCGATGGCTGGGAGCGTTCGGCACGCGCCCGCGCCACCACCGGCACGCGGGTGCAGCTGCTCAACAAGAGCCCGCGCACCTTCGAGGAGTTCGTCGGGCACCTCAGCCAGCACAGCGCCGAAGGCTCGGCGCGCACCCTGCAGGGCTATCAGGCGCTGCGGCCGTCGCTTGCCGACTTCGGTGCCGAGATGGCCGCGTGCACCGTGCCCACGCTCGTGATCTGTGGCGACGAGGACGAGCCCTGCCTCGATGCCTCGCTGATGATCAAGCGCGCGATGCCCGCCGCGGGGCTGTACTTCATGCCGCAGACCGGCCACGCCTGCAATCTCGAGGAGCCCGATCTGTTCAACGCGGCCTGCGAGCGCTTCTTCCATCAGGTCGAGTCGGGCCGCTACGCGATGCGCGATCCGCGCGCCGTGCCCGGCCGCATGCTGTGAGCCTTCGATGTCCGACGACACCCTGAAGCTGCTCGACGACGCAGCCGCGGCCTATGCCCGGCCCGACTGCGCCCGCAACCGTGCGCTGCGCGGCTCGGCCGACGGCTACGACCGCGCGCGCTGGCGCGAGATGGCCGATCTCGGCTGGACGGCGGTCGTGGTGCCCGAGGCCGCCGGCGGGCTGGGCCTGGGCTGCGCGGCCGCGGCGACCATCGCCACACGGCTTGGCCAGGCGGCGTTTCCCGAGCCCTACGCCGCCGCCGCGGTGCTGAGCCCGTGGTGCGCATCGCGCGGCGACGGGCCAGCCGCGGCGCGCATGCTGCCCGACATGCTCGGCGGCGATTGCGTGGTGGGGCTGGCCTGGCAGAACCCGGGCGGCGACCTCGCTCCGCAAGCGGCGGCCGTGCGCGCCGAGCCCGATGCCGATGGCGTGCGCCTCGCGGGCGAAGCCCGTTTCTGCGCGCCAGCCAGCGCCGATGCCTTCATCGTGTCGGCGCGAACCCCGCAAGGCCTGGCCCTCTACCGGGTGGCGCGCACGCAGCCGGGGCTCGAGGTCATCGCCGAACCGAGCGCCGACGGCGCCGCTCTGGCCCGCCTGCGATTCGCGAACGCGCATCTGCCCGCCGATGCCTGCGTGGCCAGCCCGGCCACGGCCGAGGCGCTGCTGCGCGATGCGATCGATGCCGGCACCGTCGTGGTCGCCGCCGAGCTCGTGGGCCTGATGGACCGGGCACTCGACATGACGCTCGAGTACCTGCGCACCCGCAAGCAGTTCGGCAAGCCGATCGGCAGCTTCCAGGCGCTGCAGCACCGCGCGGTCGACATCTGGATCCAGCGCCAGCTCGCCCGGGCTGCAGTCGATGCGGCCATCGCCGTCCTCGAGTCGCCCGCGGCCGATGCCGCGGCACGCACGCGGGCAGCCAGCAGCGCCAAGGCGCGGGCAGCCCATGCCGCGCTGCTGCTATGCAATCAGGCGGTGCAACTGCATGGCGCGATCGGCTACACCGACGACTACGATCTCGGCATCTACCTGAACCGCGCCCTGACGCTTGCGGCCTGGATGGGCAACGCCGCCGAACACCGACGCCGCTGGGGCGTCCTCACCGACGCGGCCCCCGACCGCGAACACCCATGACCATGGCCACCGCCTACGGCGTCCCGCAGGAACGGGACTGGAACGCGATGAGCGACGCGGACTTCCGCGCGCTGATCCGCGACGAGTTCGAGTCGCACTACCCGGTCGGGCAGCGGTTTCCGCCGCGACGGCTGCGCTGGCACGAGAACCGCGACTGGTACCTGCGCATGGCCGCCAGGGGCTGGATCGCACCGTCGTGGCCCACCGAATTCGGTGGCATGGGCCTGTCGCCGGCCAAGCTGCTGATCTACTTCGAGGAGCAGGAGCGCTGCGGCATCGCGCGCTTCCAGGATCATGGCATCCAGATGGTCGGCCCCGTGCTGATGCGCTACGGCACCGAGGCCCAGCGCCGGCGCTACCTGCCGCCCATCCTCGCCTGCGAGCACCTCTGGTGCCAGGGCTACTCCGAGCCCAACGCCGGCTCCGACCTCGCCAGCCTGAGCACCCGCGCGGTGCTCGATGGCGATGACTTCGTGATCACCGGCCAGAAGATCTGGACCACGCTGGCGCACGACGCCACCCACATGTTCGCGCTGGTGCGCACCGATCCGCAGGCCCGCAAGCAGGAAGGCATCAGCTTCCTGCTGCTCGACATCCACGCGCCGGGCGTGCGCGTGCGGCCGATTCGCGACATCGCCGGCACCGAGGAGTTCTGCGAGGTCTTTCTCGACGAGGTGCGCACCCACCGCGACAACCTCGTCGGCGAACTGAACCGTGGCTGGACGGTGGCCAAGTCGCTGCTGGGCTTCGAGCGCATCTTCCTGGGCAGCCCCAAGATGCCCGAGTACGGGCTGCGGGTGCTCGAGTCGGTGGCGCAGGCGCGCGGCGTGCTTGACGATCCGGTCTTTCGCGAGCGGCTGGTCACGCTGCGCATGGACGTGGCGCACCTCACCGACATCTACGGCCAGTACGCTGCCACCGTCGCGCGCGGCGAGCCGCTGGGCCCCGACGTGTCGCTGCTCAAGATCTGGGCGTCGGAAACCTTTCAGCGCATCGCCGACCTGATCGTCGAGACGGCCGGCCCTCATGGCGGCCTGACGGGCGACGTGCCGATAGGCGCCGACACGCTGAATCTGCTTGCGCCCTTCTACAAGGCGCGGGTGCCGACGATCTACGGCGGCAGCAGCGAGATCCAGCGCAACATCCTGTCGCGTCAGGTGCTGCGTCTGCCCGACTGAGGCGCGCGCCCGGCTGGCCCGCCGTGCGCCTCGCCGCAGGCCACGCGGCGCTCAGTCCTCGATCGCCCGAACCTCGACGCCGGCCTGCGCCAGCGCCTGCCGGATGCGGCGCACGAAGGCGAGCGCGCCCGGCTGATCGCCGTGGATGCACAGGGTGTCGGCGCGAACCGGCACCTCGCGGCCCGACACCGAGCGCACGCGGCCCTCGAGCACCATGCCGAGCACCTGCGCCACCGACACCTCCACGTCCTCGATCATGGCGCCGGGCCGGCTGCGCGGGGTGAGGCTGCCGTCGTCCTGGTAGCTGCGGTCGGCGAAGACTTCGCTCACCGCGCGCAGGCCGCGCCGCTGCGCGGCCGCGAGCAGCTCGCTGCCGGCCAGACCGACGAAACCCAGCGCGGCGTCAAAATCGGCCACCGCCGCGGCGATCGCATCGGCCAGCCCGGCATCCCTGGCGGCCATGTTGTAGAGCGCGCCATGGGCCTTCACGAAGCGCAGCCGGGCGCCACGGGCCTGGACGAAGCCGGCCAGCGCGCCCACCTGGTAGAGCACCGCCTCGTAGGCTTCGTCGGGGCTGATCGCCATCGTGCGCCTGCCGAAGCCCTGCAGGTCGGGCAGACCGGGATGGGCGCCCACCGCGACGCCGCGCGCCAGCGCCATGCGCACGGTATCGCGCATCGTGCGCGGATCGCCGGCGTGAAACCCGCAGGCCACATTGGCCGACGTGACGTGGTCGAGGATGGCTTCGTCGTTGCCCATCCGCCAGGCGCCGAAGCTCTCGCCCATGTCGCAGTTGAGGTCGATGCGTGCCATCGTCAGGCCTTCCAGAGGGGTTGGATCGATGCGCCTATGCGCGCGTACTCGCCGAGGCTGGCAGCATCGAGCTCGCGCGCGTGCTCGAGCGCGATGAGCTCGAAGGCCACGGTCTCGCCGGGCACCTTCTGGGCGAGCAGCGGCAGATCGACGCTGGCGATCGCCGCGATCTTGGGGTAGCCGCCGGTGGTCTGGCGGTCGGCCATCAGCACGATGGGCTGGCCGTCGGGCGGCACCTGCACCGTGCCGAAGGCGACCGCCTCGGAGATCATCTCGAGCGGTGCCTGCAGGGCGAGCGCGGGCCCGGTGAGGCGGCAACCCATGCGATCGGACTGGTGGCTGATGGTGAACTCGGCCGCCGTGAAGGTGGCGCGCGCCTGCTCGGTGAAACGCGGCCACTGCTGGCCCTCGACCACGCGCAGGCGTCGTGGGCGCGCGGCCGGGTGTTCGGGCGCGATGAACTCGTCGGGCGCCGGGGCCACGAAGGCCGCATCGCCCGCAGCGAGCCGGCCGGCCAGTCGGGAGCACCCGTGCGCCTGCGCCGACGCCGCCAGGGGCAGCAGGTCGCCCTTGCGCAGCGCCCGGCCCTCGAAGCCGCCGAAACCGGCGCGCAGATAGGTGCTGCGGCTGCCCATGACCGGTGCCACCGGGTAGCCGCCGTGAACCGCGAGATAGGCGCGACAGCCAGAGGCCCGCCGCCCGAAGTCGAGCTGCGCGCCGGCGCGCACCAGCACCGGCGTGGTCATGGGCACGGGCTGCCCGTCGATCCGCGGCGCGAGGTCGGCCCCGGCGATGGCGATCAGGGCGCTCTGGTGGAAGCGCAGGCTGGGGCCCATCAGGGTGATCTCGAGGGTGGCCTCGTCGGCAAGATTGCCCACCAGCAGATTGGCCACCCGGTGGGCCCATTCGTCCATCGCGCCGCTGGCGATCACACCGAGCTGCTGGTGGCCGACGCGGCCCAGGTCCTGCAAGCTGCTGAGCGGCCCGGGACGCAGGACCTCGATGCCCGAGCCCGATGCCGCGGCGCCGGCTCCGGAAATCGGCCCGGTCATGGGAGCAGCCGGGCACGCGCCGTGGCGTAAGCCTCGGGCGCGATGGGCACGAAGCGCACGCGATCGCCCGGTCGCAGCAGCGTGGGTGAGGCCTCGAGCGGCGTGAACAGCGCCACCGGCGTGCGGCCTATCAGGTTCCAGCCGCCCGGCGTCTCGAGCGTGTACACGCAGCTCTGGTCGCGGGCGATCGCCACCGTTCCCGGTGCGATGCGCACCCGGGGCGTGGCGCGGCGCGGCATCTGCAGGCGCGGATCGAGACCGGCCATGTAGGGAAAGCCGGGCGCGAAGCCCAGCATGCAGACCCAGTGCGCCGAGGCCGCGTGGCGATCGATGACCTCGGCCGGGCTCATGCCGCAGGCGGCGGCCACCTCGTCGAGGTCGGGGCCGGCCTCGCCGCCGTAGCACACCGGGATCTCGATGTGGCGCGTCGCCAGGGTGGCATCGGCGCGTCCGGCCTCGAGCACACGCTCGAGGTGGCCGACGAGCGCGCGCGCATCGGTGCCAGGACGAAAGTGCACCGCGACCGTGGTGAAGGCCGGCACGACATCGAGCAGCCCCTCGGGCGGCTCGCGCAGCAGGCTCGCCGCGCAGGCGTGCACGGCCTCGTTGACCGCGGCATCGACGTGGTCGCCGAAACGCACCATCAGGCAGCGATCGCCCAGCGGCTCGAGCCGCGCAGGCGGGTAGGCAACGGGGATCAGATCGCCTCGAACAGGATGGTCTGCGCGCCCTCCCAGAGCACCTTGGTGCCCAGCGCGCGCAGGTTCTCGCGGCCCTCGACGACGGTGAGGAAGTGGTTGCCGGCGAGCTGGCCCATCTTGCTCGCGAAGCAGCACGAGCCGTAGGCCATGATGATCTCGGTCTCGCTGTAACCGCCCGGGTAGAACAGGATGTCGCCCACCGACGGATGGCTGGTGTGGTTCTCGAAGCCCACGCCGAGCTGGAAGTCGCCCAGCGGCACCCAGCAGCCCTCGCCGCTCCAGCGCACGTGGATGATCTTCTGGGCGTAGGGCAGCAGTTTCTCGAAGGCCGCAACCGTCTGCGGCGCATCGGGATGGGTCTCGGCCACGAAGGTGTAGCCGCCGGCGGTGATACGGATTCTCGACATGGCGCAAATGCTCCGCGTAAACCCGCCACTCTATTACACGCGAGGGGGCGGCTCAACCAGGGCCCGCCCCTCGGGCAGCGGCGGCGCGGAGTCCGGCCGGACCATTCCACGCGGCGCTCGACCCGGCCCTCGGCAACCCTTGTGCTAGCCTCGCCGCGACCCTGTCCGCGCGCTGCGCGCACGTCGCGCGAACCCGCATCAGCCCAAAGAGATTGCCGCCCATGACCGAGATCGCGTCCGCCGACGAGCCGCTGCTCGCCGGCTTCACCATCCTCGATTTCACCCGCGTGCTGGCCGGCCCGTACAGCACGCGCCTGCTCGCCGACCTCGGCGCCACGGTCATCAAGATCGAGCGCCCGGGCGAAGGCGACGAGGTCCGTTACGCCGGCATGCAGCTGATGCCCGATCGCACCGACCAGAGCGCGTATTTCGCGCGCATGAACGCCGGCAAGCGCAGCATCGCGATCGACCTGGCCAATCCGGGCTCGCGCGAGCTCGTGCTCGATCTGGTGCGTCGCGCCGACGTGGTGGTCGAGAACTTCTCGCCGGGCGTGATGGCCAAGTACGGCCTCGACAGCGCCACGCTGCGCGCGATCCGGCCCGAGCTCGTCTACTGCTCGATCTCGGGCTTCGGCCAGAGCGGCCCGCTCAGTTCGATGCAGGCCTACGCCCACCTGATCAACGCCTTCTCGGGGATGATGGACCTCGAGCGCGCCGGCTATCTTGACCCCAAGGCATCCAACCTGCAGGCCGCCGACGTGCTCGCGGGCGCCCACGCCTTCGGCGCGATCTGCGCGGCGCTGCTGCGGCGGCTGCGCACCGGCCGCGGCGCGGTGCTCGACGTGTCGATGCTCGAGTGCCTGGTCTGCGCCGACGACGTCAACTACCCGGCGCTGCTCAACGGCGGCACCATCGAACGCGCGCCGCGTGCCGGCATGATCGTGCATGCGGTGGGCGATCGGCACGTGGCGATGCAGATTGGCGGCGCACCGACCATGTGGCCACGGCTGGTCGGGCTCATCGGGCGGCCCGAACTGCTCAACGACGAGCGCTACGCGACGCCGGCGGCGCGCCGCGCCAACTGGCCGACGCTGCGCGAGATCCTGCACCGCTGGCTCGAGACCTTCGAGAGCGGCGACAAGGCGGTCGAGGCGCTGGCCGCGGCGCGCATGCCCAGCGTGCCCATGCTCAAGGCCGAGGAAGTCATCGCGCACCCGCACCTGGCCGCTCGCGAAGCCTTCCCAACCCTGCCTCATCCGAACCGCGAGCCGGTGCGCGTGACCGCGCCGCCCTTCCATCTCGATGGTCGTGCGCTCAAGCCCGCTGCGCCGCCGCCGTGGCGCATCGGCGAGCACACGCTCGAGGTGCTCGGCGGCTTTCTCGGCTACGACGCGGCGCGCATCGGCGCGCTGCGCGAGCGCGGCGTGGTGGCGGTGCCCGACTGAGGTCGCGGCCAGCGCCGAACCCGGCCATCCGCACCAGCAGTCCGTGGTCGGCCGCCGGCGCGCGCCGTCCGCGCGCCGATCCGTCAGCCCGTCTGGAGAGCGATCGTGAAATTCATGTCCTTCAACCTGATGCCCTACCGCTTCCTGCCGATGGACTTCCCGCAGAAGCACCGCTCGGTTTGGGTCGACATCCCCGGCGACCTGTTCGACCCCGAGAAGGGCAACCAGCTCTACAACGAGTACATGGACCAGCTCGAGTACGCGGCGCAGGTCGGCTTCGACGGCATCTGCGTGAACGAGCACCATGCCAACGGCTACGGCATCATGCCCTCGCCGAACATCATCGCCGCCGGGCTGGCTCGACGAACGAAGGACGTCGCGCTGGTGGTGCTGGGCAACTCGGTGGCGCTGTACAACCCGCCGCTGCGGGTGGCCGAAGAGTTCGCGATGCTCGACTGCATCTCGGGCGGGCGGCTGGTCGCGGGCTTCCCGGTGGGCACCAGCATGGATACCAACTACGCCTACGGGCAGGTCCCGACCACGCTGCGCGACAAGTACTACGAGGGCGTGCGGCTGATCATGGAGGCCTGGCGGCGCAACGACGTCTTCGCCTTCAACGGCGAGTACACGCAACTGCGCTACGTCAACTGCTGGCCCAAGCCGGTCCAGAAGCCGCACCCGCCGGTCTGGATCCCGGGCGGCGGCTCGGTCGAGACCTGGGACTATTGCGCCGACAACGACTTTCTCTACAGCTACCTGTCCTTCTCGGGTTACAAGCGCGCGCAGGTCTTCATGGACGGCTTCTGGGACACGCTCGCGCGCAAGGGCAAACCGCTGAATCCCTACCAGGCGGGTTTCGTGCAGTTCGTCGCGGTGGCCGACTCCGACGACGAGGCGGCCGAGAAGTTCGGCCCGCACGCCGAATGGTTCTTCAACAAGACCCAGCACGTCTACGGCGGCTACGCCGAGGCGCCGGGCTACCGCACCCTCACCACCATCAAGATGGGCATGGAGAGCCAGCAGAAGGGCCCGCGCATCATCGACACCACCTGGAAGGAGATGGTCGAGCGCGGCACCGTGATCGCCGGCACGCCCAAGCGCGTGACCGAGCAGATCGAGGACCTGGCCCGCACGCTGAACGTCGGTCACCTCGGCATCCTCGCGCAGTTCGGCGACATGCCGCACGAGCGCGTGATCGAGAACCTGCGGCGCATCGCCACCGAAGTCACGCCGCCGCTGAAGTCGCTGTTCGACGATCGCTGGGAAGACCACTGGTGGCCCCGGCCGATGCGCGCCCCGCGACTGCCGCAGACGCTGCCCGAGGTGGCGGGGAGCGCGGCGTGAACGGCGTCATCGAGCTTCCCGGCAACGGGCTGCGCGTGGAGCGTCGCCGCATCGGCAGCGGCCCGCCGCTGGTGTACCTGCACGGCGCCTTCGGCCCCGAATGGTCCGATGCGCTGATCGCCGAACTCGCCCGCTCGCACACGGTGCTCGCGCCGGCGCTGCCCGGCTACGATGAATCCGACGGACTGGAGCGCATCGGCAGCTTTCACGACCTCTCGACCTGGCTCGACGAGGTTCTCGACGCCGAAGGGCTCGACGAGGTGGCGCTGGTCGGTCACGACTTCGGCGGCGCGGCCGCCGCCGAGTACGCGGCGCTGTTTCGTCGCCGGGTCACGCGCCTGGCGCTGATCGCCCCCTACGGCCTGTGGCCCGAGGGCGAGCCGCTGGCCGACATCTTCGGGCTCACCCCGGGCTCGCTGCTGCGGTTGCTCTACGCCGACCCCGGCGGCGAGCACGCGCAGGCCTTCAGCGCCGCCGACCCCGACCCGGCCCGACAGCAGGCCGCGGTGCTGCGCCGGCGGCAGGCCCTGATCGCGGCCGCCAAGCTGCTGTGGCCCATCCCCGACAAGGGTCTGAAGCGGCGCCTCTACCGCATCGGCGCACCGACGCTGCTGGTCGCGGGCCGCCACGACCGCCTGATGGACGCGGCCTACATCGCGAGCTTCACGCGGGCGATCGCGGGCGCGCGCACGACCACACTGGAGGCAGGCCACATGATTCCGCACGAGGCGCCGGCGCAGGCGGCCGAGGCGATCGCGGCTTTCCTGCGCCAGGCGCAGCCCGCCTGAGCGGGCCCGCCGCGCCGCCCCCGACCGGAGATTCCCGATGAGCGCTTCCATCCGCCCCTTTCGCATCGCGATCGACGACGCCGTGCTCGTCGATCTGCGGCAACGCCTGCGCGCCACGCGCTGGCCCGAGCCCGAGACCGTCGACGACTGGAGCCAGGGCACGCCGCTGGCCTGGCTCCGCGAGGTCTGCGCGTACTGGGCCGAGAGCTACGACTGGCGCGCGCGCGAGGCGCTGCTCAACCGCTTCTCGCAGTTCGTCACCACCATCGACGAGCTCGACGTGCACTTCATCCATCAGCGCTCGCCCCACCCGGGCGCGCGCCCCCTGCTGATCACGCACGGCTGGCCGGGCTCGATCGTCGAGTTCCACAAGGTCATCGGGCCGCTGGTCGATCCGACAGCCCATGGCGGCAGCGCCGCCGACGCCTTCCATGTGATCTGCCCGTCGTTGCCCGGCTTCGGCTTCTCGGGCAAACCGCAGCGCACGGGCTGGGGCGTGGAGCGGATCGCCGCGGCGTGGGGCCAGCTGATGGCGCGGCTGGGCTACGAGCGCTATTTCGCGCAGGGCGGCGACTGGGGCTCGGCGGTCACCCGCGAGCTGGGCGTCACCCACACCGCGCACTGCGAGGCGATCCACGTCACGCTTGCCATGGGCACCCGCCCGGCCACCCAGGGCGAGCCCGGCCCCGACGAGCAGCTCGCGATGGCCGGCGCCAAGCACTACCGGCGCTGGGACAGCGGCTACTCGAAGCAGCAATCCACCCGCCCGCAGACGCTGGGCTACGGCCTGGCCGACTCCCCCGCCGGGCAGGCGGCCTGGATCCTCGAGAAGTTCTGGGCCTGGACCGACTGCAACGGCCATCCCGAGAACGTGCTCACGCGCGACGAACTGCTCGACAACGTGATGCTGTACTGGGCGACCAACAGCGCGGCCTCGTCGGCGCGCCTGTACTGGGAGAGCTTCGGCAAGGCGCGCCCGGGTCGCGTGGGCGTGCCGGTGGGCGTGGCGGTCTATCCGAAGGAGATCGTCGCGCCGGTGCGCGCCTGGATGCGCGACGAGTACCCCGACATCCGGCACTTCGTGCACATGCCCCGCGGCGGGCACTTCGCGGCGTTCGAGCAGCCGCAGCTCTTCGTCGACGACGTGCGCGCGTACTTCAGGCTGTTGCGCTGAGACGCGCGCCGGCGCGCGCCCTCAGCTCATCACGAGGCCGCCGTCGACGTTGATGGCCTGGCCGGTCATGTAGTCGGCCGCCGGCGAGGCGAGAAAGGCCGCCAGGCCCGCGACGTCGTCGGGCTGCTGCGCGCGGCCCATCGGCACGCCAGCCACGCGCTGGCGCCACGCGGCGCCGCGCTCGCTGCCCTGCAGCGCGGTGAGGTCGCGGTCGATGCCGTCCCACATCGCGGTCTCGACCACACCCGGACAGACGGCATTGACCGTGAGGCGCGGTGCAAAGCTGGCGGCGGCCGAGTGCACGAGGCTGATCACCGCGGCCTTGCTCGCCCGGTAGTGCGGCATCATGCCGGCGATCGGGCTGGCGCCGGGGCGCCCGGCGATCGATGCGACCGCAACGATCTTGCCCTGCGGCCTGCCCGGCGCCACAGGCGCCTGCTCGAGCATGCGGCGCGCGGCGGCCTGCATCGACAGAAACACGCCGGTCACATTGACCGACAGCATGCGGTCCCAGTCGGCAGCCTCGAGCTCGAGCATGGGCTTGACCTGCATGATGCCGGCGTTGCACACCATCACGTCGAGCCGGCCCCAGGCGCGCACGGCCGCATCGACCAGCGCCGCGTTGTCGGCAGCATCGCGCACGTCCATGGCCACGCCCAGCGCCCGCGCGCCCTGCGCGCGCAGCTCGGCCGCCGCCGCCTGCGCGGCCGCCTCGTCGAGGTCGCCGATGGCCAGATGCGCGCCCTGCCGCGCGAGATGGCGGGCGATACCCAGCCCGATGCCCCGGCCGGCGCCGGTGATCGCCACGACGGTACCCGTCAGCGCTGTCCGATCCATCGATAGCTCTCCGTCGTCGAGGTCGAGCCGGCGGGCTCAGGCCGTGCGCAGCTTCGCCAGCCGCACGATGGCGACCGCCGTCAGCGGCACGGCCAGCCCGATCAGCAGCACCGTGAGCAGCAACTCGCCCATCTCGCTGTAGTTGGCCGGCGTGACGATCGCGCCGCCTGGCCCCTTGACCTGGCGCGACACCGTGTAGAGCTGGTTCAGGTACTTGGTGCCCAGCTGCGAGGCCGACAGCGCGAGGTTGGTGAACGAGGCCATCACCGCGAAGAAGGTGGCCTTCAGATGCGGCGGTGCCGAGTTGGCGATCCAGGCGAGCATGGGAATCATGGCGATCTGGCCCAGCGGCGACTCGAGCGCGGTATCGACCAGCGCGATGAAGCGGGCATCGACGATGCCGCCGGTGTGCGCCGCGGTCCAGTGGTGAAACCCGTGGTACATGGCCAGCGTGGGCAGCGAGAGCACGGCCCCCGCCAGCGTGAGCGCGACCACGATCGCGCCGATCGAGTGCTCGGCGACGAAGCGCCGGAACAGGAACAGCCCGGCCAGCGAGAGCACGCTGCCCACCAGCGACAGACGCGCGACGAACGACTGATCGAAGCCCAGCTCGTCGATGCTCCACCAGGTCACGCCCGGCCCGGGGCCGGGCATCGCGCGAAAGACGAACACCACCACCGCCGTGCCGATCAGCACACGGCGCGCGTCGGGGTCGAGCTCACGGGTGAGCCGGGTCATCAGGAAGACGATGACCGCCATCGAGGCGCAGAACACGATCTCCTGCGCCCAGGCAATCTTGCCCAGCCCCACCGACAACGTGATCGCGACGAAGACCAGGCTGCCGCCGAGGATCCACCAGTTCGGGGCGGTGGGATCGGGGTTGGCGTGCAGCAGCTCGCGGATCTCGGCGCGGCTGCGACCCAGTGTCGCCAGCCGCCTGGCCTCGCGTGCGCGCATGATCGAGGCAAGGCTCACCCCGGCAACCGACAGCAACGGGATCGCCAGCGCCAGCAGGTACACGTCGGCGTAGATCTCGACCTTGCGCGCCTCGGGCAGGCTCGCGGTGTCCTGGAACATCCAGACGTTGATCAGGCCCACCAGCACGGTGCCGCCGATGATGGCCACCCTGCCCAGCATCTGCATCGTGGTGTGCATCTGCTTGCGCAGCTGCGCATCGAGCGGCCGGCCCGTTTCGTCGACCGCGGGCACGGCCTCCACGGTCATGGCGTCGGCGACGCAGTCCTGGATCACGTAGCCCAGCGGCGCGAGCAGCGCCGCGGCCACATACCACGCCTCCTTGGACGCGTAGGCCACCATCGCCTCGGTGTGGGCGATCAGCCCGACCATGATCAGCAGACTGCAGGCGATGATGGCCGCGCCCAGCCACACCAGCAGCGCCTTCCAGCGCCAGATCAGGTCGACCAGATGACCCAGGGGCATCTTGAGCGCCCAGGGGATGCCGGCCCAGAAGCCGAGCGCCGCCAGGAAGGCCGCCGACAGGCCGAGGTAGTCCTTGACGAAGAAGGTGCCGACGATGCCGGTGAGACCCGACACGCCGGCTGCCACGTAGACCATCAGCGGCGGCAGGTAGGACCACCGCAGCTCGCGGCCGAGCGACAGCACGGTGCGGTCGAACCAGCGGGCGAATGCGTTGCCGCGATCGGGCGTGGCGTAGCTCATGGCGTGGGCGGGTCGCTGCGTGAGGTGGGCCAGGGGTGGGCGCAACAGCGCGCCGGCGAGGTTAACACCGCGGCCGGTCCGACAGGGCCCCGGGGGTTACTGCGCCGAGGCGATGAAATCGCGCACCGCCGGGTAGATGCGCCGCTCCCAGCGCCGGCCGCTGAACACGCCGTAGTGCCCGACGCCCGGCGCGAGCAGATGGGTCTTGCGGTACACCGGCATGCGGCTGCACAGATCCTGGGCGGCCAGCGTCTGGCCGATGCCGCAGATGTCGTCGCGCTCGCCCTCGACGGTGAGCAGGAACGGACGTCGGATCGCCGAGCACTCGACCTTGCGTCCGCCGATGACCATCGCGCCGCGCGGCAGGTCGTGCGACTGGAAGATCGATTCGACCGTCTCGAGATAGAACTCGGCCGGCAGGTCCATCACGGCGAAGTACTCGCGGTAGAAGTCGCGAATGGCATCGGCCGCCGCGTGCTGGCCGGCCAGCCGCAGCGTGCGCATCCGCTGCAACGAGTCGGCGTGGCGCTGCGTGTTCATGCTCATGAAGGCGGCGAGCTGCACGAAGCCGGGGTAGACGCGGCGCCCGGCGCCCGCGGCCGGCGGCGGCACGGTGGTCACGAGGTTGCGCTCGAACCACTCGATGGGCTGCTGCCGGGCGAGTTCGTTGACCTTCGTGGGGCTGTGCCGGGTGTCGATGGGGCCAGCCATCAGGACGAGGCTGGCCGGCTGGCAGGGGTCGTTGTCCTGTGCCATCAGCGCCGCGGCCGCCAGGCAGGCCACCGTCGGCTGGCACACCCCCATCAGGTGCACGGGCGGTCCAAGTTCGCGCAGGAATCGCACCAGGTGGAAGACGTAGTCATCGAGCCCGAAGCGGCCGCAGCCGGGCGCGATGTCGCGCGCATTGATCCAGTCGGTCAGGTAGACCTCGTGATCCTGCAGCAGGGTCTTGAGCGTGCCCGACAGCAGGGTGGCGAAATGGCCGGACATCGGCGCCACGAGCAGCACGCGCGGCTCGTCGCGGGCGCCGGCGCGGCGAAACCGCAGCAGCCGGCAAAATGGCGTCTCGTCGGCCACCGAGACATCGACCGGACGCTCGACGCCATCCGGCCCGGCCACGGTGGCAAAGGGAAAGTCGGGCCGCTCGTGGGTGAGGCCGAGCAACCCGAGCAGCTCGAGATCGGCGGCCAGGCGCTGCCACCCGCCGGCGGCCACGGCAAGCGGCGCGCCGGGCGCGCCCGGCCAGCCGGCAGCCGCCATCTCGGCGAACAGCGTGGCCATCGAGCGCCAGGGCGCGGTGGCGCGCGCGAGAAGATCGTAAGCGGCATAGAGCATGCGGCGGCCCATGCAGGATTCGTACCCGCCGCGGCGGCGCCTGCGATGGCCTGGAACTTGCAAGCTGCGCTGGCATCCGTCCAATGTCCGGGAGCCGTCTGCCGTGCCCAACGCTCGCCCCCCCGCACGCGCCCCGGGAAGGCGCGCCCTGCGCTCCGTCGATACCACCACCGAACTCACGATCAGCAGCAGGAACTACTCGTCGTGGTCGCTGCGCGGCTGGCTGATGCTGAAGTTCAGC
>JBILUW010000038.1:0-20533 GCA_044370795.1 Burkholderiaceae bacterium
GCAGGTGCCCAAGTTCACGGTGATCATCGGCGGCAGCTTCGGCGCCGGCAACTACGGCATGTGCGGCCGCGCCTACTCGCCCCGCTTTCTCTGGATGTGGCCCAACGCCCGCATCAGCGTGATGGGCGGCGAGCAGGCGGCCGCGGTGCTCGCCACCGTGCGCCGCGACGGCATCGAGGGGCGCGGCGGCAGTTGGAGCGCCGAGCAGGAGGAGGCCTTCAAGTCGCCGATCCGCGAGCAGTACGAGGCCCAGGGCCATCCGTACTACGCGACGGCGCGGCTGTGGGACGACGGCATCATCGACCCCGCCGACACCCGCCGGGTGCTCGCGCTGGGCCTGTCGGCGGCGCTGAACGCGCCCATTCCCGAAACCCGTTTCGGTGTCTTCCGCATCTGAGCGGCGCACCTCCGGAGATCGCATGAGCACCACGATGATCGAGACCGAGTTCACGCAGGGCATCGGCCTCATCTGGCTGAATCGGCCCGACACCCGCAACGCGATGAACGACGTGCTCATCGCCGAACTCACCGACGCCTTTCGCGCCGCGATCGCCGACCCGGCGGTACGCGCGATCGTGCTGGCCGGCCGCGGCAAGGCCTTCTGCGCCGGCGCCGACCTCAACTGGCTGATGAAGGCGCGCGACATGACGCCGCAGGAGCGCCACGACGACTCGATCGCGCTCGCCCGGCTGCTGCGCCTGATCCACGACAGCCCCAAGCCCACCGTGGCCCGCGTGCACGGGCCGGCCTACGCCGGTGGCATGGGCCTGGTGGCCGCCTGCGACATTGCGGTCGCCTCGCACGACGCGAAGTTCTGCCTGTCGGAGGCCAAGCTCGGTCTGCTGCCGGCCATGATCAGCCCCTTCGTGATGAAGGCGATGGGGGTGTCGCACGCGCGCCGGTATTTCCTCACCGCCGAGGTCATCGAGGCGGCCGAGGCCTGGCGCATCGGTTTCGTGCACGAGCTCGTGGCGCCCGAGGAGCTCGACGCCCGCGTCAATGCCATCCTCGGCCACCTGGTGCTCGGCAGCCCCAACGCGCTGCACGAGTGCAAGCGGCTGATCCTCGAGCTCGCCGGCCGGCCGATCGACGACGCGATCGCCGAGGACACCGCGGGCCGCCTGGCCCGGGTGCGCGCCAGCGACGAGGCGCGCGAGGGCATCGAGGCCTTCTTCGCCAAGCGGCGCCCGAACTGGGTGCCGCAGGTGACCAACCCCGCGGCCGGCCGCAACTGACCCCGGAGACGAGCACCATGTTCTCCAAGATCCTGATCGCCAACCGCGGCGAGATCGCCTGCCGCGTCGCCGCCACCGCCCGCCGGCTGGGCATCGCGACGGTGGCCGTCTATTCCGACGCCGACGCGCGCGCGCGGCACGTGGCCGCCTGCGACGAGGCCTGGCGCCTGGGTCCGGCGCCGGCGCGCGAGTCCTATCTGCGGGCCGATGAGATCGTGCGCATCGCGCTGGCCAGCGGGGCGCAGGCCATCCACCCCGGCTACGGGTTCCTGTCCGAGAACGAGGCCTTCGCGCAGGCCGTGGCCGACGCCGGGCTGGTGTTCATCGGGCCGCCGGCCTCGGCGATCGCGGCCATGGGCAGCAAGTCGGCCGCCAAGGCCCTGATGGAGAAGGCCGGCGTGCCGCTGGTGCCTGGCTACCACGGCGACAACCAGGACCCGGTCTACCTGAAGGCGCAGGCCGATGCCATCGGCTATCCGGTGCTGATCAAGGCGAGCGCCGGCGGGGGCGGCAAGGGCATGCGCATCGTGCGCTCGGCCGACGAGTTCGACTCGATGCTCGCCTCGTGCCGGCGCGAGGCGAAGAACGCCTTCGGCGACGACACCGTGCTGATCGAGCGCTACCTCGTGAAGCCGCGGCACATCGAGATCCAGGTCTTCGGCGACAGCCACGGCCAGTGCGTCTACCTGTTCGAGCGCGACTGCTCCGTGCAGCGTCGCCACCAGAAGGTCATCGAGGAGGCGCCCGCGCCCGGCATGACCGAGGCCCGGCGCCGGGCGATGGGCGAGGCCGCGGTCGCCGCGGCGCGCGCGGTCGGCTATGTCGGAGCCGGCACCGTCGAGTTCATCGCCGAGCCCGACGGGCGCTTCTTCTTCATGGAGATGAACACCCGGCTGCAGGTCGAGCATCCGGTCACCGAGATGATCACCGGCCACGACCTCGTCGAGTGGCAGCTGCGCGTGGCCGCGGGCGAGCCGCTGCCGGTCGGCCAGGACGGACTGCGCATCGACGGTCACGCGATCGAGGTGCGGGTCTACGCCGAGAACGCCGACAAGGGCTTCCTGCCTTCCACCGGTCAGCTGCGCCATCTGCGCACGCCCGAGGCGGTGGCCTTCACGCACCGCGCCGGCGGCCAGACCGCGGCGGTGCGCATCGACAGCGGCGTGCGCGAGGGCGACGCGATCACGCCCTTCTACGATCCGATGATCGCCAAGCTGATCACCTGGGCGCCCGACCGCGAGGGCGCGATCGCCCGCATGGATGCCGCGCTCGGCCGCTTCGAGGCGATCGGGCTGCACACCAACGTCGGCTTCCTGCGCCGGCTGATGCGCTGCGCGTCGTTCGCGGGCGCCGATCTCGACACCGGCCTGATCGAGCGCGAGCGCGCGGCGCTGCTGCCCGGTCCCCGGCCGCCGGGTGCGCGCGAGATCGCGCTGGCTTGCGCGCTGGTGCTGGCCCGCGAGCAGGCCGACGCACTCGCCGCGCCCGACGCCCACGACCCCTGGCGCCAGATCGACGGCTGGCGGCTCGCGGGTCGCCTAGAGCGCGCCGTGGTCTTCACGGTCGCCGGCGAGCAGATCGCCGCCCGTCTCGACTACGCGCCGGGCGGCTGCACGGTACGGGTCGGCGACGAGGCGGTTTGCCTGGCCGATCTGCGCTGGGACGCACACGCGCGGCGGCTGAGCGGGCTGGCCGGCAGCGAGGCCTTCGAATGCGGCGCCGTGGTCGATGGCGACACGCTGCACCTGTTCACGGCCGCCGGGCAGCTCAGCCTGGGCTGGCGCGGCTCGCTCGACGCGGCCGACGGCGATGTCGATGGTGGCGGCGGGCTCGCCGCGCCCATGCCGGGCAAAGTGGTCGCCGTGCTGGTGGCCGCCGGCGATCGGGTGGCCAAAGGCCAGCCGCTGGTGGTCATGGAGGCCATGAAGATGGAGCACACGATCACCGCGCCCGCCGACGGCGAGGTCGCCGAGGTGCGCCATGGCGTGGGCGAACAGGTTGCCGAAGGCGCCGCGCTGATCGCGCTGCGCTGAATCCGGGCGGCCGGCGCGGCCACCGGGGCCGCGCGCCGCCGTCGTCATCCTTCGAGGAACGAACATGGACATCGCCTGGAGCAGCCCGCGCGACGCGGGCCTGAACCCCGACCGCCTCGCGAAACTCGCCGACACCCTGCAGGCGCAGATCGACCGGCGCCGCCTGCCCGGCGCGGTGGCCATGATCGGCCGGCGCGGCCGCGTGGCCTGGACCCACGTCGCCGGCGAGCTCGTGCCGGGCAGCGGCGTGCCGATGCGCGAAGACGCGCTCTTTCGCATCTTCTCCATGACCAAGCCCATCGTCTCGGTGGCGATCATGATGCTGGTCGAGGACTTCCGCATCCGGCTCGCCGATCCGCTCGAGCGCTACGTGCCCGAGTTCGCCCGCGCCACCGTGCTGGTCGAGGACGAGCGCGGGGTGCGCGAGGAGCCGCTGGCCCGGCCCATCACCGTGCAGGACCTGCTGCGCCACACCTCGGGCCTTACCTATGATTTCGTCGGCACCCGCGAGATCCACCGGCGCTACGCGCAGGCGAAGCTGCACGAGCCCACGCAGGACAACGCCGAGCAGGCCCGGCGTCTGGCCGCGTTGCCGCTGGCTCATCAGCCTGGTGCCCGCTGGGAATACAGCCGCTCCACCGACATGCTCGGCCGGCTGGTCGAGATCGTCAGCGGCCAGACCCTGGGCGCGTTTCTGCGCGAGCGCATCCTCGAGCCGCTGGGCATGCCCGACACCGCCTTCCATGTGGCGGCCGGCCATGAGCACCGCATTGCCGATCCCTATCCGATCGACCCCGATTCGGGCGGTGCCGTGAAGCTGTTCGATCCGCGTCGCGTCCCGAACTTCGAGAGCGGCGGCGGCGGGCTGATGTCGACGATGGCCGACTACACCCGATTCCTGCGCATGCTGGCCGGCGGCGGGCGCCTGGACGGCGCGCGGCTGCTGTCGCGCGACACCCTGGCCTTCATGACCGCCGATCACCTCGGCGACATCCCGCACGACGCCCCGCAGCTGCCGCCGGGCCACGGCTTCGGCCTGGGCTTCGCGGTGCGCACCCACCCGGGGCTGGCGCCGCTGCCCGGCGCCGTGGGCTCGTTCTTCTGGGGCGGCATCGCCGGCACCACCTTCTGGGTCGACCCGGCGCGCGAGCTGTTCGCCGCCATGATGGTGCAGGCGCCGATGCAGCGCGACGAGCTGCGGATGCTGTTTCGCACCATGGTCTACGCGGCGCTCGACGACTGAGCCGCATGGACGCGCCCGAGCTGCGGATCAGCGTCGTCCATCCCGACGACGGCGAGCGCCGGGCGTGGGTGACCGCGCTGCGCGCGCGACTGCCGCGGGCCGATGTCCGGGCATGGGCACCGGGCCCCGACCACGAGGGCGCGCGCGGCAAGCCCGACGAACCTGATGGCGCGCCCGGCGACGCCCCCGTTCGCACCGCGGCCGCGCCGGGCCCGCACGTCGCGGTCGGCTGGCGTCCGCCCGCCGCCTTCTTCGCCGTCCATCCCGATCTCGCGGCCTTCTTTGCGCTAGGCGCCGGCGTCGACCAGCTGCTTGCGCTGCCCGGTCTGCCGCCGGCGCTGACTATCGTGCGCCTGGAAGACGCGGGCATGGCCGAACAGATGTTCGCCTACGTGCTGCACGAGGCGCTGCGCCGCCAGCTGCGTGCCGACGCCTACGAGGCGCAGCAGCGCACCGGCCGCTGGCGCGAGCTGCCGGCGCGGACCGCGGGTGAGCTGCGGGTGGGCATCGTCGGTCTGGGCGCGCTGGGCGGCGCGGTGGCCACGCGGCTGGCGGCGATGGGCTATGCGGTGAGCGGCTATGCCCGCGGCGAGCGCAGCCTGCCGGGCGTGCGCTGCCGGCACGGCGCCGCCGGCTGGCAGCCCTTTCTGCAAGACACCGAGCTGCTGGTGCTGATGGCGCCGCTCACCCCCGCAACCCGCGGGCTGATCGACGCCGCAGCGCTGGCCGCACTGCCCGCCGGCGCCTGGCTGGTCAACGTCGCCCGCGCCGGTCTCATCGAGGAGCCGGCGCTGCTCGCGGCGCTCGCCGCCGGACATCTCGCCGGTGCCACCCTCGACGTTTTCGGCACCGAACCGCTGCCCGCGGGGCACGCTTTCTGGGAACACCCTAGAATCCGCCTGACGCCTCACGTTGCCGCGCAGACCCTGATCGAGCCGGGCGCCGACCAGATCGCCGATCGGATCGGCCGCCTGCTGCGCGGCGAACCGCTCCCGGGTCGGGTCGACCGGCAGCGCGGCTACTGAACCCGACGCCCGGCGCGTCAGCCCTTGCCCGTCTTCCTCCCTGGAGTGCCCTCATGAGCCTTCCGAAACGCGTCCACATCACCGAGGTCGGGCCGCGCGACGGCCTGCAGAACGAGAAGCAGCCGGTCCCCGCCGACATCAAGATCGGCCTGTGCGAGCGGCTGCTGGCCGCCGGCGTGCGCAACCTCGAGGCCACCTCCTTCGTGTCGCCCAAGTGGGTGCCCCAGATGGCCGACGCGCCCGAGGTCATGGCCCGCATCAGCCGGCCAGCCGGGGTCATCGTCTCGGTGCTCACGCCGAACCTCAAGGGCTTCGAGGGCGCGCTGGCCGCGAAGGCCGACGAGGTCGTGATCTTCGGCTCGGCCACCGAGGCCTTCTCCCACCGCAACATCAACTGCTCGATCGACGAGAGCCTCGAGCGCTTCACGCCGGTGGCGCGGGCCGCGCAGGCCGCGGGGATCCGGGTGCGCGCCGCGGTCTCGGTCGCCTTCGGCTGCCCCTACCAGGGCGAGGTGCCCATTCCCTCGGTGGTCGACGTCGTCAAGCGCTTCCGCGACATCGGCTGCGATGAGATCGGCATCGCCGACACCATCGGCGTGGCCAATGCCGAGCAGGTCAGGCGCGTGATGGAGGCCGCCGCCCGCGAGTACCCCCTGGCGCAGATCTCCGGCCACTTCCACGACACCTACGGGCAGGCGGTGGCCAACGTCTACGCCAGCCTGCAGGTTGGCGTGAACCGCTTCGACGCCTCGATCGCCGGGCTGGGCGGCTGCCCCTACGCCAAGGGCGCCACCGGCAACGTGGCCACCGAAGACGTGCTTTACCTGCTGCAGGCGCTGGGCATCGAGACCGGCCTCGACTTCGACGGCATGGTCGAGGCTGGCCAGTGGATCAGCGCCTTCCTGGGCCGCAAGTCGATGTCGCGGGCCGGCAATGCCGCCCACGCGAAGAAGCTCGCCCGCGAGGAAAAGGCGCAGGCCGCCTGAGTCCGCGCACCAAGACACCCCTGCCGCGGCGCGGCGCCGGGCCTCGAGAGCCGGGCCCGCGCCCGATGCCCGGAGCCGGCCCGTGCCGGCAGGGCCCGCCGCTACACGAATCGCCGATGTCCGCCTCCGCTCCCTCGCCTCGCGCCGCCCGGCGCGCCATCGCCAGCCCCTGCATCTCGGTGTGCCGCCTCGATCCGGCCACCGGCTGGTGCGTGGGCTGCCTGCGTAGCATCGACGAGATCGCCGGCTGGGGCTCGATGGGCGAGGCGCGCCGCGAGCAGGTGCTCGCCGAGCTGCCGGCGCGGCGCGTGGCTGGCGCAACGGGCTCGTCATGAGCGTGCGCGAGGCTGCCGATGACGCGCCCGGTGCGGCGCGCCCGGGCATCGCCGCGGGCGACGGCGCGCCGCCCGCGCTGCCCGCCGCCATGCGCTTCGTCGAGCGCGACTGGCTCTCGAGCAACCTCTACCTGTTCTTCGACGGCGAGGGCGACGAGCGCGAAGCCACGGTCGTCGACACCGGCTATCACACCCACGCCGCGCTCACGCTCGCGCTGGTCGAGCGGCTGCTCGCCGAGCAGGGCCTGCCGATGAGCCGGCTGCGGCGCATCGTCAACACCCACCTGCACTCCGATCACTGCGGCGGCAACGCCGCGCTCGCGCGGGCGAGCGGCGCGCGAACCATCGTGCCGGCCTCGCAACTCGACCCGGTACGCCGCTGGGACGAGGACACCCTGACCTTCCGCGACTTCTGCCAGCACTGCGATCGGTTCGAGGCCGATGAGGGCCTGGCGGCGGGCGACGAGATCCTGATGGGCGGCATGGTCTGGCGGGCGCTGGCCGCGCCTGGCCACGACCCCGATTCGCTGGTGTTGCACTGCCCGCAGGCGCGGCTGCTCATTTCGGCCGACGCCCTCTGGGACAACGGCTTCGGCGTCATCTTCCCCGAGCTCACCGGCGAGTCGGGCTTCGCCGAGCAGCGAGCCGTGCTCGATGCGATCGGGGCGCTGTCCGTCGACGTCGCGCTGCCCGGCCACGGCCCGCTGATTGCCGATGTGCCGGCGGCGCTCGCCCGGGCGCGCAGCCGTCTCGAGGCCTTCGTCGCCGATCCGCGCCGCAGCCCGCGCAACGCCATCAAGGTGATGGTCAAGTTCATGATGCTGAGCCACCGGTGCCTGCCGCTGGCTCGCGTTCTCGACGAACTCGCCGCCTCGCGCACGATCGGCGGCGCCGCCGCGCAACTGGGCCTGCCCCCGGGGCAGGCCGTGCGTCGCGCGATCGACGAACTGCTCGAGCAGCGGCTGCTCGCGCTTGCCGACGGCGAACTGGTCGACATCTGAGTCGATCTGCCCCCGCGATACCCCCGAACCGGAGACACCCATGAACGCACCCCTTCCCGCCACCATGCTGCAACTGCGCTCGCTGATCCGCGCGAGCGGAGAGCTCGAGCTCTCGCTCGCCGAGGTGCCGGTGCCGCAACCCGGCCCCGACGAGGTGCTGGTGCGCGTGCAGGCCACGCCCATGAACCCCTCCGACCTCGGCCTGCTCTTCGGCACCGCCGACATGAGCACCGCAAAGGCCGCCGGCAGCGCGGCGCGCCCCGTCATCACGGCCAGCGTGCCGCCGAAGCTCATGAAGGCGATGGCCGGGCGCGTCGACCAGTCGATGCCGGTGGGCAACGAGGGCGCCGGCGTGGTCGTGGCCGCCGGCGACTCGCCTGCGGCGCAAGCGCTGATCGGCCGCACCGTGGCCATCCTGGGTGGCGCGATGTACGCGCAGTACCGCGCGCTCAAGGCCCAGCAGTGCCTGCCGCTGCCCGCCGGCACGCCGCCGGCGGCCGGCGCCTCGTGCTTCGTCAATCCGCTCACGTCGCTGGGCATGGTCGAGACCATGCGCCGCGAGGGGCACAAGGCGCTGGTGCACACGGCGGCGGCCTCCAACCTCGGCCAGATGCTCAACCGCATCTGCCTGAAGGACGGCGTGGGCCTGGTCAACATCGTGCGCAAGCCCGAGCAGGCCGAACTGCTGCGTTCGCAGGGCGCGCTGCACGTCGTCAATTCGGCCGATGCCGACTTCCCCGACCGGCTCACCGACGCGATCGCCGCCATCGGCGCCACGATCGGCTTCGACGCGACCGGCGGCGGACGTCTGGCCAGCCAGATCATCACCAGCATGGAGGCGGCGATCGCGCGCACCGCCACCGAGTACAACCGCTACGGCTCGAGCGTGCTCAAGCAGGTCTACATCTACGGCGGCCTCGACCGCGGCCCCACCGAGATCAACCGCAACGTCGGCATGGCCTGGGCGGTCGGCGGCTGGCTGCTCACGCCCTTCCTGCAGAAGATCGGCTTCGAGGCCGCGCAGAAGCTGCGCCAGCGCGTCATCGACGAGCTGCACACCACCTTCGCCAGCCGCTACACCCGCACGGTCTCGCTGCGGCAGGCGCTCAGCCTCGAGGCGATCGCCGAGTACAGCCGTCAGGCGACCGGCACCAAGTACCTGATCGACCCGAGCCTCGATGCCTGAGCGCGGCCATTTCGACGACGAGACGCGCGCCGATCCGGCTGGCGGATCGGTCTGGACGGGCCGAGTACATCCGGGCTGGAACATCGGCGACAAGCCCAACGGCGGCTACCTGCTCACGCTGGCGGTCTCGGCGATCCGTCAGGCCTGCCCGCAGCATCCCGATCCGCTGAGCGTCACCGTGCACTATCTGCGCCCTGGCTCGCCAGGGGCCGAATGCCGCATCGACGTGCAGGTCCTGCGTACCGGCCGCACGCTGAGCACCGTGCGCGCCAGCCTCGTGCAGGAGGGCACGGCGCGCATCGAGGTGCTGGCCGCGATGGGCAGCCTGGGCGACGAAGCCGGCGATGGCGTCGGCGCCGGCGTTGCGGCCGAGCCCGCGCTCGCCCTGCCGGCGCCCGCGGTGCCCGGGCCCGACGCCTGCACGCCGCGCACCGGCGAGGTCCAGGGCCTCGATCTCGCCATCCTCCAGCGCCTCGACATCCGCCTCGACCCGGCCGAGTTCCGGGTCGGCGGCGCCGGGCGCGCGCAGATCAGCGGCTGGATCCGCTTTCGCGACGGGCGCGAGCCCGATCCGCTCGCCTGCCTGCTGTTCGTCGATACCTTTCCCCCGTCGGTGGTCGGCCTGCTCGGCGACGTCGGCTGGGTACCCACGGTCGAGCTCACCGTGCAGCTGCGCGCCCGGCCCGCGCCGGGCTGGATGCTCGGCCGCTTCCAGACCCACGACCTGACCGAGGGGCGGCTCGTCGAAGACGCCGCGCTGTGGGACAGCCGCGGCCGTCTGGTCGCGCAAGCCCGCCAACTGGCCCTGGTGCGCCGGGCCGAAAGGAAAGCCTGAACCATGAACACCGAGGTCCTGTTCCAGCCGCTGCAGGTCGGTCCGATGCGCCTGGCGCACCGGGTCGTGATGGCGCCGCTCACCCGCATGCGCGCCGACCCCGCCACCAACGCGCCGGTGCCGATCAACGCCCGCTACTACGGCCAGCGCGCCAGCGAGGGTGGTCTGATCATCGCCGAGGCGTCGCAGGTCTCGCAGCAGGGCAAGGGCGCGCCCACCACGCCCGGCGTCCACACCGAGACCCAGGTCGCGGGCTGGCGCGGCATCACCGAGGCCGTGCACGCCCGTGGCGGCAAGGTGTTCCTGCAGTTGTGGCACATGGGCCGCCTGTCGCATCCCTCGCATCAGCCCGGTGGTGGCCTGCCGGTGGCGCCCTCGGCGGTCGGCGCCAAGGGCATGTGCACCACCGCGCAGTTCACCCGCGAGCCCTTCCCGGTGCCGCGGGCGCTCGAGACCGACGAGATCCCGGCGCTTGTCGAGTCCTACGCGCAGGCCGCGCGCAACGCGCAGGCCGCCGGCTTCGACGGCGTCGAGATCCACTCGGCCAACGGCTATCTGCTCGAGCAGTTCCTGCAGTCGCGCACCAACCGGCGCACCGACGCCTGGGGCGGCTCGATCGCCAACCGCTGCCGGCTGAGCCTGGCGGTCACCGAGGCGGTCGCGAAGGTCTGGGGCGCCGACCGGGTCGGCATCCGGCTGTCGCCGTTCGGCGTGGCCAACGACAGCGGCGAGGACGACCCGATGCCGCTCTACAGCCACCTGATCGGCGAGCTCGATCGCATGGGGCTGGCCTACCTGCACCTGATCGAGCCGCGCGCCAGCGGCGCCGGCCAGGCCGAGGTCGACCACCAGAACGTGCCCTCGGCCGCGAAGCTGTTCCGGCCGGCCTGGCGCGGCGTGCTGATGGCCGCGGGCAACTTCCGCGCCGACAGCGCCGCCGAGATGGTTGCGCGCGGCGACGCCGATGCGATCGCGTTCGGTCGCTTCTTCATCTCCAACCCCGACCTGCCGCGGCGCATCCGCGAGGGCGCCGCCTTCACGCCCTACGACCGCGCCACGTTCTATTCCCGCGGGCCCGAGGGCTACGTCGACTACCCGCTGCTCGACGGCACGCCCGCCTGATGGCGGCAGCGTGCCCGCCGCCGACGGCGCTCGGGGCGGGTGCGTCCGCGGTTCCGGGCTCGGGGAGGCCGGCGCGGCGAATTGACTCGCGGCGCCGGTGCGGACACACTCGTCGCCGAGGTCCGGCGCAGACCGGATCGCCCATCCCCAAGGAGGAGACATGCTCAGGAAAGCCATTGCTGGCGCCTTGACGGCGTCGGTGCTCTCGCTCGCGGCCGGCGCCGCCGTCGCCCAGGAGAAACTGGTCGTCTGGTTCACGAAGGGCTTCTATCCGGCCGAGGACCGGGCGCTCGACACCATGATCTACCGGTTCGAGCAGAAGACCGGCGTGAAGGTGGAACTCTCGCTGTACCCGGTGCAGGACGTCATTCCCAAGACCGTCGCGGCCCTCGACTCGCGCTCGCCGCCCGACGTTGCCTTCGGCCTCACCTTCGACTTCCAGGTGGCCGGCAAGTGGGCCAGCGAAGGCAAGCTGCTCGATCTCTCGTCGGTGCTCAACCCGATGAAGGACAAGTTCCTGCCCAACACGCTGTCCACCGCGCTGCTGCCGGGCCCCGGCGGCAAGAAGGCCTACTACGCGGTGCCGGTCTATCAGCAGACCATGCACATCCAGTACTGGACCGACATGCTCGCCGAGGCCGGCTTCAAGCCCGAGGACATCCCGAAGGGCTGGAAGGACTACTGGAGCTTCTGGTGCGACAAGGTCCAGCCGGCGCATCGCCAGAAGACCGGCAAGCGCACCTTCGCCATCGGCCACCCGATGGGCGTCGACGGCACCGACTCGTTCTTTAGCTTCCATCAGTTCATGCTGGCCTACAACGTCCAGGTCGTCGACGACAACGGCAAGGTCACGCTCGGCGAGGCGAAGAACCGCGCCGGCCTGATCTCGGCGCTCAAGGACTACACCGACATCATGGCCAAGGGCTGCACGCCGCCCTCGTCGATCAGCTGGAAGGATCCCGACAACAACGTCGCGTTCCACAACAAGACCACGCTGATGACCCACAACGCCACGATCTCGATCGCGGCCAAGTGGCTCGACGACATGAACAACGCCACGCTCACCGCCGAGCAGCGCGCGCAGGCCAAGCGCAACTACGAGGAACTGATCGCCACCGCGCAGTGGCCCAACAAGCCCGACGGCAAGCCCGCCACCTACCTGGCCGCGGTCAAGCTCGCCGTGGCCTTCGCCGGCGCCAAGAACGAGAAGCGCGCGCGCGAATTCCTCGCCTTCATGATGGAGGAGGCCAACCTCACGCCCTACACCGAGGGTGCGCTCGGCCGCTGGTATCCGGTCACCAAGGCGGCCGCCGACCGCGACTTCTGGACCAAGGAAGACAAGCATCGCAAGGCCGTCTCCGACCAGTTCCGCGCCGGCACGGGCACCTTCCCGTTCACACGCAACTGGAAGTTCACGATCCTCAACAACGAGAACGTCTGGGCCAAGGCGATGAGCCGCGTGATCAACGACAAGTGGACGCCCGAGCGCGCCGCTGACGAACTGATCGCGCGGGCGGTGCAGGTCGCCGGCAACTGAGCGTGACCGCGGCCACCACCGCGGTCGCGGGCCGGCGCGCGCCGGCCGGCCCGCTGCGCCCGGCGTCCTGGAACACCGTCGGGCTGCTGATGATCGCGCCCTACGTGCTGGTGTTCCTGCTGTTCGTGCTCTATCCGGTCGCCTACGGCTTCTGGCTGGCGCGCGACCCGGCAAGCTACGTGCGGCTGTGGGAAGACCCGGTCTTCGGCAACGCGGTCATCAACTCCGCGCTGTTCCTGCTGGTGGTGGTCAACCTCAAGTTCCTGCTGGCGCTGGGCCTGTCGGGCTTCTTCGTGCACGAGCGCTGGTGGATACGCATCGTGGCGGTGCTGTTCATCCTGCCTTGGGCGGTGCCGTCCATCCCCACCATCCTGTCGTTTCGCTTCATGTTCAACCCCGAGTGGGGCCTGATCAACAGCGTGTATTTCCGCCTTACGGGCCTCGACGGCCCGAACTGGCTCAACGACCGCTGGATCGCCTTCGGGATGGCCGGCATGGTCCACATCTGGAAGTCGCTGCCCTTCTGGACCCTGATCCTCGTCACCGGCCGGCTGGCCATCAGCAAGGACCTCTACGAGGCGGCGTCGGTCGACGGTGCCACGCGCTGGCAGCAGTTCCTGCACATCACCTGGCCCTCGATCCGCACGCTCTACATCACCTGCACGCTGCTCTCCATGATCTGGACGCTGGGCGACTTCAACAGCGTGTACCTGCTCACTGGCGGCGGGCCGTCGGATCTCACGCACGTGCTGGCCACGCTGGGCATCCGCTACCTGCGCCTGGACCAGGTCGACATGGCGATGGCCTCCATCGTGGCCGCGATGCCGCTGGTGCTGCCGCTGGTGTTCTTCATGATGAAGCGGCTGTCGCGCGGCCCGCACGATGACTGAGCGCGCGAGCACCGCAACGCCCCGTCGCGGTGCGGCGCGCTGGCTGCATGTCCTCGCCTCCGAGGCCGGCCTGTGGCTGGTCGGCATCCCGGTGCTGCTCTGGACGATGCTGCCCATCTACCACATGCTGCTGTTCGCGCTGTCGACCAAGGACAGCGCCTTTTCGGGGCGGCTGTGGCCGCAGCCGATCACGCTGCGCAACGTCGAGATCGTGTTCGCGCAGCAGCACCACTACCTGGGCAACTTCTGGGCGCAGATCGGCTCGAGCGTGATCATCGCGGCGGCCACCGGGCTGCTCACGCTGGTGGTGGCCACGATGGCCGCCTTCGCGATCAGCCGGCTGCGGGTGCGTGGCGGGCGCTGGGTCATGAACGCGGCGCTGTTCACCTACTTCATCCCGGCGGCCTTCCTCGCGGTGCCGATGTACAAGACCATGGGCCTGTACGGCCTGCTCAACAACCGCTGGGCGATGATCCTGGCGATGGTCACGCTGGCCGCGCCGTATGCCATCTGGGTGCTCAAGCAGGCCTCCGACAAGCTGCCGGTGGAGCTCGACGAGGCGGCGATCGTCGATGGCGCGAGCGCCGGGCAGCTCTTCAGGCTGGTGTATCTGCCGCTGATGATGCCCTCGCTGGTGGCCATCGGCGTGTACGCGGTGCTGCTCGCCTGGAACGAATACCTGTACGCCTTCCTGCTCCTGTCCGACGAGAAGGAGATCACCCTGGCGGTGTCGCTGGGCCTGTTCCTGTCGGCCGACGATTCCCCCTGGGAGCTGCTGATGGCCACCGGCGTGCTCTACGCGCTGCCGCCGGCGGCCATCTACTACGTGTTCAAGCGCTACATGGTCTCGGGGCTGACCGCCGGCGCGGTCAAGAGCTGAGCGCGGCCGCGTTCGGGAGCCGGGCCCGATCGCAGGCCCGGCGCTCGGCTCGCGCCGGCTCAGACCACGATCGGATTGACCGCGCCGTCCATCGAGAGAATGGCGCCCGACACGTAGCTCGCCTTCGACGACGCCAGGAACAGCACCGCGTTGGCGATCTCCTCGGGCGTGGCGATGCGCCCGAGCGGCAGCTTCGCCTTGGCGCGCGCCAGTGCCTCGTCGGGGCTGATGCCCTGCATGCGCGCGTCGGCCTGCATGCCCTCCTTCAGGCGCTCGGTGAGCGTGAGCCCCGGATTGACCGCGTTCACGCGGATGCCGCGGCCGGCGTAGGCGCTGGCCATGCCGGCGGTGACCAGCATCAGCGCCGCGTTGGCCGCGCCGCCGGGCATGTGCACCGGGCTGGCCACCTTGCCGCCGGCGCCGATGACGTTGACGATGGTGCCGCTGCCGCGCGCGCCCATGCGCTTGACGATGGCGTCGATCGGGAACACGTAGCTGAAGTACTTGGCGTCCATCGCGGCGCGCCAGGCCGCGGGCTCGAGTTCGTCGGGCGGCGTGCGTTTCGCGGCGCCGGCCGAGGTGACCAGCACGTCGATCGGTCCCAGGCCGGCCTCGACCTTCGCCACCATCGCCGCCACCGCGGCGGGGTCGGCCATCTCGGCGGCCACGCTCATCAGGCGGCCCGCGTCGGCCGCCGCCGGCACCGCGCGCACCAGCGCCTCGCATGCCCGGGCGAGGTTGGCCGCGTCGCGCGAGACGATGGCCACCCGCGCGCCCTCGGCGAGAAAGCCCTGCGCGCACGCCAGGCCGATGCCCTTGCTGCCGCCCGTGATCACCACCACCTTGCCGCCGAGTTCGAGATCCATCGTATGCTCCCCCGTGTCCTGAAAGATCGCGGGCCCGCGCCCGCCGAGCCATGAACGATACCGCCTCCCGTCAGGGCGCGTCGCAGGTTGCGGTGCGCGACAGCCGCGACGACGACCTGCCGCGCATCCAGGCCATCTACGCGCACCACGTGCTGCACGGCACCGGCACCTTCGAGCTCGAGCCGCCCTCCCTCGACGAGATGCGCCGGCGGCGCGCCGACGTGCTGGGCAACGGCTTCGCGTGGCTGGTGGCCGAGCATGAAGGGCAGGTGCTCGGCTATGCCTACGTCAACTGGTTCCGCACCCGGCCGGCCTACCGTTTCACGGTCGAGGACTCGATCTATGTCGCGCCCGAGGCGATCGGCCGCGGCGTGGGCCGGCGGCTGCTCGAGGCGCTGCTCGCGCGCTGCGCGCAGCGCGGCTGCCGGCAGGTGTTGGCCGTGATCGGCGACAGCGCCAACACCGGTTCGATCGCGCTGCACGCGGCCTGCGGCTTCCGGATGGCCGGCTCGATGCGGGCGGTGGGCTGGAAGTTCGGTCGCTGGCTCGACGTGGTGATGATGCAGTACGAGGCCGGCGAGGCCGATCGCACGCCGCCGGCCTGAGGGCGCGAGGGCATCGGCCGCGCTGGCATCCGCGCTCGTACCGGCCGTGCCCGGGCCGGCGGCGCTCAGCCGTAGGCGACGATCATCTTGGTGGCGAGCGCATAGAGCAGCACCGCGAAGATGCGCTTGAGCAGCGCCACCGGCATCCGGTGAGCCAGGCGCGCGCCGAAGGGCGCGGTGAGCACGCTGGCGGCGACCACCGCTGCCAGCGCCGGCAGGTAGATGAAGCCCAGGCTCCAGGGCGGCAGGCCGGTCACGTTCCAGCCCGAAATGACGTGGCCGATCATGCCGACCACGGCCACCGGCACGCCGACGGCGGCCGCGGTCCCGATCGCCCGCGACAGCACCACGCCCCAGGCCAGCATCAGCGGTACCGTGAGAAAGGCGCCGCCGGCCGAGGCCAGGCCGCAGATCACGCCGACCACCACGCCCACGGCTACCAGCACCGGCGTGCGCGGCAGGCCGCTGCCGGGCGCCGGCTTGCGCCCCAGCAGCATTTGCGTGGCGCCGCCGTAGACCACCAGCGCGAAACCGATCGCGAGCACCCGCTGCGGCAGCCAGCCGGCAACCAGGGTGGCGATGAAGCTGCCGGCGACCATGGCCGGCGCGATGCGGCGCACGATGGCCCAGTCGACCGAGCCCAGTCGGTGGTGGGCGAGCACGCTGGAGCTGGAGGTGAACACCACCGAGGCCATCGCGGTGGCCAGCGCCATGTGCACGATGTGATCGGTGGAGAGGGCCTGCGCGGCGAAGATCGCCGACAGCACCGGCACCAGCGTGAGGCCGCCTCCGATGCCCAGCAGCCCCGCCAGAAAGCCGATGACGGCGCCGATCGCGAGGTAGGCGGCGAGCCATGAGAGCCAGGACATGGGCCGCGATGATACGCCCCGGAACGCCGTCGGCCTGCCGCGCGCGCCGGCGCTGCTATCGTTCGCCGCTTCGACGCCTACTTCCGGACTCCGACGATGACCGCCCCCGATCTGTTCTCGCCCGTGCGCATCGGCGCCATCGAATGCGCCAATCGCGTGCTCATGTCGCCGCTCACCCGCTGCCACGCGCTGCCCGACGGCGACGTGCCGCACGCGCTCAACGCCACCTACTACGCGCAGCGCGCCAGCGCCGGCCTGATCATCAGCGAGGCCACGCAGGTCTGCCCGCAGGGCAAGGGCTACGTCGACACCCCCGGGATGTACAGCGCGGCGCAGCAGGCGGGCTGGCGGCTGGTCACCGACGCGGTGCACGCCGCCGGCGGGCGCATCGTCGCGCAGCTGTGGCACGTGGGCTCGATCTCGCACCCCGACTTCCAGCCCGGCGGCGAGCTGCCGGTGTCGTGCTCGGCGGTGAATCCCGGTGGCATCGTGCGTACGCCCGCCGGCAAGAAGGACCGGGTTGCGCCGCGCGCGCTCGAGGCCCACGAGATCGTGGCGATGATCGAGACCTGGCGGCAGGCGGCGCTGATCGCGCAGCGCGCGGGCTTCGACGGGGTCGAGCTGCACGGCGGCAACGGCTACCTGCTCGAGCAGTTCATGCGCGACTCGACCAACCTGCGCACCGACGACTGGGGCGGCAGCATCGCCAACCGGCTGCGCCTGACGCTGTCGATCATCGACGCCTGCATCGGCGTGTTCGGCAAGGACCGGGTCGGCATCCGCCTGTCGCCGGTCACCAACGCGAACAACTGCGGCCAGGACAGCAACCCGCAGGCCACCTACGGCACGCTGGTCGATGCGCTGAGCGAGCGCGGCATCGCCTTCATCGACTTCGTCGAGGGCCAGACCGGCAGCACCCGCAACCTCGAGGGCTTCGACTTCGCGCTCGCGCGCAAGCGCTTTCGCGGCGCCTACGTGGCCAACAACCGCTACACCCGGCAGATGGCGCTCGATGCGGTGGCCGGCGGCGCGGCCGACGCGGTGGCCTTCGGTGTGCCCTTCATCAGCAACCCCGACCGGCCCGCGCGCCTGCGCCGTGCCGCGCCGCTCGCGCCCGCCAACCCGCAGACCTACTACGGCCAGAGCGCGGTCGGCTACACCGACTATCCGACGCTCGAGGCGGCCTGACGCGGCCCGGGGCCTGCCGCGCGCCGGGGCCCGCGGCGGCGGTGGCGGGCCGCCCGGTGTCAGTCGAGCTTCGTGCCCGATTCGCGCACCACGCGCGCCCACTTGGCGTGCTCGGTGCGGATGAAGGCGGCGAACTCCTCGGGCGTGGTCTTCAGGATCTCGCTGCCGGCGTCGGTCATGCGGCGCCGGGTGTCTGGCTCCTCGAGGATCTGGTTGAGCTCGCGGTTCAGGCGCTCGACGATGGGCCGCGGCGTGGCCGCGGCCGCCACGAAGCCCAGCCATGCGCCGCCCTCGAAGCCAGGCACGCCCTGCTCGGCCACCGTGGGCACGTCGGGCGCGAACGGCGTGCGGTTCAGGCTGCTGGTGGCCAGCGGCCGCAGGCGGCCGGCGCGGATGTGCGGCATCAGCGCCGTGATGGTGTCGAAGTTGACGTCGACCTGCCCGCCGATCAGGTCGGTGTGGGCCTGCGCGCTGCCCTTGTAGGGCACGTGGGTGAACTTCGTGTCGGTGCGCTGCGCCAGCAAAACCATCAGCAGGTGGCTGATGGTGCCGTTGCCCGACGACGAGTAGGTCAGCTTGCCGGGTTGCGCGCGGGCCCGGGCGAGCAGGTCGGCCAGGGTGGCGATGCCCGAGTCGGCGCGCACGACCAGCACGTAGGGCAGCCAGCTGCACAGGCCGATGGTCGCGAAGTCCTTGAGCGCGTCGTAGGGCACCTTCGCGTAGAGGTTGGGGTTGATCGCCATCGCGGCCGGCGCCGTGAGCAGCAGCGTGTAGCCGTCGGGCGCCGACTTGGCCACCGCGCCCGCGGCGATGCTCGAACCCTGCCCCGGGCGATTCTCGATGATGAAGGGCCGGCGCAGGCGCGCCGCCAAGCGCTCGCCGATCAGCCGCGCGATGGTGTCGGTGGCGTTGCCTGGCGGATAGCCCACGAGGATGGTCACCGGCCGCGTGGGCCAGTCGCTGGTGTCGGTCTGCGCGCCGGCGCCCGGCAGCCCGGCCCCCAGGCCCACTCCCAGCGCCAGCGCGGTCCGGCCGAAGCGCCGTCGATCGTGCGATGCGATGCCGCTCTTGCTCATCGGTCTTCTCCACGGATGCGCCGCGCTGGCCGGCTCGGCCGTCGCCTGACGCACGCCAGTGTGGCTGCGCGTCATGCCCACCGACAGCCCGTGCGTGTCGATTTCGCCGGCCGGGCGCGTGCCAGCGCACCGTCGTGACCCGCGCATCGCCTCGCCCCGGGGCATGAGGTGGCCGCGCAGGCCGGGCATCGACCTTGCTTGCATCCGGCCATCACGGTTGCGCAGCAAACCCGCCGATGGCCGAGTTTCCTTCCGATCCCCCCGAGGACGACTGGCGTCACCGCGAGGTGCTGCTGATCCGCGAGGTCGGCCGCCTGCTGGGCCGCAGCGTCGAGCCCAACTACGTGATCCGCCAGACCCTGCGGCTGCTCTCCGAGTGGGTCGGGCTCAACCGCGGGCGCATGCTGCTGTGGGACGCCGGCGAGGAGGTTCTGCGCATCCGCCATGCCTACGGACTGACCGCCGAGGAGGTGGCGCGCGGGGCCTTCGCGCGGGGCGAGGGCGTGAGCGGCGAGGTGCTGCGCAGCGGGCTGCCACGCGTCGTGCAGGACATCGACGCGGAGCCCGAGTTCCTGTGTCGCTCGGTGCCGAGGCACCGGCTGCCGCGCGAGACCGTGGCCTTCATCGCGGTGCCGCTGCGCGATGCCGACAGCGTGATCGGCGTGCTGGCCGCGCACCGCCTGCGCCACCGCCGGCGCGCGATCGACGACGATCTCGAGCTGCTGCAGACCATCGGCACCCTGCTGGGGCAGCTGATCCGGGTCAACGAGGAGCTGCGCCGGCGCACCGAGCGGCTGGCCTCCGAGAATCGCGACCTGCGCGAACGGCTGGGCCAGCGCTTGCCCAACTTCGGCATCCTCGGCGACTCGCCGGCGCTGCAGGCCGCCCTCGGGCAGGCCCGCCGGCTGGCCGCGGGCGACGCCACCGTGCTGCTGCTGGGCGAGTCGGGCACCGGCAAGGAGCTGTTTGCGCGCGCGATCCACCAGGCCAGCCCGCGGGCCGGACGGCCGTTCGTGAAGGTCAACTGCGCGGCCGTGCCCGAGTCGCTGTTCGAGTCGGAATTCTTCGGTCACGAGCGCGGCGCCTTCACCGGCGCGGTGGCCGCCCAGCCCGGCCGCTTCGAGCAGGCCGAGGGCGGAACCCTGTTTCTCGACGAGGTCGGCGAGCTGCCGCTGGCGATGCAGGCCAAGCTGCTGCGGGTGCTGCAGGACCGGGTCGTGGTGCGGGTGGGCAGCCGCCGCGAGCTGCCGCTCGACGTGCGGGTGGTTGCGGCGACGAATCGCGACCTCGCGCGGGCGGTCTCTGGCGGTGAGTTTCGCCTCGACCTGTATTACCGGCTGTCGGTGCTGCCGCTGGCCTTGCCGCCGCTGCGCGAGCGCGTCCAGGATGTGCCGGTGCTGGTGCGGCATTGCGCGCACGAGGCCTGTCTGGCCTGGTCGCGCCAGCCCGTGCGTTTCAGCGAGCCGGCGATGCGGCTGCTGCAGCAGCACCCGTGGCCGGGCAACGTTCGCCAGCTGCAGAGTCTGACCATGCGTCTGGTGCTGATGGCGGGCACCGCGGTCATCGATGCCGCGACCGTGGCCGCGCAACTGGCTGCCGAGCCCGCGCTGCCGGTGGCGCC
>JBILUW010000234.1:0-6230 GCA_044370795.1 Burkholderiaceae bacterium
GCCGCGGCCGGCCCGCGGCGTTCAGAGCAGCCCTTCGAACAGCAGACACTCGACCAGGTCGCCCGGTGCGACCGGTCCCTGATCGTGCGCCAGGCGCACGATCGCGTTGGCGCGCGACATCGAGCTCAGGATGCCCGAGCCCTGGCCGCCCGTGCTCCGAACCTCAAGCGCGCCGTCGGGCCCCGGCGCGACGATGGCCCGCTGATACTCGGTGCGCCCGGGCTTCTTGCGCATCGGCTCGAGCGCGCGCGCAAGCACTGGCAGAGGTCCGGTTTCGGTCGTGCCCATCATGCGCAGCAGCGCCGGGCGCACCAGGAACAGAAAGGTGATCATCACTGCCACCGGATTGCCGGGCAGGCCGAAATAGCAGGCCCTGCCCAGCCGGCCGAAGGCGAGCGGCCGACCCGGGCGCATGGCCACGGTCCAGAACACGACCTCGCCCAGCCGGCTCATCAGTTCCCGGGTGAAGTCGGCTTCGCCGACCGACACCCCGCCCGATGAAATGACGGCATCGGCTGCTGCGGCGGCTTCGCGCAGTGCCGACTCGAGGGCCGCGGGCTCGTCGGGAACGACGCCGCAGTCGAGCACTTCGACTCCCAGCGGGGCGAGCATTCCGGCCAGCGTGTAGCGGTTGCTGTCGTAGATCTCGCCTTCGCTCAGCGGCTGGCCGGGCGCGCGTACCTCCGAGCCGGTGGACAGGCAGGCTACCCGCAGGCGACGGCGTACCCCAACCCTGGCCAGCCCGACCGAGGCGAGCAGGCCGAGCTCGGCCGCGCCCAGACGCTGCCCGGCCGAGAGCATGGGCTTGCCCCGGGCGAGGTCTTCGCCGCGGTGACGGCGGTGGGTCCCGGCCGGAAGCGGGCGCGCGACGATGACATGGTCGTCCTCCCGTGTGGCGTCTTCCTGTGGCACCACGGTATCGGCACCTTCGGGCATCACGGCTCCGGTCATGATGCGCAGCGCCTCGCCGGCCCCCAGGCGTCCGGACCACGGTCGGCCGGCCCAGGCAGCGCCGACCACCCTGAGCCGGGAGGGCGCCGCGGCCGACAGGCTGGCAGCGGCGCAGGCGTAGCCGTCCATCGCAGCGTTGTCGTGCGCGGGAACGTCGATCGGCGAGGCCAGGTCGTGGGCGAGGACTCGAGCCCGCGCCGCGGGCAGGGCGACCTCCTCGGTCTCGCGAACGACGTCGGCCAGGCGCGCGATCATGGCGCAGGCTTCGTCGACGGGTATCGGGTGCTGCGCCTGCGTGGGCATGCCGGCCAGAGCCTCGGCGAGGCTGTCGGGCCGGCGCTCCCCTGAAGGGCGCTCGCTCATCGGAGCGCGGCCAGGTCGGCCGGCGTGTTGATGTTGCTGAACGCGCGCGGGTCCGGAAAGTCGGCGTAGGCCGGGGCGAGTCGCCGGTACCAGGCGTCGATGCGTCGACCGCCGTCGGCCAGCCAGGTCTCGAGATCGTCGCCGAGGCTGCGCTCGACCAGCAGGAAGACCGGCTGCTCGCCTTCGATCGTACGCGCGACAGCAACGCGGGCGGCCGACGCTCTGGCCGCCGCCGCCATCCGCGCGAGCAGATCGGCGGGCAGCAGCGGCGAGTCGCACGGAACGGTGATCACCCAGTCGGTGTCCGCCACCCGCAGCGCGCTGGCCAGCCCGGCCAGCGGACCGGCGTAGCCGGCGATGGCATCGCTCACCACCGGCCAGCCGAATGTCCGGTAGGTGTCGAGATGGCGGTTGGCATTGATCAGGAGCGTGTCGACCTGCGGGGCCAGGCGTTCGATCGCATGGGCCACCAGCGGTCGTCCGTGCAGCGGCTGCAGCCCCTTGTCGACGCCGTTGCCGTCGGCGCTCATGCGCCGACCCAGTCCGCCGGCAAGCACCACGCCGGTCACGGTCATGCTGGTGGCGTTCATGGGGATGGGGCCGCGGCATGCGGCGCTTCGAAGCGATGCGCGCCGGTGAACAGCAGGTAATGGCGGCCCTGGCAGCGACCGAACATCGTCAGCCCCAGGCGCAGCGCCAGCGCATGGCCCATCTGCGTGAGGCCTGAGCGCGAGACCAGGAAAGGCACGCCGATCTGCGCGCACTTGATCACCATCTCGGAGGTGAGCCGGCCGGTCGTGTAGAAGATCTTGTCTTGGCCGACGACATCGTTGAGCCACATCCAGCCGGCGATGGCATCGACCGCATTGTGGCGGCCCACGTCCTCGACGAAGCGCAGGATCTGGCCGCGCTTTTCGCCGGCGTTGGCGCACAGCGCGCAAGCGTGGACGGCGCCGGCTACCTTGTAGATGGATTCGTGGCGGCGCACCTGCTCGAGGAGCGTCTGCAGGACGTCGGGCGAAAGGCTCGGCCCGGCGTCCGGGGGCAGGGGGGCGAGTGCGTCCATCAGATCGCCGAAGACCGTGCCCTGGCCGCAGCCGGTGGTCACGGTGCGCCGGCCTAGGCGTTGCGCAAGACCGCCGCAGGCGTCGTCGCGGCCCCACAGCGGCTCGCCGTGCTCGGCCTGCGCGCGGCTCGTCACGGCGACCGCCGACACGTCCCAGTCGACCTGGACGGACGCGAGGTCGTCGAGGCGCTGAACGAGACCCTGATTGCGCAGGTAGCCGATGGCCAGTTCCTCGGGGGCGGCACCGAGGGTCATGAGCGTGACGATCTCGCGCCGGTCGAGATAGACGGTAAGGGGGTGTTCGCCGGCGATCGCGGTGGGGTGCGCGTGGCCGTGCTCGTCGATGGCGCAGACCTCGACCGTGGCCGGTCGGGCGGCGCTGGTGAGCAGCGGCATGCGCACCGTGTTCAGCCGCCGATGTAGGACATCTCGATGCGGCGCAGCCCGGCGGTCTGCGCCGAGCGGACTTCCGAGTAACGGTCGTCCCGCGCGCTCCAGATGCCGCCGATGGCGGCGCCGATCTGCTCGTCGGAGCAGCCCGAGCGCAGCAGGGCGCGCAGATCGTGGCCGCCGGTGGCGAACAGGCAGGTGTAGAGCCGGCCTTCGGTCGACAGCCGAGCCCGCGAGCAATCGCCGCAGAAGGGCTGGGTGACCGAGGAGATCACGCCGATTTCGCCCTGCCCGTCGGCGTAGGCCCAACGCTCGGCGACCTCGCCCGGGTAGTTGGGTTGCAGGTTGACCAGCGGGAAGGCCTCGCCGACGCGAGCGACCACCTCGGCGCTGGGCAGCACGTCGTCGAGACGCCAGCCGTTGGAGGCACCGACGTCCATGAACTCGATGAACCGCAGGATGTGCCCGCTGCCCCGGAAGTGCCGGGCCATCGGCACGATCTGGCTGTCGTTGACGCCCCGGCGCACGACCATGTTGATCTTGACGGGGGCGAGGCCTGCGGCCGCGGCAGCGTCGATGCCCTCGAGCACGCTGGTTACCGGAAAATCGGCGTCGTTCATGCGCTGGAAGATGGCGTCATCGAGCGCGTCGAGGCTCACCGTGACCCGGCGCAGGCCGGCATCGCGCAGCGCTCTCGCCCGTCGGGCCAGCAACGATGCGTTGGTGGTCAGGGTGAGGTCGAGCGGCTCGCCGCTTGCCGTGGTCAGGCGCGCGAGCTTGTCGATCAGGCGCTCGAGATGCCGGCGCAGCAGCGGCTCGCCACCGGTCAGGCGGATCTTCTCGACACCGTGCGCGATGAACAGCCTGACCACCCGCTCGATCTCCTCGAAGCTGAGCAGCGAGGACTGCGGCAGGAAGGCGTAGTCGGCCCCGAAGACCGAGCGCGGCATGCAGTAGGTGCAACGGAAGTTGCACCGATCGGTAACCGAGATGCGCAGGTCGTGCAGCCGCCTGCCACTCCGATCGGTCAGGAGCCCGTTGGGCGCGGGCGCGCCGGCTGGCACCGGCGGAATGCTCGCGCGATACCGGCCGTCGGCAATGGGAATGATGCGTTCGGTCATGGCTGCCTCGCGACCCGCGATGGTAACAAGCGCGGCCGCGCGGCCCGCACATGCCTGCGCCGCCGACGCAGGCTGCCGCGGGGGCAGCCTGCGCGACGCGGACAAGCCCCGTCAGGCGGAGGGCGAGTCAGGCCGGGTCTCGACCTGCTGCAAAGACTCGCCAGCCGGCGCCTGCCGCGGCTTGCGCAGCCGGCCTGTGCGAGGTTGCGCAGCTTCCTCGACAGGCGCGGCATCGGCAGCGGGACGAGCTTGTGTCTGTACCCATTCGAGACCGGCCTGGCTCACGACCTTGTCGAGGGCGACCGGCGGTGGCGCGGCAGGCTCGGCCATCGCAGCCAACTCGGCGGGCGCCGCAGCGATCGGCGCGGGCATGGGCTGCGCCGGTGCGGGGGCCGGATCGGACACGGGAGCGACGGCCTGGGCGGTTGCCTCGGCGGGCTGGGGCGCGGGCTCGACGGCTGCTGCCTCGGCGGGAGCGGGCGCGGCCTCGAGGGCTGCTGCCGGCGCCACGGGCGCCTCGGCTGCAGGCGGCGTCACCGACTGCTCGAGGCCTGCGGCCGGCGCGATCGCTGCCGGGGCTTCGATGGCCGCTGCTGCGCTCGCGGGCGGCTCGGCGGGCCGACCAGCCGGCTCGACGGCTGCCGCCGCCAGCGCGGCCGGCGCCTCGGCTGCGGCCGCTGCCGGGGGCTGCGCCACGGCTGCCTCTGCAGGTTGGGTCGACGCCGCAGGTTGGGCCGACGCCGCAGGTTCGGCCGGCGCTGCCGTGCTGTCGAGCGCGGCGGCAACCGGCTCGGGGGCGGCCGATGCTGCCACGCTGCCGGCGGCTTCGAGACCTTCGACCGCGCCCTCGGTGTTCTGCCCGGCTGCTCCAGCCTCGCTGCCTGCGCGCCCGCCACGACGGCCCCGGCGCCGACGGCGCCGACGCTCCTCGCCACCTTCCTCGGCGGCGTCGTCCGTCGGTGCGTCATCCGGGGTCTGGTCGGTGATCGGAGGAGCGCCCTCCGCCACCACCGGCAAGGCGGCTACCGCGGCGGCGGGGGCCGCAACAACGGCTCCGGCGGCCAGAGCGGCTTCCGTGCCATCGTCGCGGCTGCCGCGGCCGCGGCGTCCTTCGCCACGGGGCGCGCGCTGACGGCCGACGTCGGCCTCGCCGGCGCTGGCCGTGGTGGCGGTATCGACGGCCGACTGCGCCGGCGCAAGGCCTTCGGCCGGCGTGTCGGCAGCGGGCGCAGCGCGTCCGGAACGGCCGCCGTCGCGGCGTGGCTCGCGAGCCGCGCGCTCTTCGCGTGCGCGGCCGCGATCCTCGCGACCTTCACGCGGTTCGCGGTTCTCTCTGGGTTCGCGCGGCTCCCGCGGCTCCCGCGGTTCCCTGGGCTCGCGGCCCTCTCTGGCTTCGCGTCCCTCGCGCTGGCGCTCGCCGCGTTCGCCGCGCTCGCCTCGACCGGAGCGTCCCCGGCCGTCGCGCCTGGCGTCGTCACGGCTGCGGCGCGCGGGTTCGGTTCCGGTGCCCGGGCCCGTTGGCGGCGAAGCCTCGGCGGTGGCGGCCGCCTCGGTGGGGGTTCCCAGCTGCGCTTCGTTGGCCGGCTTGCGGCGGAACAGACTCATGAACCGACCGAACAGCCCCTCGTCCTGCGGCGGGGCCAGGCGAACCTGGGCCGCCTGGGCGGGCACCGGCGCCACAGCAGGGGCAGGGGCGGGAGCCGGAGCGCTTGCCACCGGCGCCGGCTGCGAGGGCGTCACGCCCTTGACGACCGCTTCGAGACGGGGCTTGGCGCCCTCGAACTTGCCGGCCAGATACGCGTTGTCTTCGGCAGGCGCGCCTGCCAGCGAATAGCTGGCCCGGTAGGTGTTCAGCCGCTCGTCGTCGTGGCGCAGGCGCTCCAGCGTGTAGTGCGGTGTCTCGAGGTGCCGGTTGGGGATGAGCACCACCTCCACCTTCAGCCTGGCTTCGAGCTTGGCGATCTCGGCGCGCTTCTCGTTGAGCAGATAGGTGGCCACCTCGACGGGCACCTGCGCGTGCACCGTGGCCGTGTTCTCCTTCATGGCCTCCTCCTGGATTACGCGCAGGACATGCAGGGCCGAGGATTCGGTGTCGCGGATCACGCCGGTGCCGTTGCAGCGCGGGCAGGTGATGTGCGTGCCTTCGTTGAGCGCAGGGCGCAGCCGCTGCCTGGAGAGCTCCATGAGCCCGAAGCGGGAGATCTTGCCCATCTGAACCCGCGCGCGGTCGTAGTGCAGCGCATCTTTCAGGCGCTGCTCGACCTCACGCTGGTTCTTGGCGTTCTCCATGTCGATGAAGTCGATGACGATCAGACCGCCGAGGTCGCGCAGACGCAACT
>JBILUW010000039.1:0-20393 GCA_044370795.1 Burkholderiaceae bacterium
GCCCAGACGGCGCAGTTCGTCGGGCAGCAGTCGGAGCACGCCGAAGTCGAACTGGATGGTGGTGAGGTAGGTGATCGTGGCCATGGGCGGAGGGTACGAGGTTCAGTCGTCGAGCAGACGGCGGCCGCGCTCGACCGACGCCGGGGGGCGGGCGGCCAGCCTGCTGCGCCGCTGCACCAGCGCCCACGCCAGTCCACCGACCGCGAGCAGCGCGAACGGCCCGCCCCACAGCAGCGCGGTGTTGCCCTGAACCGGCGGCTTGTAGAGGACGAAGTCGCCGTAGCGTTCGACCATGTACTGGCGGATCTGCGCATCGCTGCGGCCGGCGGCTATCTGCTCGTGCACCTGATTGCGCAGATCGACGGCCAGATCGGCGTTGGAATCGGCCAGCGTCTGGTTCTGACAGACCAGGCAGCGCAGTTCCTCGGAAAGCGCCTTCAGGCGCGCCTTGCCGGCGGCATCGAGCGGCGGCAGCTCGACCGCGACCCGCAGCGGGGCGCCGGAGGCGCTCATGGGGCGTTCAGCCGCGCGACCAGCGGCGCGAGGCGCTTGTCGATGATCTCGGCGGTGAGCGGCCCGACGTGCTTGTCGCGCACCACCCCGGTCTTGTCGATCACGAAGGTTTCGGGCGCGCCGTACACGCCCCAGTCGATGGCCGCCTTGCCGGCGCGGTCGGACAAGGTGACGGCGTAGGGGTTGCCCAGGCGCGCGAGCCAGGCCTGCGAGGCCTCCGGGGCGTCTTTCCAGGCCAGACCGACCACCGGCGCCAGACCGCGCTGCGCCCACTGGTTGAGCAGCGGATGCTCGACCTCGCAGGCGGCGCACCACGACCCCCAGATGTTGAGCAGCCACACCTTGCCGCGCATCTGCTCCGGCGTCCAGGGCGGCGCATCGGGCGTGCCGAGCAGCGCCACCGGCGTGGCCGGGGCGGGCTTGCCGACCAGGGGCGAGGGGACCAGGCGCGGGTCGCGCTCGAGACCCTGGAGCAGGAACCAGCCGATGGCTGCGAATACCACCAGCGGCAGGACGAAGCGCAGGGCTCTCACGCGGCCTTCGCCTGACCGGTGCGCGCGGCCTGGCGGGCCGCGGCCCGCCGGTAGCGCGCGTCGAGCGCCGCGGCGAAGCCGCCCAGGGCCATCAGCACGCAGCCCAGCCAGATCCAGTTCACGAAGGGCTTGAGGTGGGCGCGGATCACCCAGGCGCCGTCGGGCAGGGGATCGCCCATCGAGACGTAGACGTCGCGGGTCAGGCTGCGGTCGATGGCCGCCTCGGTCATGGTCTGGCGTGACGCTCGGTAGGCCCGCTTCTCGGGCTGCAGGGTATCGATGGGCGTACCGTTGCGCAGCAGCGTGAAGTGGCCGCGGATCGCATCGTAGTTGGGGCCGACAACGGTTTCGAGGCGCTCGAAGCGCAAGGCGTAGCCCGACAGTTCGAGCGACTCGCCGACCGCCACCCGGCTCTCGCGTTCGGTCTCGTAGCCCTTGACCAGCGTGACGCCGACGATGAAGACCGCCATGCCCAGGTGGGCCAGATGCATGCCCCACTGGCTGCCGCTGAGCAGCCCGAGACGCCGCCACTGGGTGCGTCCGCCCGCGCGGGCCGCCTCCCAGAGGCCGGTGAGGACGCTGGCGGCGATCCAGAGCGCGAACAGCAGGCCGAGGCTGACCATGGGCCGCAAGCCCCCGACGGTGAGCGGCAGCAGCAGGGCCGCGACGGCGGCGATCGCCAGCGCCCAGCGCAGGCGGCGGGCGAGATCGGGCACCGGCGCCTCGCGCCAGCGCGCGAACGGGCCCACGCCCATGAGGAACAGCGCCGGCGCCATCAGCGGGTAGAAGACGGCGTCGAAGTAGGGCGGGCCGACCGAGATCTTGCCCAGGCCCAGGGTGTCGAGCACCAGCGGATACAGGGTGCCCAGCAGCACCGCCGCCGTGGCCACCACCAGCACCACGTTGTTGGCGAGCAGCATCGATTCGCGCGAGATCAGCCCGAAGCCGTGGCCGATGCCGATCGCGGGCGCCCGCCAGGCGAACAGCAGCAGCGATCCGCCGATCACCAGAACGAGGAAGATCAGGATGAAAACGCCGCGCGTGGGATCGGTGGCGAAGGCATGCACCGAGGTGAGTACGCCCGAGCGCACGAGGAAGGTGCCCAGCAAGGAGAGGCTGAAGGCGAGGATGGCGAGCAGCACGGTCCAGCTGCGGAAGGCACCGCGCTTTTCGGTGACCGCCAGTGAATGGATCAGGGCCGTGCCCACCAGCCAGGGCATGAAGGAGGCGTTCTCGACCGGGTCCCAGAACCACCAGCCGCCCCAGCCCAGCTCGTAGTAGGCCCAGAACGACCCCAGGCAGATGCCCAGCGTGAGGAAGCACCAGGCGACGGTGGTCCAGGGGCGGGCCCAGCGCGCCCAGGCTGCGTCGAAGCGACCCTCGAGCAGGCCGCCGACCGCGAAGGCGAAGGCCACCGAGAAGCCGACGTAGCCCATGTAGAGCAGCGGCGGATGGAAGACCATGCCCGGGTCCTGCAGCAGCGGATTGAGGTCGCGGCCGTCGCGCGGCGCGGGAAACAGGCGGTCGAAGGGATTGGAGGTGAACAGCAGGAAGAGCAGCAGGCCGACGGAGATCAGGCCGAGCACCCCCAGCACGCGCGCGCGCAGGGTGCGCGGCAGGCCGCCCGAGAGCAGCGCCACGGCGGCGCTCCAGCCGGCGAGCATCAGGAGCCACAGCAGCATGGAGCCCTCGTGCGACCCCCACGATGCGGCGATCCGGTAGGCGGTGGGCAGCGACAGGTTGGAGTGCTGCGCGACCAGGGCGACCGAGAAGTCGTGGCCGGTGAACAGCGCCACCAGGCAGACCGACGCGAGCAGCACGAGCGCGAAGACCGCCAGGGTGCCCGGGCCGGCCACCGCCATCATGCGGGCGCTGCCCCGGGCTGCGCCGACCAGCGCCAGCAGGCTGGTGACCAGCAGCAGCGGCAGCGCGAGGGCGAGGGCGAATTGTCCGATCTCGGCAATCATGGGCGCACGCTCCTGCCGGCCTTGTCGACGAACTGCTGCGGGGCACCCACCGGGTGGCCGGCGCGCTTGAGCGCCTCGGCCGCCTCGGGGGGCATGTAGTTCTCGTCGTGCTTGGCCAGCACCTCGGAGGCCTCGAACGAGCCGTCAGGCTGCACGCGGCCCTGCGCGACCACGCCGCTGCCCTCCTTGAACAGGTCGGGCAGGATGCCGCGGTAGGCCACGGCGATGGTGCGGGCATTGTCGGTCACCCGGAACAGCACCGTGGTGCCGTCGCCGTCGCGGCGCACGCTGCCCGGCTCGACCAGTCCGCCGACGCGGAAGGTGCGGCCCTGCGGTGCCTCGCCGTTGGCGATCTGGGTGGGGGTGAAGAAGAACACCAGATTGCTGCTGAAGGCATTGAGCACCAGCCCCACCGCGAGCGCGAGCGTGCCCACGCCGGCGCCGATCCAGGCCAGACGCCGGTGGCGCGGCTTCATGCGGCGTCCTCGCGCGCCTGGCGCAACGCTCGCGCCCGGCGCCGGCGCAGCAGCGCCACCTCGAGGGCGAGCAGCAGCGCCCCGGCTCCGTAGGACCCCCAGACGAAGGCGCCGTGGCCGCCCATGCTGAAAAACTCGCTCATGTCCGTGTCTCGATTGCGTCGGTGGCCGCGCCGGCGTGCCGGCCCCTCACCCTGCTCGGTCGGTCTGGATGGCCAGTCTTTGCACCCAGTCGGCTCCGGCCTCGCGCTCGAGGATGATGCTGCGCACGCGATGCAGGGCCGCAGCGATGGTGTAGCACCAGGCCGCCAGCGCCATCAGCAGCATGCCGGTGAGCATGGTCTGGGCCATGGTGGGCGCGGCGCTAAGCGACACGCTTGCGCCCTGGTGCAGGGTGTTCCACCAGCGCACCGAGAAGTAGATGATGGGCACGTTGATGGCTCCGACCAGCGCGAGCAGGGCGCAGGCGCGGTCGGCGCGCCGGGGGTCGTCGATGGCCTCGCGCAGCGCCATGTATCCCAGGTAAAGGAAAAACAGGATGAGGGTGGATGTCAGGCGCGCGTCCCAGACCCAGTAGGTGCCCCAGGTCGGGCGGCCCCAGAGCGCTCCGGTCCAGAGGGCCAGGAAAGCGAACAGGGCGCCGGTGGGCGCCAGCGCCTGCGCCATCATGGACGACAGGCGGGTGTTCCAGACCAGCGAGGCGGCGCTCCAGCCTGCCATCACGAGGTAGGTGAACATCGCCATCCAGGCCGCCGGCACGTGCAGGAAGATGATCCGGTAGACCTCGCCCTGCTGCCAGTCGGTTGGGGCGATGCCAAACCCGGTCACCAGCCCCGCCAGCGCGAGCAGCGCGGCCAGCCAGCCGAACGCCATGGCCAGGCGGCCGGCCACCGGATAGAAGGCGGCCGGCGAAGCGAGCCGGAACCACGAGGAGGAAGAGGAGGCGCGGGTCATTCGTAGGCGATTCTAACCGCCAGTGCGGTGGCGAACGGGCCGGCCAGGGATGCCAGCAGCAGCCCCGCACCGAGTAGTGAAAGATGAGCCTGCGCGCCCAGGCCGGCCGCCACCGCCTCGGCCGCACCGGCGCCGAAGATCAGGACCGGCACGGCCAGCGGCAGCACCAGCAGCGCGAGCAGCGCGCCGCCGGCTCGGGTGCCCAGGGTGAGCGCGGCGCAGACCGCGCCCAGCCACGACAGCGCCGGCGTGCCCAGCGCCAGCCCCGCGACCAGGGCCGCGAGGGCGTCGGCCGGCATGCCCAGCGCGACGCCCGCAAGCGGCGACAGCAGCACCAGCGGCAGCCCGGTGGTCAGCCAGTGCGCCAGCACCTTCCCGGCGACGATGGCGGGCAGGCTGCTGGGGGCGAGCACGAGCTGCTCGAGCGTGCCGTCGGCGTGGTCGAGCGCGAACAGCCTCGGCAGCGACAGCAGCGAGGCGAGCAGCGCCGCCACCCAGGCGATGCCCGGCGCGATGCGCGCAAGCAGCGCCGGCTCGGGACTCACCCCCAGCGGGAACAGCGTCACGACCAGCACGAAGAAGACCAGAACCAGGCCGAGTTCAGACCGCGATCGCAGCGCCAGGGCGAGGTCGCGCCCGCAGGCCAGCCGCAGTGCGGCAAGCGCCGGCAGCAGGGCGGCGGCCGGATCGGCCACTGTCGGCGGCTCGGGCGCGAAGGGCCTCGCCGAGCTCACGGGCGCGTCTCGGGCGGCGCCTGCAGCCTCAGGGCCGCGCGCGGCCCTGAGGCTGCCACGGGCAGGTGGGTGGCGACGATCGCACAGCCGCCTGTGGCCAGATGCGCATCGAGCAGTTCGGCGAACAGGCTCTGGCCCTGCGTGTCGAGCGCGGTGTTGGGCTCATCGAGCAGCCACAGCGGCCTTGCGCCCAGGGCAAGGCGTGCGAGCGCGATGCGGCGGCGCTGCCCTGCCGAAAGTCGCGCAAAGGGCAGGTGGCGCTGCCTGGCGACGCCGGCCCGGTCGAGGGCCGCATCGACCCGACGCTCGCGCTCGGCGCGCGCCAGGCCTGGCAGATCGAGCGCAGCCTGCGCCAGCAGATTCTCGCGCGCGCCGAAGGCCTCCTTCCAGCCGCTGGCATGCCCCTGATAGAGCAGGCAGGCGTGCCAGATCGGATCGCCGCGGCGCACCGATCGACCCGCCCAGCTCAGGCTGCCGGCCAGCGGCGCCATCAGGCCGGCGACGATGCGCAGCAGCGTCGACTTGCCGCTGCCGTTGTCGCCGGCGAGTTCGAGCCACTGGCCACGCGCGACGGTGAAGTCGAGTCCGGTGAAGAGCCGTCGGGTGCCCAGCGTGCAGGCGAGGGCGCTGGCTGTCAGCCCGTCCGTTGCCGAGAGCGGGGTCACGGCACGACCTGGTCGATCCGTATGGTGAGATCGCGGGCAGCCCCACTGACGGTGCGGCTGGTTCCGTACAGGTCGCCGCTTGCACGCAGTGCCTGGCCGCTGCGGCTGAGGCGCGCCTCGACCACAACCGCGCCCTGGGTCCAGGCCGCCGCGCCCGGGGTCATCAGGTCGCCGTCGCCGAGTTCGAAGTCGACCGGGAAGCGCTCGGGCGCCAGCCGGCGGACCGCCAGCGGCATGCGCGGGCCCTCGGCCGGCCGCGCCGCGATGAACAGGGTGGTGCCCGGTGGCAACCTGGCCGCCAGAGCGGGATCGATCTCGATGCGGCCGGCGATGACCCGGCCCGAGGCGGACGCCGCCGGCGCCGCGCCGGCGGCCTGGGCCCCCGGCTTGCCGGCGTCTTGCGCGCCCGCGCCCTGGCCGAGTTCGGCTTCGAGACGGGCGATCACCGGCGCCATCGCGTCGGCCTGCCCGGAATCGGCCGGCAGCACCTCGCGCAGCTGGCGCAGCAGGGCGAGCGCCTCGGCCAGCCGGCCCTGCCGGTAGCGTGCGGCGCCCAGCATGGCAAGCGTCTTGACGTCGCGCGGGTCGGCGGCGAGCGCGCGGTCGAGCAGTGCAAGGGCCTCGGGCATGAACTCGCCGCCAGCCAGGGCCACCAGCACGTCGGCGTGATCGGCGAGCAGGCGTGCCGACGGCGATGGCAGTACGGCATTGGCCCGTTCGTAGGCGCGCGCGGCCGCTGGCAGATCACCCTTCATGCGCTGGGCCTCGGCGAGCATGGCCCAGCCTTCGCCGTCGGCGGGGTTGGCAGCCGTGCGGGCGGTCAGGCGGGCGATGGCGTCGTCGAGCTTGCCCGGGCTGAATTCGCCGCGCAGTTCGTGCTCGTCGAGCCCGACCGCGTCGGGCGTGCCGATGCGGTCGTACACCAGTGCGGCCCCGGCGGGGATGAACAGCGCCACCGCGATCACCGCGGCCAGAGGCGGGCGGCGCGCTGGCGCGGCGCGTTCGGGGGCCGCGACCGCGCTGGATTGCCCGAACTGGGCGGCAGCCTCGGCCGCGAGTTCGTCGAGGGTGCGCTCGGCCTCGACGGCATCCAGGCGCCCGGCATCGCGCTCCGATTCGATCTCACGGCGGCGGTCGCGATAGACGGCCAGCCGCCGCGCCTCGTCGTCGCCGCGGCCATCGTCGGCGCTGTCGGAAACCCGGGCGGGTGGGCGCAGCAGCGGCCAGATCACGGCCAGGGTGGCCGCGCAGGCCAGCAGGGCGATCGTCGTCCAGAAGACGAACATGCTTGGGGGGGTAGTCGGGGTCGGGAGATTGTCGCACAGCGCTTCAGCAGCCCGCGCAGCCCGGTGCCATCACTTCATGGCCGCGGCCGCCGCCTGATCACAGGGCTCGCGGCTGCCGGGTGACGACCTCGGCTAACCGAGGGCTGCTGCGGTGGTGCTGCCGGCGAGCGCACCGCGCTGCAGCCTCGCGCCCAGCGTGTCGAGAAACTCGAGGCAGGCCTGCAGCTGGCTGCCCTCGACATACTCGTCGGGCTGATGAGCCACCCGGATCTCGCCCGGCCCGCACACCACCGTGGGCACGCCCGCCTCCTGCAGCATGCCGGCCTCGGTGCCGAAGCTCACGCGGCCGGGCGCGTCGCAGCCGCACAGCGGCATCAGGGCCTCGGCCAGCGAACGGTTGCCGCGCTCATCGAGCCCCGGCGCATCGAGGATCTCCTCGATGTCGATGGCGCACGACGGATCGACGCGGCGCATGCGCGGCACCAGCTCGGTGTCGCAGTGACGGCGGATGCGGGCGAGCAGCGCCGGTGCCGACACGCCGGGCAGGGTGCGGATCTCGAACAGGAACTCGCAGTCCTTGGCGGTGATGTTGTGCGCGGTGCCGCCCTGAATGAGGCCGGCGTGCAGGCTGGTGTGCGGGAACTCGAAGCCGTCGTGGCGCTCGGCGTGGGTGAGTTCATCCTGCAGGCGGTTGAGAAAGACGATGACCTCGGCGGCCATCTCGACGGCCGACACGCCCTGGTGGCGCAGCGACGAGTGGACCGAGTAGCCGCGCACCCGGCAACGGTAGATGGCGGTGCCCTTGTTGGCCACCACCACCCGCATGCGGGTGGGCTCGCCGATGATGCAGGCCGCCGGGCGCACCGGCGCGGCGCCGATCTGGCGCGCGAGCAGCCGCATGCCGTGCATGTTGCTCTCCTCGTTGTAGGAGAGCGCGAGGTGCACCGGCGTGCGCAGGCCGGCGGCCTTGAAGCGCGGGATGGCATCCACGCAGCAGGCGATGAAGCCCTTCATGTCGGCGCTGCCGCGGCCCAGCCAGCGGTCGTCGCGCGCGGTGAGGGTGAAGGGATCGCACGACCAGTCCTGGCCGGCCACCGGCACCACGTCGGAGTGGCCCGAGAGCATCACGCCGGGCACGTCGTCGGGACCGATGGTGGCGTAGAGGTTGGCCTTGCCGGGCTCGTCGCCGGCCTGGATGGTGGCGCGGATGCCATGGTCGGCGAGCCGGTTGGCCACCCAGTCGATGAGGGCCTGGTTGCTGCGGCTGCTGACCGTGTCGAAGGCGACCAGGGTGCGCAGGGTGTCCAGGGTGCTTTCCAGGGGCATGGCGCCGCCTCGCTCCGGATGAGGATCGGCTCAGTGTAGCCCGTGGCGCTCAACCCCCGGCGTTTGCAGGGTTGGCCGAGGCGCCTGGCAGCCCGTCGGGAAAGAGCACGTCGGTGTAGCCGAAGCGGCTGAAGTCGCGCACCCGCATCGGAAACAGCAGGCCGTCGAGGTGGTCGCATTCGTGCTGGACCACCCGGGCGTGGAAGTCCGACACCGTGCGGTCGATGCGCGCACCGTGCGGATCGTGACCGTGGTAGCGCAGGTGCCGAAAACGCGGCACCACCGCGCGCAGCCCCGGCACGCTCAGGCAGCCCTCCCAGCCCTCCTGCTCCTCCTGCCCGATCGGCTCGAGCACCGGATTGACCAGCACCGTGACGGGCACCGGCGGGGCGTCGGGATAGCGCGCGATCGGCTGGCCGGTGCCGAACACCACCACCCGCAGGTTCACGCCGATCTGCGGCGCGGCCAGCCCCGCGCCGCCGGCCGCGCGCATGGTGTCGAAGAGGTCGGCCACCAGCGCGTGCAGCTGCGGCGTGTCGAAGGCTGCCACCGGCTCGGCGCGGCGCAGCAGCCGGGCATCGCCCATGCGCAAGATGTCGTGAACGGCCATCGGTGGGCTCCGGGTTTCGGTATCGGTGATCGGGGGGGGGCGGCGCGTCGGGTGCGTTGCGGGCAGAGTGCGTTGCCGGTCGGGGAGCGATCAGGGCCCGATCGAAGCCTCGATCGTCCAGCGCGCGCACGGCTCGCCGGCCTCGTCGAATCGCACCACCGTGGCTGCCGGCAGGGCCTCGTGCGCCGCCAGCGCGCCCTGCCAGAGCTCGCACCAGGCGTGCCAGAACATTTCCCGCTCGGCGGGATCGGCGATGTCGCGCAGCACGCGCAGGCCACGCTGCTCGAGCACGGCCGCCCGCGGCCCCGCCCCGGGCTGCACCCGGGCGGCATCGCCCATGCCGGCGAACATCCGCGCCAGGTAGTCGGCCGCCCGGTCGGAGCCGCCATCGGTCGCGCCCACGCGCGATGCGGTCTCGCGCCAGTACTGCAGGCCGATGAGGCGCGCCGAGCGCCCGGCGAGCTCGCTCGCGGCCTGGGGCCCGACCAGCGCGGCAAGCTCGGCCAGCCCGTTGCGCAGGTACTCCATGGCGTAGTTGCGCGCCGCCTTGCGCAGCCGCTCGGCGCTCCACTGCGCCTCGGGCGGCTGCGGCTGACGCGCCGGGTCCCAGCGCGGCGGGCGCTCGTCGCGGGCAAATCGCAGGCGTTCGTGGGGGGCGAGGTCGTGATCGTGTTCGAGGAAGTAGCCGCACAGCCCGAACTCGCCGCTCATGTCCTCGCTCACGCACACGAAGCCCAGGCGCGGGTTGGCCAGCGACACGCCGTTGTGCGCGTACCAGCCTTCCAGGAACCCGCGGCTCGCCTCGATCGGCACGCCGCACACGGTGGGGCCGTCGAACATCCAGCGCGGATAGCGGAACCGCACCCACGCCTTGCGCGGCGACTCCTCCATGTACTGCACCGCCACGCCGCCGATGCCGTTGGACAGCACGTGGTAGCGGGCGCAGGCCACGGCGTGCGGCAGGCCGGTGAGGCCGAGCTTGTCGAAACTGGACAGGAACTTTGCTTCGTGCTGCCGGCGAAACAGCCGGAACATCCAGCGGCCGATCAGCTCGGGCCCGCGCCGCGACGCCACCATGAGTTGCAGCCCCAGGAACCAGGCGTGCAGCAGGCGGGCCTGGGCCTCGGTAGCGGCTTCGGCGAGGGCGTGGGGGGCGACGGCGGCGCCGAGGGTGGCGTTGGATGCGGCGTGGGGGCGATCGGTCATGCGAGGCGGGGCGGAAGATGAAGTGCCAAGGGCTGAGTAATGGGCTATAGTAGCGGGTTCGCGGTTGTGCAGCCGCGTGCGGGGTGCCTGCAAGCAGTTTGCGGGTGCCCGCGCGAGGTGGCTGCCCGGCGCGATCTCTCATCGCCCCCGACCTTTCCCCCGCGGCGTGCCTGCATGCCGCGGGTCGGCATTGCGGCTTTCCGGTTGGCGTCGATGCTCCACGCCCACTCGTGCCGCGCGGCCGATGCCGCCTTCACGGTCATGCTGCCCCGTCCGCAAAGCCGGGGGCGGCCAGAAAGGTTTTCCCGATGTCTTTTTCCGAACTTGGCCTCGACGCCGGCCTGCTGGCGGCCATTGCCGCCGCCGGCTACACCGAACCCACCGCCGTGCAACGCGAGGCGATACCGGCCGCGCTGGCCGGCGCCGACCTGCTGGTGTCGTCGCACACCGGCAGCGGCAAGACCGCCGCCTTCATGCTGCCCGCACTGCAGCGGCTGCTGCAGCCGCCGGCGGTGCGCGGCCGCGGCCCGCGGGTGCTGGTGCTTGCGCCCACCCGCGAGCTCGCGCTGCAGGTGAACCGCGCGGCGCTCGACTATGGCCGTGCCCTGCGCCAGGTGCGTACCGCGGCGCTGGTCGGCGGCAGCGCCTACGCGCTGCAACTGCGCGCCCTCGAGCGTCCGCTCGACGTGGTGGTGGCCACGCCCGGCCGCCTGCTCGACCATCTCGAGCGCGGCCGCATCGATCTGTCGCGGGTCGAGGTGCTGATCCTCGACGAGGCCGATCGCATGCTCGACATGGGCTTCGTCGATGACGTCGAGACCATCGTGTCGCGCACGCCGGCCAGCCGCCAGACCATGCTCTTCTCGGCCACGCTCGAGGGCGTGGTCGGCGATCTCGCCCGCCGCCTCACCCGCGACGCGCGCCGCATCGAGGTGGCCACCTCCGGCGAGCAGCAGGCCAAGGTCGAGCAGATCGTGCTCTATGCCGACGATCTCGCGCACAAGAGCAAGCTGCTCGATGCGCTGCTGCGCGACCCGGCCATGACCCAATGCGTGGTCTTCGCGGCCACCAAGATGGCGGCCGAGCAGATCTCGCTGCAGCTCGAGGAGAGCGGCTTTGCCGCCGCGCCGCTGCACGGCGACATGCAGCAGGGCCAGCGCAACCGCACGCTGCGCGGCCTGCGCGAGGGGCGCACCCGCGTGCTGGTGGCCACCGACGTGGCCGCGCGCGGCATCGACGTGGCCGGCATCTCGCACGTGATCAACTTCGACTCGCCCCGGCAGGCCGAGGACTACGTGCACCGCATCGGCCGCACCGGACGCGCCGGGCGCACCGGCACGGCCGTCACCCTGATGGGGCACCACGAGCGCCATCGGGCGCGCGACATCGAGCGCTACACCGGCCAGCCGCTGCGGGTGGCCACCATCGCCGGCCTCGAACCGCGGCGTCGGCCCGCACCGCCGCCTTCGCGCGGTCGCCCGGGCGGCTATTCGGGCGCGCCGGGGCCGGCGCGCTCCGGTCGCCCTGGCCGGTCCGATCGACCGGCACGGCCGGAGCGGCACCAGGCGCGATGACGCAGGCGGCGGCCGTCCTGGCCGCCGATGCGCCGCAGGTGGCGGTGATCGGCGGCGGCCCGGCCGGCCTGATGGCCGCCGAGGTGCTCGCTGCCGGCGGCTGCGCGGTCGAGCTCTTCGACGCGATGCCTTCGGTGGGCCGCAAGTTCCTGCTCGCCGGCCGCGGCGGCCTCAACATCACCCATGCCGAGGACGAGGCGCTGTTTCGTGCGCGCTATGCCGAGGCGCGGGCCTGGCTCGCGCCGTCGCTCGAGGGCTTCGGTCCGGCAGCCCTGCGGCAGTGGGTCCACGAACTCGGCATCACCACCTTCGTCGGCAGCTCGGGCAAGGTGTTTCCCGAGGGCATGAAGTCGGCGCCGCTGCTGCGCGCGTGGCTGCACCGGCTGCGCGGCCAGGGCGTGCGTCTGCGCATGCGTCACCGCTGGACGGGCTTCGACGAGGCTGCGGCGGGCGCCCCCGGGGCGGCCGTCCACGACCCGGCGCCCGAGGCACCGGCCTTGCGCTTCGAGTCGCCCGCGGGGGGCTTTGCCCGCCGCTACGCGGCGGTGGTGCTGGCGCTGGGCGGCGCGAGCTGGGCACGGCTGGGCTCCGACGGCCGCTGGTGGCCGCTGCTCGCCGGGCAGGGTATCGCGCTGTCGCCGCTGCGCCCGGCCAACTGCGGTTTCGACGCCGCCTGGTCGGAGCACTTCGCGCAGCGCCACGCGGGCGCGCCCGTCAAGTCGGTTGCCGCGGCGCTCGCCGCCGACGGGCCGATGCGGCAGGGCGAGTTCGTCATCACCGCCACCGGCGTCGAGGGCAGCCTGGTGTACGCGCTTGCGGCCGGGCTGCGCGACCGGCTGGCCGCGCATGGCGAGGCCACGCTGTGGCTCGATCTGCTGCCCGACCGCTCGGCGGCGCGGGTGCGGGCCGAGCTCGCCCGGCCGCGCGGCGGGCGTTCGCTGGCCAACCACCTGCGGGCCCGGCTCGGGCTGGCCGGGGTGAAGGCCGGACTGCTGCGCGAATGCGCCCCGCCGCCGGTCCTGGCCGACGCCGACGCCTGCGCGGCGCTGATCAAGGCGCTGCCGGTGCGCTTGCGCGCGGCGCGGCCCATCGACGAGGCCATCAGCACGGCCGGCGGCGTGCGCCGCGACGCGCTCGGCCCCGGCCTGATGCTGGCCGGGCTGCCGGGGGTGTTCTGCGCCGGCGAGATGCTCGACTGGGAGGCGCCCACCGGTGGCTACCTGCTCACCGCGTGCATGGCCACCGGCCGGCAGGCCGGACTCGACGCCCTGGCCTGGCTGGCTGCGGGCCGATGGGGCGCAGGGCCGGCTCCGCGCTGATCGGTCCGGCCGATAGGCCGGGCGCGCGGGGCGGGCCGTGGGCATAATCGCGCCTTCTCGCCAGGAGATCCGATGAGCCCGTCCACCCGCGCCCTGTTCGAGCCCTTGACGCTCGGTCCGCTGTCATTGCGCAACCGCATCGTGATGGCGCCCATGACCCGCTCGCGCGCCCCCACCGGGGTGCCCACTGCCGAAACCGCTGCCTATTACGCGCGCCGCGCCGCCCACGATGTCGGCCTGATCATCACCGAAGGCACGCTGGTCGACCGGCCGTCGGCCTCCAACGACCCGGCAGTGCCGCGGTTCTATGGCGACGACGCGCTGGCCGGCTGGGCCGAGGTGGTGCGGGCCGTGAAGGCCGAAGGCGGCCGGATCTGGCCGCAGCTGTGGCATGTCGGCGCGCTGCGCAGCGCGAGCAATCCGTGGCGCCCGCCGGCGCCCTTCGAGAGCCCGTCCGGGGTGAGCAAGCCGGGACGCGAGAGCGGCGTGGCGATGACCGAGGCCGACGTCGCCGACACCATCGCCGCCTTCGCGCGCGCGGCGGCCGACGCGATGCGTCTGGGCTTCGACGGCATCGAGCTGCACGGCGCGCACGGTTACCTGATCGACCAGTTCTTCTGGGCCGGCACCAACCAGCGCGCCGACCGTTGGGGCGGCGCCGGCCTGGCCGAGCGCAGCCGCTTCGCCGCCGAGGTGATCGCCGCGGCGCGCCGCGCCACCGCGCCCGATTTCCCGATCGCCATCCGCCTGTCGCAATGGAAGCAGCAGGACTTCCCCGCCCGGCTGGCCCTGAGCCCCGACGAGATGGCGCAGTGGCTGCGCCCGCTCGTCGATGCCGGCGTCGACGTGCTGCACTGCTCGCAGCGGCGCTTCTGGGAGCCCGAGTTCGAGGGCAGCGACCTGAACTTCGCCGGGTGGGCGAAGAAGCTCACCGGCCTGCCCACCATCACCGTGGGCTCGGTGGGGCTGTCGGGCGAGTTCGTCGCGGCCTTCGGCGGCGAGGTGTCGCAGCCCGCTTCCCTCGACGAGCTGCTGCGGCGGCTCGAGCGCGGCGACTTCGATCTGGTCGCCGTCGGCCGCGCGCTCATCCCCGACCCCGCCTGGGCCACCAAGGTGAAGGAAGGCCGTTTCGCCGACATGGGTACCTACGACCGCTCGGCGCTGGCCACGCTCTACTGACGCCCGCGCGTCGGGCGCCCGCCCGGCCTCACCCCTACGCACACCCCTAGCTCAGGAGTCCTCCATGAACGAACAGCAGATCCGCGCGCTGGTCGAACGGGTCCGTGACGGCAGCCTGCCGCGGCGGCGATTCATCGAACGCATGGTCGGGCTCGGGCTGAGCGCGCCCACCGCATCGATGATCCTGATGCACCACGGCATCGCGCAGGCCCAGACCGCGCTGCCCTACAAGCCCACGCGTCGCGGCGGCGGCGGCACCCTGAAGCTGCTCTGGTGGCAGGGGCCGGTGCACCTGAATCCGCACTGGGCCACCGGCACCAAGGAGCAGGAGGGGTCGCGCATCTTCTACGAGCCGCTGGCCGCCTGGGACCCCGACGGCAACCTGATGCCGGTGCTCGCCGCCGAGATTCCCACCCGCGAGAACGGCGGCCTGTCGGCCGACGGCCGTTCGGTCACCTGGAAGCTCAAGCGCGGCGTGACCTGGCACGACGGCCAGCCCTTCACCGCCGACGACGTGGTCTTCAACTGGGAGTTCTGCAAGGACCCCGCCACCGCGTCGAGCTGGATCGCAACCTACCGCGACATCCAGGTCGCCAAGATCGACTCGCACACCGTTCGCGTCACCTTCCCCAAGCCCACGCCCTTCTGGGCCGAGCCGCTGGTCGGCAGCCTCGGGATGATGATTCCGAAGCACGTCTTTGCGCCGTTCATCGGCGCGAAGTCGCGCGAGGCGCCGGCCAACCTGCGGCCGGTGGGCACCGGCCCCTATCGCATCCGCGAGTTCCGCCCTGGCGATCTGGTGCTGGCCGACGCCAATCCGAACTATCACATCCCGAACCGGCCGCATTTCGACGCCCTCGAGATGAAGGGCGGCGGCGACGCGATCTCGGCGGCGCGTGCGGTGCTCCAGACCGGCGAGTACGACTACGCCTGGAACCTGCAGGTCGAAGACGAAATTCTCAAGCGCCTCGAGGCCTCCGGCCGCGGCAAGGTCAACATCGTGTCGGGCGGCAACATCGAGTTCATCTCCCTGAACTCCACCGACCCCTGGAACGAGGTCGACGGCGAGCGCGCCAGCGCCAAGAGCAAGCACCCCGCCTTCCAGGAGAAGGCGGTGCGCGATGCGATGGCGCTGCTGGTCGATCGCAAGGGCGTGCAGGACTTCATCTACGGCCGCACCGGCGTGGCCACCGCGAACTTCCTGAACAACCCGGCGCGCTTTCGCAGCCCGAACATGAAGTTCGAGTTCAACATCGACCGGGCCAACCAGATCCTCGACGCCGCCGGCTGGAAGCGCGGCGCCGACGGCATCCGCGTCAAGGGCAACGCCCGCCTGAAGTTCGTCTTCCAGACCTCGGTCAACCAGCCGCGGCAAAAGACCCAGGCCATCATCAAGGACGCCTGCGCCAAGGCCGGCATCGACCTCGAACTCAAGAGCGTGACCGCGGCGGTGTTCTTCGGCGGCGACTTCGCCAACCCGGACACCTTCCAGAAGTTCTGGGCCGACATGCAGATGTACACGACCACCATGACCCAGCCCGACCCGCAGCAGTTCATGGAGCAGTACTGCTCCTGGGAGCTGTCGCAGAAGGCCAACAAGTGGGCCGGTCGCAACATCAGCCGCTGGCGCAACGACGAGTACGACAAGGCGCACACGGCCGCGCAGTCCGAGCTCGATCCGGCCAAGCGGGCCGCCCTGTTCGTGCGCATGAACGACCTGGTCTGCGGCGACAACCACATCATTCCGGTGGTGTTCCGGCCGCGCACCTCGGCCGCGGGCACGAAGGTGGTTGCCCACCTGTCGGGGTGGGACAACGACCTGTGGGCGCTCGCCCACTGGTACAAGGAGGCCTGAGGCCGGTCTCGCTTGCCGGGCGCGTCCGCGCCCGGCGTCCTTCCACTCCCCGATCGCATCTCCGAAGGGCTGCGCCCATGGGTTCCTACGTGCTGCGCCGGCTGCTGATCGCGGTGCCCAGCCTGCTGGGCATCAGCCTGGTGCTGTTCACCGTGCTGGCGCTGGCGCCGGGCGACCCCTTCGAGGAACTCGCCACCAATCCCAACGTCCCGCCCGACGTGCGCCAGCAGCTGCGCGAGCAGCTCGGCCTCGACGACCCTGTCTGGCAGCGCTACCTGTACTGGCTGGGCGCCATGGTCCAGGGCGACTGGGGCTTTTCCTTCGTCAGCCGGGTCGACGTCGACACGCTGATCATGCAGCGGCTGCCGGTCACGATCGCCGTGATCGGCGCCTCGCAGATCCTGGCGCTGCTGATCGCGCTGCCGGTGGGCGTGCTCGCGGCGGTCAAGCCCTACTCGTGGTTCGACCGCATTGCCAGCACCATCGCCTTCGTCGGCTTCTCGCTGCCCACCTTCTTCACCGGCGTGCTGTTCATCCTGTTCTTTTCCATCCACCTCGGCTGGCTGCCCTTCGTGTACCGGGCCGACATCTCGGCCACCGGCTGGCAGTGGTGGTGGGAGCAGATCCGCCAGTCGATCATGCCGGTCACGGTGCTGGGCCTGTTCCAGGCGGCCAGCTGGATGCGCTACGTGCGCTCGGCGGTGCTCGACGTGATCCGCCTCGATTACGTGACCACCGCACGCAGCAAAGGCCTGGGCGAGCGCGTCGTGGTGCTCAAGCACGTGGTGCGCAACGCGCTGATCCCGGTGGTCACGCTGGTGGCGTTGCAGATGCCCACGGTCTTCGGTGGCGCCATCGTGACCGAGCAGATCTTCCGCATACCCGGCATCGGCTCGCTGCTGATCGACGCGATCCTGCGCAACGACACGCCGGTGATCATGGCCGTCACCTTCGTGTTCAGCATCCTCGTGATCCTCTTCAACCTTCTTGCCGACGTGCTCTATGGCTGGCTCGACCCCCGCATCAGCTACCGCTGAGGCCGGCCCCGTCGCCGACGGCGTCTCGCCCTGGACCGACGCCTGGCGGCGCTTCCGCCGGCATCGGCTCGCCTACTGGAGCCTCTGGCTGCTCGGGCTGCTGGTGCTCGCGGTGCTGGTCGGCCCGCTGGTCTACACGGTGGGCATCGCCGACATCGACTTCAAGGCGCGGCTCGCGCCGCCCAGCCTCGCGCATCCGCTGGGCACCGACGACCTCGGCCGCGATCTGCTCGCGCGCATGCTCTATGGCGGGCGCATCTCGCTGGCGGTGGGCCTCGCGGCGATGCTGATGGCGATCATCGTCGGGGTGATCGTCGGCGCCATTGCCGGCATCTCGCGCGGCTGGGTCGACGCGGTGCTGATGTGGATCACCGACCTGTTCCTCAGCCTGCCGCAGCTGCCGCTGCTGCTGCTGCTGATCTTCCTGTTCCGCGAGAGCCTGAAGGCGATGTTCGGTCTGGAGGTGGGCATCTTCATCCTGATCGTCGCGGTGATCGGCGGCTTTCGCTGGATGCCGGTGGCCAGGCTGGTGCGCGCGCAGTTCTTCAGCCTGCGCGAAAAGGAGTTCGTCGAGGCGGCGCGCGCGCTCGGCGCCTCGGTGCCGCGTCAGGTGGTGCGTCACATCCTGCCCAACAGCATGGGCCCGGTGATCGTCGCCGCGACCATCGACGTGGCGGCGGCGATCATCGCCGAGTCGACGCTGTCGTTCCTGGGGCTGGGCTTTCCGCCCGACATCCCGACCTGGGGCCGCATCCTCTACGACGGGCGCGACTACATGGACATCGCGATGCACTGGGCGCTGTTCCCGGGGCTTGCGATCTTCATCACGGTGCTCACGATCAACTTCATCGGCGACGGACTGCGCGATGCGCTCGATCCGCGCCGTGTGCTCTGACGGGGTGCGCGCGTGGCGCTGCTCGAGATCCGCGGTCTGAAGGTGCACTTCGCCACCGACGACGGCTGGCTGCACGCGGTCGACGGCGTCGACCTCGACCTCGAGGCTGGCCAGACCCTCGGCGTGGTCGGTGAGTCGGGTTGCGGCAAGAGCGTCACCGCCAAGACCGTGCTCAAGCTGATCGACATGCCGCCCGGGCGCATCGTCGAGGGGAGCGTGACCTGGCGCGGCCGCGACCTGGTGCCGCTGTCGGCCCAGGAGATGGACGAGATCCGCGCGCGCGAGATCGCGATCATCTTCCAGGAGCCCATGACCAGCCTGAACCCGGTGTACACGGTCGGCGAGCAGATCGCCGAGTCGGTGCGCCGCCACGAAGGCCTGTCGCGGCGCGACGCCCGCGACCGCGCGATCGAGATGCTGCGCCGGGTGCGCATCCCCAACCCCGAGCGCCGCGTCGACGACTATCCGCACCAGTTCTCCGGCGGGATGCGCCAGCGCGTGATGATCGCGATCGCGCTGGCCTGCAGCCCGCAGCTGCTGATCGCCGACGAGCCGACCACCGCGCTCGACGTCACCATCCAGGCGCAGATCCTCGATCTGATCGCCGAGCTGAAGGCCGAGACCGGCACCGCGGTCATGCTGATCACGCACGCAATGGGTGTGGTCGCCGAGGTCGCGCAGCGCGTGGTGGTCATGTATGCCGGCAAGGTGGTCGAGGAGGCGCCGGTCGAGGCGCTGTTCGAGAACCCGCGGCATCCGTACACCCGCGGCCTGATCCGCTCCATTCCGCGCATCGATCTGGCCGCCACGCACAAGACGCGGCTCGAGGCCATTCCGGGCGCGGTGCCGCGGCTGATCGAGCCCGGGCCGGGTTGCCGCTTCGCCGGCCGCTGCCGGCACGCGATCGCCGCCTGTTCGGCGCAGACGCCGGCGCTGCGCGAGATCGCTCCGGGTCACCGGGTGGCCTGCCTGCGCGACGAGGTGGTGCAATGAGCGAGCCGCTGCTGAAGGTGCGCGATCTGGTCAAGCACTTCCCGGTGCGCGGCGGGCTGCTGCGGCGCGAGATCGGGCGCGTGCACGCGGTCGACGGCGTGAGCTTCGAGCTCGCCGCCGGCGAGACCCTGGGCGTGGTCGGCGAGTCGGGCTGCGGCAAGAGCACGATGGGCCGGTGCATCCTGCGCCTGATCGAGCCCACGTCGGGTCAGGTGTGGTTCGGCGGGCGCGAGGTCACGGCGCTGGCTCCGGGCGAGCTGCGGGCGCTGGCGCGCGACATGCAGATCGTGTTCCAGGACCCCTACGCGTCGCTCAATCCGCGCATGACGGTGGCCGCCATCGTTGGCGAGGCGCTGGTCATCCACGGGCTCGCACCCAACGCGCAGGCGCGGCGCGAACGCATCGTCGAGCTGCTCGAGACCGTGGGCCTGTCGGCCGACCACATGCGCCGCTATCCGCACGAGTTCTCGGGCGGCCAGCGCCAGCGCATCGGCATTGCCCGGGCCCTGGCGGTGTCGCCCAAGCTGGTGGTCTGCGACGAGGCGGTCTCGGCGCTCGACGTATCCATCCAGGCGCAGGTGATCAACCTGCTCGAGGACCTGCAGGAGCGGCTGGGGCTCACCTACATCTTCATCGCCCACGACCTGTCGGTGGTCGAGCACACCAGCACGCGGGTGGCGGTGATGTACCTCGGGCGCATCGTCGAGATCGCCAGCGCGAAAGACCTCTACAACCGGCCGCTGCATCCCTACACCGAGGCGCTGCTGTCGGCTGTGCCGATTCCCGATCCCAAGGTCAGGCGTCAGCGGATCAGGCTGCAGGGCGACGTGCCCAGCCCCATCGATCCGCCGTCGGGCTGCCGTTTCCACACGCGCTGCCCGATCGCCGACAAGGACCGCTGCACCCGCGAGGCGCCGCCGCTGCGCCAGAGCGCCGACGGCCACTGGGTCGCCTGCCACCTGCGCGGCTGACGCGCGCACCGCGGGTTCAGGCCGCGCCCGGCCTCGTCAGGGTGGTATCGCGCAGGCCACTGGCGCGGCGCACCTGCCGGTCGATGGCCTGCGAGAGCGTGTCGGGCGTGCCGGCCTCGAGCAGCGTGAAACGCTGACGGGCGCGCGTGATCGCGGTGTAGATCAGCTCTCGCGTGAGCAGCGGCCCGCCTGCCGGCGGCAGCGCCAGCACCGCGTGGTCGAACTCCGATCCCTGGGCCTTGTGCACCGTCAGCGCGTACACCGGCTGGACCGCGGTGAGGCGCAGCGGAGTCACCCAGC
>JBILUW010000235.1:0-6160 GCA_044370795.1 Burkholderiaceae bacterium
GCCGTCCCAGTCGGCGATCACGATGCGCGCGCCACGGGTCGCGAGGTACTCGTCGGTGGCCTGCACCAGCTGCCCGCCGGGGGCCCATCGCCAGCCCTCAAGGTGCCCGGCGAGGTATTCCTGGCGCGTGCGCACGTCGAATCGATAGAGAGTGCGGTCGGCCTGCGCCTGCAGCCGCGCGAGCCCGGCGGCATCGATCGGGCGCACCCCCGCGCGGGCCGCATGCGCCTGCGCGCGCTCACGCGCGGCCGGCAAGGCCAGCGGATCGGGGTCGGGCAGCGCGGCGCGGCGCCCGCGCGCGAGTTCATGCCCCGCCATCAGCCAGGCCATGGTGCCGTCCTTGAGCGACACCACCGGGTTGGGCACGCCGGCATCGATCAGGGTCTGGGCACCCACGATGCTGCGGGTGCGCCCGGCGCAGTTGACCACCACCAGGGTGGCCGGATCGGGGGCCAGCGCCGCGATGCGATAGGCGAGCTCGCCGCCGGGCAGACTGTGCGCGAACGGCAGGCTGAAGGCCTCGAACTCCTCGGGCGTGCGGCTGTCGACCACCACCAAGTCGTCGCCCGCAGCGATGCGCCGGGCGAGCTCGTCGACCTCGATGCACGGCGTGTGCCGCTGGTGCTCGACCACCTCGCCGAGCGCCTTGCTCGGGACGTTGGTGCCGCTGAAGATCTCGAAGCCGGCATCGGCCCAGGCCCGCGTGCCCCCGGCAAGCACCGACACGTCGGTCCAGCCCAGCGCGCCGAGCCTGGCCGCGGCCGGCCCGACGAGCGAGCCATCGCCATCGACCAGCACGACGCGGGTATCGCGGCGCGGCACCAGCCGATCGATCAGCAGCTCGAGCCGCCAGGCCGGCGCGCACACGGCGAGCAGCAGGTGGGCGCGGCAGAACACGCCCGCCTCGCGCACGTCGAGCAGGGCGATCTCGCGCCCGTCGGCAAGCAGGGCGCGCAGGGCGGCGGGCTCGAGGCGGCGGATGGGCGGCAGGTTCATGGCGGCGGCCTTCCGGGGTGGGCGGGCGCGGGGGTGGGCTGTCACCCTAGAACAGGCCACCCTCGCCGGCAAGCCGGCCAGGGCCGGGAATGACGACGGCGCGCGCGTGCAGCGGGCGCGCGTTGACCGCGCCAGGCCCTGGCCTGGCACAGGCCGGTGCGCGGCCTCAGCCGGCCGGCCGGCTCGCGCGCAGCGCCGCCAGCGGCGCCGCCCAGCCCACGATGCCGCCCTGAGCGACGATCATGGCGATGGTCGCGTCGCGAAAGTGCGGGAAGTAGCTGGCGGTGGCGTCGGTGACCAGCAGGCTGTCGTAGCCGCGGTCGTTGGCCTCGCGCATGGTGGTCTGCACGCAGACCTCGGTGGTCACGCCGGCAAGGAGCAGCCGCTCGACGCCCCAGTCGCGCAGCATCGCGTCCAGGCCGGTGGCGTGGAAGGCCCCCTTGCCGGGCTTGGCGAGCACGGTCTCGCCGGGCAGGGGCGCCAGCTCGGGCACGAAGTCGCTGCCCGGCTCGCCGTCGATCAGGATGCGGCCCATGGGCCCCGGATCGCCGATGCGCTGGCTGGGCAGCCCGCGCTCGCGCTTGGCCGGCGGGCAGTCCGAGAGATCGGGCCGGTGGCACTCCTTGGTGTGGACGATGCGCAGCCCGAGCGCGCGCGCCCAGGCGAGCAGCGCGCGCGCCGGCTCGACCGCGGCGCGCAGCGTCGAGACATCGTTGCCCAGCGATTCGCCGAAACCACCGGGCTCGATGAAGTCGCGCTGCATGTCGATCATCAGCAGCGCGGTGGCCGCCGGCCGCCACCTGAAGGCTGCGGGCTGCGCCTCGGTCTGCAGCCAGTGGTCGTTGCCGTCGGATTCACGCATGGCCGCCCATCGCCTTGCCGATGCGGTCCCGGTCGTCGCCGGGCCGCTGGGTTTCGAAGACGATCCGCCCGCCGTTGAGCACGACGATGCGATCGGAGAGTTCGAGGAGCTCGTCGAGGTCCTCGCTCACCAGCAACACGGCGCAGCCCGCCTCACGGGCATCGCGCAGGCGCTGGTGGATCTCGGCACAGGCCTGGAAGTCGAGGCCGAACACCGGGTTCATGACGATCAGCAGACGGGCGTCGCGCGAGAGTTCGCGCGCCAGCACGGCGCGCTGGATGTTGCCCCCCGAGAGCCGCTCGATCGGCTCGTCGGGCCCGCGGGTGCGCACGCGGAAGGCCTCGATTGCCATCTCGGCGGCGCTGCGAAAGGCCGGCGGTCGCAGCCAGCCACCGCGCGACCAGGGCGCGCGGTCGAAGTCGCGCAGCGCCAGGTTGGCCGATACCGACATCCCGGGCACGCAGGCGTTGAGCAGCGGCTCCTCGGGAAGCGCCGCGACCCGGTGACGGCGGTAGTCGGCACGGGTGGCCGCGAAGGGCTCGCCGAAGACCAGCACCTGCCCGCCGGCGCGCTCGCGCTGGCCGGTGAGGGCCTGCACGAGCTCGCGCTGACCATTGCCCGACACCCCGGCCACCCCGACGATGGCCCCGGCCGGCACTTCGAGGTCGAGATCGCGCACGGCCGGCAGGCCGAGGTCGTTGTCGACGCTCAGTCCGCGAATCGAAAGGCTGACCGCGGCCGCGGCCGGCGTATCGGCGGCGTCCGCGGCGCCGCTGCCCGCCTGCGCGGCGGCTCGACGCACGCCGGCGGCGGCGGCCTCGCCGACCATCATGACCGCTAGACGATCGGCGTCGAGCTCGCTCACCAGACCGCCGCCCACCAGCCGGCCACGCCGCAGTACCGTGACCGCATCGGCGAAACGCTCGACCTCGCGGAACTTGTGGGTGATCAGCAGCGCCGTCATGCGTCCGGCATGCGCCAGGCTGCGCACCGCGTCGAGCAGCTCGTCGGCCTCCTCGGGCGTGAGCACCGACGTGGGTTCGTCGAGGATCAGGAAGCGGTTGCGCGCGTACAGCTGCTTGAGCAGTTCGGTCTTCTGCTTCTCGCCAGCCGACAGGTCGGCGACGCGCGCCCGCGGATCGAGGCGGAAGGGCACGCTCGCCATGAAGGCGTCGAGCGCCGCGATCTCGCGCCGCCAGTCGATGCGCGCCGGCAGGCCGCCACGGGCCATCGCGAGATTCTCGGCAACGGTCATCGAAGGCACCAGCGTGAAGTGCTGGTAGACCATGCCGATGCCGAGTTCGCGCGCGCGCTGCGGCGACGGGATGTCGGTCTCGCGGCTGTCGATGAGCACGCTGCCGCCGTCGGCACGGTGAAAGCCGACCAGGCACTTGACCAGCGTGGACTTGCCGGCGCCGTTCTCGCCAAGCAGCGCATGCACGGTGCCCGGCGCCACCGCCATCGAGACCTGGTCGAGCGCGACGAACTCGCCGAATCGCTTGGTCAGCTCGTAGGTCGACAGCGCCAGAGCGCCGCGGGTTTCGACGGCGGCATCCATCGTGGCGCTCAGCCCAGGGCCTTCAGCAGCGTGGCCGAGTCGGCTACCGCGCCGAACACGCCGCCCTGCATCTTGATCATCTTGATCGCGGCCAGGTGGTTGCCAAGGTCGGTCGCGCCGGTGCAGTCCTCGAGCATCAGGCACTCGAAGCCGCGATCGTTGGCCTCGCGCATCGTGGTGTGCACGCACACGTCGGTGGTGATCCCGGTGAGCACCAGGTTGCGGATGCCACGGGTGCGCAGCACCAGCTCGAGGTCGGTCGCGCAGAACGAGCCCTTGCCCGGCTTGTCGATGACGATCTCGCCGGGCAGCGGCGCGAGCTCGGGGATGATCTCCCACCCCGGCTCGCCGCGCACCAGGATGCGTCCGCAGGGCCCGGCGTCGCCGATGCCCGCGCCGATGCGCTGCGAGCGCCAGCGTTTGTTCGCCGGCAGATCGGACAGGTCGGGCCGATGGCCCTCGCGGGTGTGGATGATGGTGAAGCCCAGCTCGCGCATGCGCGCCATCACGCGGCCGATGGGACCGATCGGCGCGCGGGTCAGCGACAGGTCGTAGCCCATCTTGTCGACGTAACCGCCGATGCCGCAGAAGTCGGTCTGCATGTCGATCACGACCAGCGCGGTGTTGGCTGGCCGCAGGTCGGCGTCGTAAGGCCAGGGGTAGGGGTCGGCGGCCACGCAGGGCAGCGCGGCGGCGAGGGTCGAGGTCATGGCGGTCAGCCCTTCATGTTGTCGGGGTCGTGGTCGCGCTGCGGCGGCGCGAAGCCGCAGGAGCTGCCGTCGACGTGCTCCACTTCGGCCTCCCAGGGCAGGCGATAGCGACCGTTCACCATGTCGTGCATGAAGGTGTAGGGGCAGTCCTGGGCGCCGCCGCGCACCGCCACGTAGCCACGGTGCCAGAGCTGGTAGATGTTGTTCTCCACGCCCCAGTGGCGGCGTGCCTCGCGCACCAGGTCGGGGCGCACCTCGCAGGTGATGATCTCGTCGGGCCGGTGGCTGCCCATCGCGAGCGGCACGCCATCGAAGTTGACGAACATGCCCTCGCCCATCGAGTCGAAGGTTCCGTCGGTGCCGCACATGCACACGCTGGCGGTCACCATCAGGTTCTGGAAGGCGTTGGCCTGGTTGGTGATGCGCCAGGAGTGCCGGATCGGCGCGGTGTAGCCGGCGGTGCGGATCATCAGCTCGGCGCCCTTGTAGGCGCATTCGCGAGCCATCTCGGGGAACATGCCGTCGTGGCAGATGATCAGCGCGAGCTTGATGCCGCGCGGCCCGGTGATGACGGGGATGCCGAGGTTGCCGGGCTCCCAGGGCTCGACCGGTACCCACGGGTGCAGCTTGCGGTAGTAGAGGGCTATCGCGCCGGTGTCGTCGATGATGATGCCGCTGTTGTACGGGTTGCCGTTGGGGTTGGCCTCCATGATCGAGAAACAGCCCCAGATGCGATGCTCGGTGCAGGCAGCCCTGAAAGCCGCCACCTCGGGCCCGTCGAGCCGGCACATCAGCGCCGGATCGGTGTTCATCGACAGGCCGTGCAGCGAGTACTCGGGGAACACCACCAGATCCATCGAGGGCATGTTCCGGCGGGCCTTGCCGACCATCTCGACGATGCGCGCGGTCTGCGCCGCGAGTTGCGCCGGCGTGTCGACGACCGGCAGCTGCGATTGCACGAGACCGACCACCACGCCGCTGGGCGATCGGTTCAATCCTCCGAGTCCTGACATCGGGAACATCCTCCTGGTTCTGGGTAGGCGTATGGGGGTGGATGGCGGCGCGGGCCCGACCGTGGCTGCGGCGCGTGCTCAGCGGGTCAGGCTCAGCTCGCCCGGCGCGCCAGCCAGCGCGCGCCGCGACGACGAGGTTGCGATCATCAGCGTCAGCGTGAGCACGTAGGGCGCCGCGTTCCAGAGGTGGTAGCCCTGCACGATGCCGATCGCCTGCAGCGCCGGGCCGATCGCTCCGGCACCGCCGAAGAGCAGCGCCGCCCACACGCAACCCACCGGGCTCCAGCGGGCGAAGATGACCAGCGCCACGGCCATCACACCCTGGCCGCTGGACAGCGCCTCGTTCCAGCTGCCGGGGTAGTAGAGCGAAAGGAAGGCGCCGCCCACCCCGGCCATGAAGCCGCCGGCCGCGGTCGACCAGACGCGCACCGCGATCACCGGAAAACCGAGCGCGCGCGCCGCATTGGCGCTGTCGCCGACGGTGCGCACGATCAGCCCCCAACGGGTGGAGCGCAGCGCCCAGGCGAGCGCAAGCGCGCAGGCCACGCCGATCGGCAGCAGCGCATTGACCTGCAGCGCCGACTGCAGCGCAGGCGAGTCGCTCCAGCCCCCCAGGGGGATCGAGGGCAGGCGCGGCGCGGTCGGCTGCACGTAGGCCTTGCCGAAGAAGAAGGCGAGCCCCAGGCCCAGCGTCATCAGCGCGATGCCCAGCGCGACGTCGTTGACGCGAGGCAGGCTGCACAGCAGACCGTGCACCAGCCCGAAGACCACGCCGGCGGCGCCGGCGGCGAGCACGCCCAGCCACGGCGAGCCGGTGTGGTAGGCGACCGCGTAGCCGCTCATCGCGCCAAAGACCAGCGTGCCCTCGAGGCCCAGATTGATGCGTCCGGAGCGCTCGGTAAGCGCCTCTCCAAGGCTGACGAAGAGAAAGGGGGTCGAGACGCGCAGCGCGCCACCGAGAATGGCCGCCAGCACGGTCAGCCAGGCGCTTTCGCCGCCGCTCATCGCGCGCCTCCCTGGG
>JBILUW010000236.1:0-6151 GCA_044370795.1 Burkholderiaceae bacterium
AGCATTCTGGGCATGCAACTCGTCACCCACCAGACCGGCCCGGCTGGCCAGAAGGTGCGGCGTCTGCTCATCGAAGAGGGCGCCGACATCCGCAAGGAGCTCTACGTCGGCATCGTCACCGATCGCGCCACCCAGCGCGTTTGCGTGATGGCCTCCAGCGAAGGCGGCATGGACATCGAGGAAGTTGCCGCCCACACCCCCGACAAGATCCTCAAGGTCTTCGTCGACCCGGCCACCGGTCTCACCGATGCCGAGGCCGATGGCCTGGCAGCCGGCATCGGCGTTCCCGAGGCTTCCGTGCCCAAGGCCCGCGCGGTCCTGCAGAGCCTCTATCGCGCCTACTGGGACACCGACGCCTCGCTCGCCGAGATCAACCCGCTCATCCTCACGGGGGCGGGTGATGTCATCGCCCTCGACGCGAAGTTCAACTTCGACGCCAACGCGCTCTTCCGCCACCCCGAACTCGTCGCGATGCGCGATCTCGACGAGGAAGACCCCGCCGAAATCGAGGCCAGCCGCTTCGATCTCGCCTACATCCAGCTCGACGGCAACATCGGCTGCCTCGTCAACGGTGCCGGCCTGGCCATGGCCACCATGGACACCATCAAGCTGTTCGGCGGCGAGCCCGCCAACTTCCTCGACGTTGGCGGCGGTGCCACCACCGAGAAGGTCACCGAGGCCTTCAAGATCATGCTGCGCAACCCCAAGGTGTCGGCCATTCTGGTCAACATCTTCGGCGGCATCATGCGCTGCGACGTGATCGCCGAAGGCGTGATCTCGGCCTCGCGCGCCGTGGGTCTGAAGGTGCCTCTGGTGGTGCGCATGAAGGGAACCAACGAAGAGATCGGCCGCAAGATGCTGGCCGACTCGGGCCTGCCGATCATCTCGGCCGAGACCATGGCAGAAGCCGCCCAGCGCGTCGTCGCGGCCGCCGCCGGCCGCTGACCGGCCGCCGCCTCACCCGGAGATCACGCATGTCCATCCTGATCGACAAGGACACCAAGGTCATCACGCAGGGGATCACCGGCAAGACCGGCCAGTTCCACACCCGGATGTGCCGCGACTACGCCAACGGGCGTGCCTGCTACGTGGCCGGCGTCAACCCGAAGAAGGCGGGCGAAGACTTCGAAGGGATCCCCATCTACGCCAACGTTGCCGAGGCCGCCCGCGCCACCGGCGCCACGGTGTCGGTCATCTACGTGCCGCCCGCTGGCGCGGCCGCCGCGATCTGGGAAGCCGTGCAAGCCGATCTCGATCTCGCCGTGTGCATCACCGAAGGCATCCCGGTGCGCGACATGCTCGAGATCCGCAACCGCATGAAGGCCAAGGAGGCCGCCGGCGGCAAGCGCACCGTGCTGCTCGGGCCCAATTGCCCCGGCCTCATCACCCCCGACGAAATCAAGATCGGCATCATGCCGGGCCACATCCATCGCAAGGGCCGCGTGGGCATCGTCTCGCGCTCCGGCACCCTCACCTACGAGGCGGTGGCTCAGGTCACCGAACTGGGGCTGGGCCAGTCGAGCGCGGTGGGCATCGGCGGCGACCCGATCAACGGGCTCAAGCACATCGAAGTGCTGCAGATGTTCAACGACGATCCCGACACCGATGCGGTCATCATGATTGGCGAGATCGGCGGCCCCGACGAAGCCAACGCCGCGCGCTGGGCGCGCGACAACATGCGCAAGCCGGTCGTCGGGTTCATCGCCGGCGTTACCGCCCCGGCGGGCAAGCGCATGGGCCATGCGGGCGCCCTGATCGCAGGCGGTGCCGATACAGCCGACGCCAAGCTCGAGATCATGGAAGCGTGCGGTTTCAAGGTCACCCGCAATCCCTCCGAGATGGGGAGCGTTCTCTGATCCAAGGGGCGATCCGGGCCTTCCGGGTCGCCCGCCTGCGGCGGGCATGGGGTCCCGCTGGTCGGTGTCCCTCCGATGCCGACCGACGACCAAGCCGTTAGCGTTACGGTTACCGCCGTAGTCGCCGTCAGCTTCAGCGTCCCCGTCACGGTCCCGGTCCCCGTCACCGCCTGGCGGCAGCGGCTGGCCGTTCGGGCTGCCCGTCCGAGGTCGCGCGCGACAGCGGACCTAGAGTCCGGAGCATGTGTTGCCATTGCGACCGTGCCTGCGGCCGAGCACCTCGAGCGCTGCGCGCGCCCCGAGCGCGAGCAGCCGCCATCGCTGCCTCCAGCGCCATCGTCCCTCGGGGTCTGGCGTGAGCGGTACGCGCGCGCGGCTGGCCCGCCAGCGCCTGGTGCTCAGCGCGGGTGATCGGCTGCTCGAGAGCATCGCCCTCGACCGTCCCACGCTTTCGATCGGACGACTTGCCGACAACGACATTGCTCTCGATCACCTGACGGTCAGCGCCGAGCACGCCGTGGTGATCGCGGGTCCGGAAGGCGCCCGCATCCGCGATCTGCGCAGCCGCAACGGCACGCTGGTCAACGGCCGGCGCATCGACGAGCACGTGCTGGAGCATGGCGACCTGGTCGAGGTGGGGATCTTCCGGCTGCGCTTCGTCGACGAGTCGGCCAGCCCTCCCCAGTCCGACCATGAGCCCGCCGCCGGGCCTGCGCTTGCCGACGGCACAGCCGGCACGCGGCATGGCCTCGCCGACGGTGCTGATGGCGCTGACGGCGCGGTAGCGCGCCCCGTCCCCACCCCCGCTGCGGTTCTCGAGTGTCTCGACGGGTCGATGCCGCCACGGCTGATGCCGATCGAGCAGCCGATCGTTGCGCTGCACGCCGGCGAGGTGGTGGCGGTGGTCGCCCGCCGCCGGGCCGGACACTTCATCACGCATCTGGAGGGCGGCGCCTTTCCGCGTCTGAATGGCATTCCCATCGGGCTGGACCCACAGCCCCTGGCCGATGGCGACCTGATCGACCTGGCCGGCGCGCTGTACCGCTTCCGCAAGCCGCCCCCCGATCGTGAGTCGGGCGCGGGGCAGGGCTGAGATGAGCCGCCTGTCGCGCCTGTCCGATCGCCTGGCCTACCTGCGCCGGCGAGCGCTCGGGCTGGTGATCACGCTGGCGGTGGCCGCGAGCGTGCTGGGCCTGCTGCCCCTGCCGCTCGTAGGCACCCTCGACAACGCCATCTACGACGGCCGGTTGCGGGTGAACGTCGCGCCGCCCGAGCCCCGGGTGGTCATCGTCGACATCGACGACGTGAGCATCGCGCGCATCGGGCGCTGGCCCTGGGACCGCGCCCGCGTTGGCGAACTCGCGGCCGCCCTGGTCGAGCGCGGGGGAGCGCGTGTGGTCGGCGTCGACGTCGTCTTTGCCGAGCCGCAGCGCCCGGGCGATGAGGACGAGGCGCTTGCCAGGCGCCTGGACGGCCGACCCGTGGTACTGGGCTACTACTTCACCGCCGACCGCGGCGGGCGCACCACGGGGGCGCTCCCGGCGGCGGTGATGCCTGTCGAGGCGCTCTCGGAACTCGACCTCGAAGGCGTCACCCGCTGGAGCGGCTATGGCGCGAACCTGCCTTCTCTGCAGGCCCATGCCGCCGGGGCGGGCTTCTTCAATCCGCTGGTCGATCCCGACGGTACCGTGCGGGCGCTGCCGCTGCTTGCCGAGTTCCGCGGCGGCCTCTACGAATCGCTCGCCGTTGCCGTCCTGCGCCACTGGCTCGGCTCGGCCCGCCTGCGCCTGGACGCCGACGAACTGAGCCTGCATGGCGAGCGTGGCACCGTGCGCCTGCCCTTGTCCGAAGGGCTGACCGCGCTCGTGCCCTACGCCGGCCGCATCCGTGGCGAGGCCGATGGCGCGCAGCGCTTCGAAGTCATTTCGGCGGCCGACGTCCTCGAGGGCCGCGTCGATTGGGCGCGGCTGCGCGATCGCATCGTGCTGGTGGGCTCCTCGGCGCCGGCGCTTGCCGACCTGCGGGCCACGCCCGTCCAGGCGGCCATGCCGGGCGTCGAGATCCAGGCCACGCTGATCGCGGCAGCGCTCGACTCCGTGCATGCGTCGCCGGCGGTGGGCGCGCTTCTGCATAGCCGATCGCTCGCCTCGGCCGGCTACGGCGCGCTGGTGGCTCTGGGCGTGGGGGTGGCGCTTGCGATGATGATGCCGGTGCTCGGAGCGCTTGGCTCGGTCACGCTCAGCGCGGTGGCCCTGCTCACCATCTGGGGGTCGGCGGCGATCGCCTGGAACAATCTGGGCCTGGTGGTGCCGGTGGCCGCCGCGCAGGCGCTGGTGGTGGGGCTGCTCATCCTGAATCTCACGGCCGGCTACTTCGTCGAGGGCCGCACCCGCCGGGCGATGGCCGACCTCTTCGGGGAGTACGTCTCGCCCGCGCTGGTCGACCGGATGGTGCGCGATCCCGCGCATCTCGCGCCCTCGGGCAGCGAGAACCGCGAGCTCACCATCCTGTTCGTCGACATCCGCGGCTTCACCCGCATCGCCGAGACGATGCCGCCGGAGAGCCTGCGCGAGTATCTGAACGGCTTTCTCACCGCGATGACCGAGGTGGTCCACCGCCATGGCGGCACCGTCGACAAGTACATCGGCGACGCGGTGATGGCGTTCTGGGGCGCGCCGCTGCCCGACCCGCAGCACGCCGACCGAGCGGTGCACGCGGCGCTCGCGATGCTCGACGAGGTCATGCGCCTGAACCACGGCCTGCGCTCGCGCGGGCTGCCCGAGATGCACGTGGGCGTCGGCGTGAACACCGGCGTGGTGCGGGTCGGCGACATGGGCTCGCGGCTGCGGCGCACTTACACGGTGATAGGCGATGCGGTCAACCTCGCGGCCCGCTTCGAGGCATTGACCAAGGCCTACGATCAGTCGATCATCGTCGGAGAACCGACGGTGCGGCAGGCTGCGGGTCATCGGTTCGACCCCCTGGGCACGGTGCAGCTTGCCGGCCGCAGCGAGCCCGTGCTGATCTTTGCGCCGGCGTCGATGGCGCCGCGCGAAACGATTCCGATGCGCCGGCAGCCCAGCGCCGTCGCGTCGCCAGCCGAGGATCGGGCCGATGCAGGTGCGGGTATTGGGATGTAGCGGTGGCATCGGCGCGTTCGCGCGCACCACCTCATTCCTGATCGATCACGACATCCTTCTCGATGCCGGCACCGGTGTCGAGGATCTGAGCGTCGACGAGCTCGCCCGCATCGACCACGTCTTCCTCACGCACTCGCACCTCGATCACATCGCGGCGTTGCCGCTGCTCGTCGATTCGGTCGGCGGCCTGCGCCGCTCGCCGCTGGTGGTGCACGCGCTGCCCGAGACCATCGCCGCGCTGCGCGCCCACATCTTCAACTGGGTGATCTGGCCCGACTTCACCGCGATCCCGCGGCCGAACCAGCCCTGGATGGTCTTCGAGCCGCTCGCTGTCGACCAGACCGTTGCGCTGGGCGCGCGCTCGGTGCGGGCCCTGCCCGCCGATCACACCGTGCCCGCCCTGAGCTACCAGGTGAGCACCGAGCGCGGAGCCCTGGTGTTCTCGGGCGACACCGGCCACAGCGAGACCTTCTGGCGCAGCCTCGAGGCCATCGCCGATCTGCGCTACCTGATCGTCGAGACGGCCTTCTCGGAGCGCGAGCGCGATCTGGCCATCGCCTCGCGGCACCTGCACCCCAGCGCCCTCGGCGAAGGCCTTGCCCGGCTGAGCCCCGACGTGCGGGTGCTGGTCACGCACCTGAAGCCCTCCGACCGCCAGACCATCGCCCGCGAGATTGCCGGCTGCGCCGACCGCCACATGCCGCGCGTGCTCGAGCGCGGCGACGTGTTCGAACTCTGATCGCCCTCTCCCCGGGGCTGTACGCGGCGGGAGCGGAGCCAGGCTCGCCCCCAGGGTGACGAATCGCGTCACCTCCCCGCCTGACCGGATGCGTCAGGTGCCATCCCGATGTGACGCGTTGCGTCAGTGCGTTCCGCGGCCCGCTGCTCCCGTGTGTGCGCAATGTTGCGTCCAGGCGTGACATATCTCACGCGCCGACCGCTCGTCGGGTGGCGGCATCCGCTCGCGGTCGCTGGCACGACCGATGCACCTGTTGTCGTTGTGGCGCATCAATCGACGTGCCCGATTTTCCCCGCACCATCACTCAAGGAGCCATCCATGTCCAAGGTCCAGAAAGGTTTCACGCTGATCGAACTGATGATCGTCGTCGCGATCATCGGCATCCTCGCCGCCGTGGCGATCCCTGCCTACCAGGA
>JBILUW010000040.1:0-20260 GCA_044370795.1 Burkholderiaceae bacterium
GCGTAGGCCTCGTAGGCAAGGCCGAAATGGCCGCTGTTGTGGGGCGAGTAGACCGCCTGCTGCATCGAACGCAGCATCATCTGCTGCAGCAGCAGCGCATCGGGCCGCGCGCGGACCTGTTCGCCAAGGCGCGCGTACTCGCGCGGGCTCGGCTGCTCGCCGCCGCCCAGCGTCAGGCCGACGGTGCGCAGGAACTCGCGCAGGTTGACCAGGCGCTCGGGCGTGGGCCCCTCGTGAACCCGGTACAGGCCGGCGTGGCGGCTGCGGCGCATCACGTCGGCCGCGCACACGTTGGCCGCGAGCATGCACTCCTCGATCAGGCGGTGAGCATCGTTGCGCACGAGCGCGACGATGCGTTCGATGCGGCCCATCGGGTTGCAGACGATGCGCGTCTCGACGGAGTCGAAGTCGACCGCGCCGCGGGCCTCGCGCTGCGCGAGCAGCGCCTGGAACACCGATTGCAGATTCTGCAGGTGCGGCACCAGGGCCGCGCGCCGGCGGATCGCCTGCGCATCGCGCCCCGACAGGATGCCCCAGACCTCGTCGTAGGTGAGGCGGGCGGCCGAGCGCATCACGGCTTCGTAGAACTGATAGGCCCGCACCTCGCCCGCGGCCGAGACGACCATGTCGCAGACCAGCACCAGCCGGTCGACCTCGGGGTTCAGCGAGCACAGCCCGTTGGACAGCTTCTCGGGCAGCATCGGAATCACGCGGCGGGGGAAGTACACCGAGGTCGAGCGCAGCGCCGCATCGCGGTCGATGGCGTCGCCCGCGCCAACGTAGTGCGCGACATCGGCGATGGCAACCAGCAGCCGGTGCCCCGCGTCGCGCCCCTCGCCATGGGGCTCGCAGTAGACCGCGTCGTCGAAGTCGCGCGCGTCCTCGCCGTCGATCGTGACCAGCGGCACGTCGCGCAGGTCGATGCGGCCGCGCAGGTCGGTGGCGCGAACCTTGGCGGGCAACGCCGCGGCCGCTGCGAGCGCGGTGTCGGAGAACTGGTGGGGCACGTCGAACTTGCGCACCGCGATCTCGATCTCCATGCCCGGATCGTCGATCTCGCCGAGCACCTCGACGACGCGGCCGATCGGCGCGGCGTGGCCCGATGGCGGATCGACGATCTCGACACTGACCACCTGGCCGGGGCGCGCGGCGCCTGCCTCGCCCGGCGGCACGAGGATGTCGTGCTTGATGCGCTGGTCTTCGGGGACGACGATGCCGACCCCGCGCTCGGAAAGGTAGCGTCCGACCAGGCGCCGATGGGCGCGTTCGGTGACCTCGATGATCACGCCCTCGGGCCGGCCCCTGTGGTCGAGCCCCACCCGCTTGACCAGCACCCGGTCGCCATGCATCACCTTCTGCATCTCGCGCGGGCTCAGAAAGATGTCCTGGCCACCCACGTCGGGCAGCAGGAATCCGAAGCCGTCGCGATGCCCCTGGACCCGGCCCGCGATCATGTCGAGCTTGCTCGCGATGAGCAGCACGCCCTTGCGGTTGGGCATCAGCTGGCCGTCGCGCTCCATGGCGGCCAGCCGCTTGTCGAGCGCGCCCGCGTGCCGCGGCGGCACCCCCAGACGCGCGAGGAGTTCCTGCGGCGTGAGCGGCGCTTCGGCCGTGCGCAGACTCTCGAGGATCTCGTCACGGGAAGGAAGCGCCCACGCGTCTTCGGTCATCGGCGGCCCCCTCGCGCCCGCGGCGCGAAACCCGCCTCGCCACCGCCCTGCCCCACCTTCGCAGGCGGGAGTCGATTTGACAATTTCATCGGCTCGCTTAAAATTTAGGGCTTCGTTGTTCGGGCAGCCGGGCAACGAAATGCCCAGATGGCGGAATTGGTAGACGCACTAGGTTCAGGTCCTAGCGGTGGCAACACTGTGGAGGTTCGAGTCCTCTTCTGGGCACCAATTCGAAGGCCTGCGCAAGCAGGCCTTTTCTTTTGCAGGTGCCCGGAAAGCAAAGCCCCTGCGGGCTTTGCGCGGGGACGAGAAAGGCCCGGCATGCAAGCCGGGCCGGGCCCGCGAAACGTGGGCGAGTCCTCTTCTGGGCACCCATTCGAAGGCCTGCGCAAGCAGGCCTTTTCCTTTGCAGGTGCCCGGAAGCCAAAGGCCCGGCGGGCGCTGCTGGCACCTTCAGATGCCCCAGCGCGTCTTGAGGTCGGTCGGACGCATGTGGTCGTACTCCTCGAAGGGCTGGTGGATCCAGGGATTGGTCGGCAGGTACTCGATGTAATAGTCGGGTTCGGCCACCGAGGCGCCCTTGCGCCAGAGCACGGCCGAGCGCACCTCCTCGACCTGCGGAAAACGCTCCTTGAGAGCCGGCACCACCTCGACCAGCGTGCCGCCAGAATCGACCAGATCGTCGGCGAGCAGCCAGCGCGACCCCGGCAGGGGCGCGGCGCTCGACATGTGGTCGGCGATGATGAGGCGGCTCTGCCGGGTGCCCGCAGCTTCGCGATACGAGCTGGTGAACAGCACGCCCAGCGGCCGGTCGAAGACGCGCGACAGCACGTCGCCGACTCGCAGCCCCCCGCGAGCCAGGCACACGATGGCATCGAAATGCCATCCTGAATCGTAGACCCGGATCGCCAGCTTCTCGATCAGCCGGTTGTACTCGTCCCAGGAGACGTAGAGATCCTTCATGGCGAGGTTCCTTCGAGGCGTGGCGCACGCAGCGGTGGGTGGGCTCGAGCCGGGGTTGATGTCAGGACGCTGCGAACGGATGGCGGATCAGGATGGTTTCGTCGCGATCGGGTCCGGTCGAGACGATGTCGATCGGCGCCTCGACGGCGCGGGCGAGCCGCTCGAGATAACGCCGGGCATTGCCGGGCAGCGCATCCCAGTCGCGCACGCCCGCCGTGGTTTCGGTCCAGCCGGGCATCTCCTCGAACACCGGCTCGAGGTGCCCGACCGCCTCGGCACCGAACGGCAGGAGGTCGATGGTGGGCGCGCCCGAAGCGCCCTTCTCGCGATAGCCCACACACAGCTTGACGACGGGCAGGCCGTCGAGCACATCGAGCTTGGTCACGCACAGACCGCTCACGCCGTTGAGCTGGATGGAGCGCTTGAGCGCCGGCGCATCGAACCAGCCGGTGCGCCGCGGCCGGCCGGTGACAGCACCGAACTCGTTGCCGCGCGTGGCGAGATGACGGCCCATGTCGTCGAAGAGCTCGGTAGGGAACGGTCCCGAGCCCACGCGGGTGGTGTAGGCCTTGGTGATGCCCAGCACGTAGTGCAGCGCCTGCGGACCGACCCCGGCGCCGGCGGCGGCGGCCCCGGCGACGCAGTTGCTGCTCGTCACGTAGGGGTAGGTGCCATGGTCGACATCGAGCAGCGCGCCCTGTGCGCCCTCGAAGAGCAGGCTCTCGCCCCGGGCCATCGCCCGCGCGAGTTCGTGAGGTACGTCGGCCACCATCGGCGCAAGCCGATCGGCAAGCGCCAGCGCTTCGTCGGCCACCTGCCGTGGCTCGAACGGCTCGGCGCCCAGATAGTGGCGCAGCGTGAAGTTGTGGAAGTCGAGCGCCTCGGCGATGCGCTCGTGGAAACGCTCGGGCGAGTAGAGGTCCTGCACACGCAGCGCGCGCCGCGCGACCTTGTCCTCGTAGGCCGGCCCGATGCCGCGGCCGGTGGTGCCGATCTTGGCGTCGCCGCGGCGCGCCTCGCGGGCGCGGTCGATGGCGACGTGGTAGGGCAGGATCAGCGGGCAGGCGTTGCTCACCCGCAGGCGGTCGCGCACCGACACGCCGGCCGCCTCGAGCTCGGCAATCTCGGCGAGCAGCGCATCGGGCGACAGCACCACGCCGTTGCCGATGTAGCACAGCGTGGCGGGCCGCAGCATGCCCGACGGAATCAGCCGCAGCACCTGCTTGCGCCCGCCGATGACCAGCGTGTGGCCGGCGTTGTGCCCGCCCTGGAAACGGACCACGCCCTGGACCGACTCGGTGAGCCAGTCGACGAGCTTGCCCTTGCCTTCGTCACCCCATTGGGTGCCGATCACGACGACGTTCTTTCCCATGTCCGTGCCGGCGCCGCCGCTCAGAGCGCGTAGGCCGCCGCTTTCCTTCGGGTAATGGTGTTGGGGGAGGAGGTCAAGGCGTCAGCGCGCGCAGCTTCCACGCGCCGCCCTCGCTGACCAGTTCGCGATCGCAGGCGAACTCCTGCTGTTCCTGCTCGTGGCCGGGCAGCACGCGGACGACGATCTGGCCGGCTTGCCGCAGATCGGCCACCACCTGCGCCAGGCCCGGATCGTCGGACCAGGGCGCGCGCACGGCTCCGGGCTGCTCGGCCGTGGGCTGAAGCCCGGCGAGTTCGCGCAGTTCGAGGGAAAAGCCGGTGGCCGCCCGCGCCCGCCCGAAAGCGCGGCCGACATCGTCGTAGCGCCCGCCACGGGCGATCGCGTCGGGGCGGCCGTCGACGTAGGCGGCAAACGTGAGGCCGCTGTGATAGCGGTACCCTCGCAGATCGGCGAGATCGGCCGACAACTCGACGCCCGGATGGCGCTGCCACAGCGGCGAGCCGGCCAGACGCGCGAGATCGTCGAGGGCAGCCGCCACGGCGGGCAGCGCGGGCAGCCGCTCGCGGGCGCGATCGAGGCAGTCGGGCGACACGGCCGACGGCCCGATGGCGCCGTAAAGCCCGGGCAGCGCAAGCAGCGCTTCCCGCGAGGCCCGCTCGAGTGGCGCCAGCAGGCGCTCGAGGGCCGGGATGTCCTTGTGCTGCAGCAGACGATAGAGGTCGTCTTCGTCGATGGCCGCGAGCAGCGCCGGCGCATTCATCGCCAGCAGGGCCGGCACAAGACCGGCATGGCACAGATCGACGCGCACGCGTTGCACGCCGCAGGCCTGCAGCGATGCGACCATCAGCTCGACGCTCTCGAGATCGGCCTCGGGCCCGGCATGGCCATAGATTTCGGCACCGACCTGCACCGGCTCGCGGGTGGCGAGCAGGCCCGCGGGCCGTGCGTGCAGCACCGGGCCGCAGTAGCACAGCCGCACCACGCCGCTGCGATTGAGCAGGTGCGCATCGATGCGGGCGACCTGCGGGGTCATGTCCGGGCGCAGCCCGAGCGTGCGGCCGGAGAGCTGATCGACCAGCTTGAAGGTACGGTGCTCGAGATCGTGGCCGGCGCCCGTGAGCAGGGAATCGAGGTGCTCGATGAGGGGCGGCATCACGAGCTCATAGCCGTACGAGCGGTACAGGTCGAGCAGCCGCCGGCGCAGCTCCTCGATGGCGCGGGCCTCGGCGGGCAGGACGTCGGCGATGCTCTCGGGAAGAAGCCAGCGTGGCATGAGGCGCGCGACCAGACGGCTGGCCGTAACGGCGAAATCGGTGGAAAACCCGTGATTGTGGTCGATTCGGCTCAGGCCAGCAACACGAGAGCGGTGCCGAGCAGGAGCGCGCCCAGCGCGACGAAGCGCACCTGCCCGTCGGCCAGCCGCGACAGCTTCGCGAGCATCTCGCGCCACTGCCGTGGCGCCGCGAAGGGCAGCAATGCTTCCAGGATCAGCACCAGGCCGAGGGCGGTTAGCAGGGAATCGAGCATGAGCAGGCGACGGGCGCGGGCGGACCGGCAGCCCGCCCCGGCGCTAGCGGGATCGCGGTGCGGGCGCGGATCCGGCGGAGCCCGACCCCTTGAGATAACGGAAGAACTCGGCCGACGGGTCGACCACCATCAGGTCGTTGCGGCTGCGAAACGAGGCGCGGTAGGCCTCGAGGCTGCGGTAGAACTGCGCGAAGGCGGGATCCTGACCGAAGGCCGCTGCGTACAGTGCCGAAGCCTTGGCATCGCCCTCGCCCTTGATCTTCTGGGCATCGCGGTAAGCCTCGGCGAGCACGACCTCGCGCTGGCGGTCGGCGTCGGCGCGGATCTTCTCGGACTCGGCCGCACCGGTGGCGCGCCGCTCGTTGGCCACGCGCTTGCGCTCGGACTGCATGCGGTCGAAGACGCGCTCCTGCACCTCGGGCGCGAAATCGACCCGCTTGAGGCGCACGTCGACCACCGACGCGCCGATCTGCTTGGCATCCTCGTTCACCTTGGCGAGCACGCCTTCCATGATCTTGTCGCGCTCGCCGGAGATGACGTCGGCGACGGTGCGCTTGGCAATCTCGTTGTTGAGCGCATCGCGCAGGCTGCGCGAGATCCGGTCGGCGGCCACGACCTCGCTACCGCTCACCGAGCGGATGTAGGTCTTGGGGTCGTTGATGCGCCACTTCACGTAGGTGTCGATCTGGACATTGAGCTTCTCGGACGTGATGAAGCGATCGATGTCGGGGTTGTCGATGGTGAGGATGCGCTTGTCGAAGTACTGGACGTTCTGGAAGGGCGGCGGCAGCTTGAAGTGCAGGCCGGGCTGATCGATGACCTGCCGGATCTCGCCGAGCGCGAACACGACGGCGAACTGGCGCTGATCGACGACGAAGAGACTCGCCGACAGCAGACCGAGGGCCGCGAGCGCGGCGAGAACGATGGGTGCAAGGCGCTGCATGGGCTTCTCCTACCGGCTGGCGTCGCGATCACGCGAGCGCAGCCCGTCGCGGGCACGGCTGGCCTCGGGAGCGGCAGGCTGGGCGGGCGTCTCGGCGGCGGCGGGCGGGTTGGGGGCGGCGGCAGTGGCGGGCGCGCTGCCGCGCGCGGCATCGTTGGCGCCCGACTGCAGCAGGCGCTCGAGCGGCAGCGACAGCAGCGTGCCGTTGCGCGTGTCGACGTAGACCTTGGTGGTGTTGGCGAACACCTGCTGCATGGTCTCGAGGTACATGCGGTCGCGGGTGACCTGAGGGGCCTTGCTGTATTCGGTCAGGATCTGCTTGAAGCGGCTCGCATCACCCTCGGCGGTGGCGATCAGGCGCTGCCGGTAGCCCTGGGCCTCCTCGGCGAGGCGGGCGGCAGTACCGCGCGCCTTCGGGATGACGTCGTTGGCGTAGGCCCGCCCCTCGTTGATCAGGCGCTCGCGGTCCTGGGCGGCCTTGTTCGCGTCCTCGAAGGCGGCCTGCACCTGCTCGGGCGGCTGCGCCTGCTGGATGGTGACGTCGACGATCGCAACGCCCGCCTTGTAGCGGTCGGCGATGGCCTGCATCAGCTTCTGCGCGTCCTTGGCGACCGCTTCCTTCTCTTCGTAGAGAACCTGGTCGATGCCCTTGCGGCCGACCGTCTCGCGCATCGCAGTCTCGGCGGCCTGACGGATGATCTCGTCGGGCGCCGGCCCCGGATTGTTGTTGAACAGCCAGGCAACCGGGTCGGAGAGCCTGTACTGCACCGCGTACTGCATGTCGACGATGCTCTGGTCCTGGCTGAGCATCAGCGACTCCTTCAGGACCTTGTTCTTGACGTTGCTGCGGTAGCCGACCTCGATCTGGCGCAACTGCTGCACGTTGACGAGTTCGTGCACCTCGACCGGATAGGGCAGCCGCCAGGTGAAGCCCGGCCGATCGTTGAGCGTGCGGAATTCCCCGAACCGAAGGATGGCCGCGGCATGACCCTCGGGCACGATGTAGAAGCCGCTACCCAGCCACAGCAGCAGCGCCACCACTCCGAGCACGGCCGCACCGGCGCCCGCACCGCGCATGCTGGGACCGTCGCCGGAACCGGGCGCCGGGCCATTCGGGCCACGCGGCCCGCCGCCGCGGCGGAACATGCCATTCAGCCGCCGGTTGAAATCGCGCCAGAGCTCATCGAGGTCGGGCGGCCCGTCGTTGGGCGGACGAGGCCGCTGACCGTCGCCGCCACTGCCGCCCCCGTCGCCAGCACCGTTCCCTCCGGAACCGCTGGCGCCGGAGCCGCTACGGCCCCAGCCGGGGTCGTTCAGGGAGAATATCCTGGTGATCGGCTTCCACATGGCGAGGGCAAGAGCAAGGGTTGGGGGGCGAGGGCGTCCTCGGCGAGGCTGGCCTCGTCGGGAAGCGACGCCTGAAGGGTGTGCTGAGGATGCTGCGGGGAATCTGCGCCCGGAGCGCCAGCCGCGACCGGCTCGGGCGGATGGGGATCGCCCGGGCCGCGACCGACCAGCGTTTCCTCGAGGGCCAGGCGCAACTCGTCGAGTCCGGCGCCAGACCGCGCGCTGACTCCTAACCGAATGATGCTACCACAGGGGTCGCGCAGCACTTCCGGAGACCATCCCGCCGCATCGATCTTGTTGTAGACCATGAGCATCGGGACATGGTCGGCGCCGATCTCGGCGAGCACCCGCGCAACCTCGGCGATCTGGTCGTCGCGATCGGGCGCCGAGGCATCGACCACGTGCAGCAGCAGGTCGGCATCGCGGGTTTCCTCGAGCGTCGCCCGGAAGGCCTCGATCAGGGTGTGCGGCAACTGCCGCACGAACCCCACCGTGTCCGAGAGCACCAGTTCGGGCCCGCCGGCCAGCCGCGTGCGGCGCGTGAGCGTGTCGAGCGTGGCGAACAGCTGGTCGGCCGCGTAGGTACCGGCTCCGGTCAGGGCATTGAACAGCGTGCTCTTGCCAGCGTTCGTGTAGCCGACCAGCGACACTGCGAACACCTCGCCGCGCAGCCGGGCGCGACGGCGCGTGAGGCGCTGCCGGGCGAGCTTGTCGAGGCGCTGGCGCAGCTGTCGGGCCTTGGCGTCGAGCATGCGCCGGTCGAGCTCGAGCTGCTTTTCGCCCGGACCGCCGCGCTGGCCGATGCCGCCGCGCTGGCGCTCGAGGTGGCTCCAGCCGCGCACCAGACGGGTGAGCTGATGCTCGATGCGCGCGAGCTCGACCTGCAGCTTGCCCTCGTTGCTGCGCGCGCGCTGCGCGAAGATGTCGAGGATGAGTTCGGTGCGGTCGATGACCGGAACCTCGAGCAGGCGCCCGAGATTGCGCTGCTGCACGGGGCTGAGCGGGTTGTCGAAGATCACGGCCTGCGCGTCGCGCTCGCGCAGCATCGCGCGGATTTCTTCGGCCTTGCCACTGCCCACCGACAGCGCGGCGTCGGGCCGCGCGCGTCTTACCGCGAGCATCTCGACCGGATCGATACCCGCCGAACGGGCGAGCGAACAGGTTTCCTCGAGACTGGCGCGGTCGGCGTGGGCGCCGCCGAAGGCGACGCCGACCACCAGGGCGCGCGTGGTGGGGGCAGCGGGGCTCAGGACTCGGGACTCTCGGGCTGGTAGCTGACGGCGCGTGCCGGCACGACCGTGGAGATCGCGTGCTTGTAGACCATCTGGGTGACGGTATTGCGCAGCAGCACGACGTACTGGTCGAAGGATTCGATGTGACCCTGCAGTTTGATGCCGTTGACCAGATAGATGGAGACCGGCACGTGCTCCTTGCGCAGCAGGTTGAGGAACGGGTCTTGTAGCTGCTGCCCTTTGTTGCTCATCGTGACTCCGGGAACGCGGTATCGGGAAGATGGGGACGGCCCGCGCGCGCTTCAAGCGCACGCGGGTCCGGGTGCGTCCCACTATAACCGCAAACCTCAGCCGATCAGGGATGCCCGCAACGGCTGTCGTGAGACGCCCGCAAGCACGCTCAGGAGGCGGGCGCGTAGGGGTTGGCGCCGCTGCGCCACTCGATGCGCAGCGGCGTGCCCGCGAGCTCGAAGCGATCGCGAAACCACGACTCGAGGTAGCGCCGATAGGTTTCGGGAACGTGGTCGAGGGCGCTGCCGTGGACGATGACGATCGGCGGGTTCTGGCCCCCCTGGTGGGCGTAGCGCATCTTGGGCCGCACCGGCCCGCGCCGCGGCGGCTGCTGGCGTTCGACCGCCTCGTGCAGGGCACGGGTGAGCTTGGGCGTGGGCATGCGCCGCATGGCAGCGGCATAGGCTTCGTCGACGGAACGCATGAGCGCGCCCACGCCCAGCCCGCTGCGCGCCGAGATGAAATGCAGCCGAGCGAAGCGCAGGAAGTGCAGCTTGCGGTCGATCTCGCTCTTGAGACGCTCGCGCCCCTCGGAGGGCAGGCTGTCCCACTTGTTGACGGCGAGCACGAGCGCCCTGCCCGCCTCGACCACGTAGCCGGCAATGCTCGCGTCCTGCTCGCCCACCCCTTCGAGCGCATCGAGCATCAGCACGCAGACGTTGCAGTCCTCGATCGCCTGCAGCGTCTTGACCACGGAGAACTTCTCGATGACGTCGGTCACCTTGCCGCGCCGGCGCATGCCGGCGGTGTCGACCAGCGTGTAGGGGCGGCCACCACGCTCGAAGTCGATCGCGACCGCATCGCGCGTCGTGCCGGGCTGATCGAAGGCGATCAGGCGCTCCTCGCCGAGCAGGGTGTTGATCAGGGTGCTCTTGCCGACGTTGGGCCGGCCGACCACGGCGACCCGAACCCGACGCGGGCCGGCGGGCTGCTCAGGGGCGGTCGGCTCGCCATGCTCGACGTTCTCCTCGGCGGGTGGCACGGGCGCGGGCAACAGGCCCTCGACGGCGAGTTCGAGCAGCTCGCGCACGCCGTCGCCATGGGCCGCCGACACCGCCAGCGGCGCGCCGAGCCCGAGCTCGTGGAACTCGACGACCGCCCGGTCGCGCAGCATGCCCTCGGTCTTGTTGACCGCCAGCAGCACCCGGCGGGCGCTGCGCCGCAGCTCGGCGGCGATGTCGTGGTCGTGCCCGGTGAGCCCCTGCCGACCGTCGACGATGAACAGCACCACATCGGACTCGATGACGGCCTGGCGCGCCTGGCGGGCCATCTCGACCTCGATGCCCTGCTTGGCCACGGGCTCGAAGCCGCCGGTGTCGATGACGATGGCATGGGTATCGCCGACCCTTGCCCGGCCATAGTGACGGTCGCGGGTGAGGCCGGGCCGATCGGCGACGAGCGCCGCGCGCGTGCCGGTCAGCCGGTTGAACAGCGTGCTCTTGCCGACGTTGGGTCGGCCGACGATCGCCACCACGGGCGGACGGGCCACCTCAGTCGACCTCGAGCGCGACGACGCTGCCGCCGGATGTCTGGACGACGACGCGCCGGTCGTCGCGCACTCCCTGCGAGACCACAGGCGTGCCGTCGGTGGGCAGGCGCGCGGCGATCGCGCCATCGTCGCGCGACAGCAGGTACAGCTGCCCCTGCACGTCGCCGACCACCAGATGCGTACCGACGGAGACCGGGGCCGAGGGCTCGCGACGCGCGAGCGCCGCCTGACGCCACACGCTGGCCCCCGCACGCGAGAAGGCGTGCACCTGCCCGCGCTCATCGGAAACCGCGACGATCCGGGCGTCGACCTCGACCCCGCCCATCGCGGGCACGTCGCGCGCCCAGGACGCCCGCCCGGAGGAGGTCTCGAAGCAGGCCACACGCCCCTGATAGCTCGCGGCGCAGACCTCGCGGCCGCTGATCAGCGGCGAACCCAGCACATCGGCGATGCGCTCGATCTCGTTGGCGCCACGCGGACTGGAGACCGCCGCCTCCCACAGCAGCGCACCGCTGTCGAGACCGATGGCGATCAGCCGGCCACCCGGCAAGCCGGCATAGACCGTGCCCGGGGCGATCGTGACGGCCTGGCTCTGGCGCAGCACCAGCGCCGGCGCCTGCCGCGACACGCTCCAGCGACGCTGGCCGGTCGCGGCATCGAGGGCGGTGATCCGGTTGTCGGTGGTGCGCACGATGACCCGTCCCTGGCCCACCGCCGGGATCGAGGCGGCCTCGGCACCCAGGGGTACGCTCCAGAGCTGGCGGCCGGCCGCGCCATAGGCGATCAGGCTGCCGTCGCGGCCGGCGACCACGACGATCTCGCCGTCGGTGCCAGCGCCGGTGACCAGCCGCCGGCCCACCTGGGTCTGCCAGCGAACGCGACCCGTGGCGGTCTCGATGCGCGCGAGCGTGCCATCGGCAGCCGCCGCGTAGACCGAATCGCCGGCCAGTGCGGGCGCGAAGCCATGTCCGCCCGCGGGCAGGCGCACGGACCAGGCCACTCGAACCGTAGCCTTGGCCGTCGGCTGAGGCGGATCGGGCAGGCGAGCGCGGCCGTCGGACCAGGGCATCCGGGAGCAGCCAGCCAGCAGCACGGCCGCGGCGAGCAGCGCCACACGGGCGAGGCGGTGCCCGCCGGAACGGCCGCCGCTCATGATGCTGCCCCGCCGAGCGCGTCGAGCTTGAGCTGGATGACGCGGCGCATGGGCGCGTCGGCGCGCGCCTTGTCGAGGGCGGTGCGGTACTCGGCGCGGGCCTCGTCGGTCTTGCCCTGAGCGAGGAGCAGATCACCGCGCCGATCGGACCACTCGGCCTCGAAACGCGCCGGCGGCGATCCCGCAAGCAGCTTGAGACCCTCTTCGTAGGCCTGCTCGTCGAGCAGCAGCCCGGCCAGACGCACGCGGGCGACGTGACGCATCGCCTCCTCGGGCGACTTGTCGATGACCCATTGCAGCAACGGTCGGGCCGCCTTGGGATCGCCGGCGTCGACGTGCACGCGCGCCGCGATCAGCGCGCCCATCGGCGCATACGCGGTACGGCCGTACTCGCCAACCAGCGTGCCGGCGGTGGCCTTGATGCGATCGACGTCGCGGTCGCGGGCGGCCGCCTGAAGCTGTTCGTAGACGCCGGAGGCCCCTGCCGCCTGACGTGCCTCATGCCAGCCCCAGCCGCGCCAGCCGGCGATGGCCAGCAGGACCACGGTGACCGCCGTGAGCAGCAGGCTGCCGTACTGCCGCCAGAAGGCCTTGATGGTGGCCAGCTGTTCCTGCTCTTCCAAGTCGTAGGCCATGGCCCGGGAGTCCTTTCGCGTTCAGCCTGCGCCTCAGTTGGCGCCGGCGATGTTCGGGTTGGCCAGCTCACCGAGCAGCAGCCCGGCAAGCTCGCCCATGGCGATGCGCTCCTGGCGCGCATCGCCGGCCGCGGATGGATCGCCGCGCAGCCACTTGACGCTGACGACACCAGCGCGCGCCTCGTCCTCGCCGAGCACCACAGCCGCCAATGCGCCGCTCGCGTCGGCGCGCCGGAACTGCGCCTTGAACCCCCCGCCGCCGGCATGCACGACGACGTTCAGGCCGCTGTCGCGCAGGCGCTCGGCCGCTTCGAAGGCGGGGGCCAGCGTGCCCTCGCCCTGGTGCACGACGTAGACGTCGCAGCCCGCCGCCGCGGGCGCGCCGCCGCGGGCCCGCATCTGGTCGAGCACGCGCTCGACGCCTATGCCGAATCCGCAACCCGGCGCCGGCTTGCCGCCGAGCATGCCCACCAGCGGGTCGTAACGGCCACCCCCGCAGATGGTGAGACCGTCGGTCACCCACTCGAAGACCGTGAGGTTGTAGTAATCGAGGCCGCGCACGAGACGGGGATTGATCCGCCAGGCGATGTTCTGCGCGCGCAGCAGCGACTGCACGCCCTCGAAATGCGCGAGCGACTCGGCACCGAGGAAGTCTATGAGGCGAGGCGCGCCGTCGGCGACAGCCTGCATCGCCGGGTTCTTGGTGTCGAGGATGCGCAGCGGGTTGCTGTGCAGCCGCCGCCGGGCATCCTCGTCGAGGCGGTCGGCATGCCGCTCGAAGTGCGCGATCAGGGCCTCGCGGTGCGCCCGTCGCTCCTCGGGCTGACCGAGGGTGTTCAGCTCCAGCCGCACGTCGGGCAGGCCGAGATCGGCCCACAGCCGGGCGCACAGCATGATGACCTCGGCGTCGGCATCGGGACCGGCCAGGCCGAGCGCCTCGAGCCCGACCTGGTGGAACTGTCGGTAGCGGCCTTTCTGCGGGCGCTCGTGGCGAAACATGGGCCCGGCGTACCAGAGGCGCTTGGGGCCGTCGTAGAGCAGGTTGTGCTCGATGGCGCTGCGCACGACCCCGGCGGTGCCCTCGGGGCGCAGCGTGAGCTGCTCGCCGTTGAGCGCGTCGGTGAACGAGTACATCTCCTTCTCGACGATGTCGGTCACCTCGCCGATGCCGCGCACGAAGAGCCTGGTGTGCTCGACGATGGGGGTGCGGATGCGCTGGTAGCCGTAGGCGCGCATGGTGTCGGCGACGGTGTCCTCGAAGCGCTGCCACAGCGGCTCGTCGGCGGGCAGCACGTCGTTCATGCCGCGCACGCCCTGGATGCGTTCGGTGGAACTCACGAACGTTCCTCGAGCGGCAGCGCGTAGCGACGCTGCACGTAGTTCTCGACGATCGCCTGGAACTCCTCGGCGATGCGATCGCCCTTCAGGGTGACGTCGCGGGCGCCGTCGATGAACACCGGCGCCACCGGCGCCTCGCCGGAGCCCGGCAGCGAGATGCCGATGTCGGCATGCTTGCTCTCGCCCGGCCCGTTGACGACGCAACCCATCACGGCGACCTGCATGGTCTCGACGCCGGGATAGCGGGCGCGCCACACCGGCATCTGCTCGCGCAGATAACGCTGGATGCGGTCGGCGAGCTCCTGGAAGAAGGTGCTGCTGGTGCGCCCGCAGCCGGGGCAGGCGACCACCATGGGCGTGAAGGCGCGCAGGCCCATCGTCTGGAGGATTTCCTGCGCGACGATGACCTCGCGGGTGCGATCGCCGCCGGGCTCGGGCGTGAGCGACACGCGGATGGTGTCGCCGATGCCCTCCTGCAGCAGGACGGCGATGGCGGCGGTGGACGCGACGATGCCCTTGGAGCCCATGCCGGCCTCGGTGAGCCCCAGATGCAGGGGGTAGTCGCAGCGGCGCGCGAGCTCGCGGTAGACGGCGATGAGATCCTGGACGCTGGACACCTTGGCCGACAGGCAGATGCGGTCGCCGGGCAGGCCCAGGGCCTCGGCGCGCTGCGCGCTCTCGATGGCCGAGGCGACCAGCGCCTCGCGCATGACGGCGGAGGCGTCCCAGGGCTGGGCACGGGCCGCGTTGGCATCCATCATGCGGGCGAGCAGCGCCTGATCGAGGCTGCCCCAGTTCACGCCGATGCGTACCGGCCGGTCGTTGCGGCAAGCAACCTCGATCATCTGCGCGAAGTTGTCGTCGCGCCGGCTGCCGGTGCCGACATTGCCCGGGTTGATGCGGTACTTGGACAGCGCCTGCGCGCAATCGGGGTACTGGCTGAGCAGCTTGTGGCCGTTGTAGTGGAAATCGCCCACCAGCGGCACGTCGACGCCCATGCGGTCGAGCTGCTCGCGGATGGGCGCCACGGCGGCGGCGGCCTCGGGGCTGTTGACCGTGATGCGCACCACCTCCGAACCGGCGGCGGCCAGCTGGCGAACCTGGATGGCCGTGGCGATCGCATCGGCCGTGTCGGTGTTGGTCATCGACTGCACGACCACCGGCGCGCCGCCGCCAACCTCGACGGTGCGCGCGCCCCAGCGCACGCGCACGCGGCGCGTGATGCGGCGCGCTAGCGGACCGATGGGCATGGGGGCGGCAGGACAGCCGGGGGCGTCTTGGGAGGCGGCTTCGTTCATCGGATGGATGCGGTGGCGGCGCTGGGCCGGGATCAGGGCGCTAGCTTAAGCCTCGCAACCCCCTGGCGGATCAGGGGCTTGAGATCGACCGGGGCTCCGCCGCGCTCGACACGCACGAATTCGGCATTGCCGACGACCAGGTTGAGCTCGCCGGAAAGCGGCAGACGCAGTTCGGTGCCGGCGCGTTGCAGGCCCTCGACGACGATCTGCCCGTCGGCTCGCCGGACTTCGACCCAGGATTCGCGCTCGAAGCGCAGCAGCGCCTCGCGCGCGCTTGGCGCGAGCATCGGGAAGGCTGCGCCCGCCGGGGCGCCGGCCGCCGTGGCCGCGGCCGGTGCTGGCGAGGCAGGCGCGACCGGAGCCGCACCGGATGCCGGCGGCGACGCCCCCCCGGCCGGCGCGACCGCGAGCGATCCGGAAACGACGGGCAGCGCCACCGGCGCCTTTTCGGCGGGCGCGGCGGGGTCGGCGGGCGCCGCTGCGGGCGGAAGCGGCGAGGTGGCTGGCGCAGGCGGCGCCGGCGAAGTGGCTGCCCCCGGAGCCGGGGAGGTCGTTGGCCGGGCCGGCGGATCCTGCTCGCGAGCCGCCTCGCGACCGAAAAACAGACCCACGACCACCAGCACCGCGAGGGCCAGCGCGATCCAGGCGAGCCGGCTGCCGGAGCCGCCGGCACCGAACCCGAGCACGCCGGTGCGTGGCAGCGGCGCCCGCAGGCTCGCCGCCTCGCGCAGTTCGGGCGCGGCCACCCCCTGGCCGATGGCAGCGGCCAGCGGCTCGACCGATACGCCGATGAGGCGGCCATAGCTGCGCAGCGCGGCCCGGGTGAAGGCCAGCCCGGGCAGAGACGCCCAATCGCCCGCTTCGAGCGCGGCGACCTGCCGCGGCGACAGCTTCAGCGCGGCGACCACGTCGGCGGCGCCCAGGCCACGGGCCTCGCGTGCGGCAATCAGCCCCGCGACCGAGTCGACCGCAGCAGGCGCCGCGGCAGCAGCGGCGGCCGCCCCGGCTTCAGGCAAGGCCGTTGCCGGCCCCTGCGCTTCGGCAGGGGCGGCGCCGACCTGCGTCGGTCTGGTGTCGTCGACGTCGGGCACGGCGGGGCGAGCAGGCGGGGTGGGCGCGCTCACGGCTGATCAGTCGGACATGCGCCCTGCGGCGAGCAGCGTAGCCTCGCGCGAGGTCGGAAACCGGCGGCGCAACTGGGCCGCAAGGCTCTCGCGCGCGTCGGCGTTGCCGGCGCGATGCTCGATGCGGATTGCCTGCCAGAGCACCTCGGCGCTGGGGTCGAAGGTGCCCATCAGGCGCTGGGAGTAGAAGCGGGCCCTGACGTAATCGCCGCGCTTCAGGTTCAGCTCGGCCAGCTGGAACATCGCGACCGGGTTGCCGGGATCGACCTGGAAGGCCCGCCGGAAGTAATCTTCGGCGGCCTTCTCGTCGCCCATGCGCAGCGAGCAGATGCCGGCGTTGTGCAGCGGCCGCGACGGGGTCGCGTACAGCGGGTTGCGCAGCGCGAGCAGGAAACGCTCGATGGCCTGCTGCGGGCGCCCCGTCTGGCAGAGATACCAGCCGTAGTTGTTGTTGAGATCGGAGTCGGAGGGCGCCAGGCGCAACGCGCGCTGGAAGCTCTCCTCGGCGCGCGCACGATCGTTGAGGTCCATGTAGACGAGGCCCAGCATGCCGTGGGCGGCCGGGTAGTTCGGATCGATGGCCAGCGCCTGGCGAAGTTCGTCGACGGCCACCGCGTAGTTGCCCTGCTGGTAGTACGTGGCGGCGAGCTCGAGCCGGATCCGGGCACGCCTGCGCGACTCGCTCTCGTCTCCGGACTCGGGGATCGCCAGCCTGGTGTTCGAACCGGCGGAGGTCGGGGCGTCGGCCGTCGCGTCGCTGCCGGGCCGCGCCCCCGGGGTGGCGCAGGCCGCCACGGCGGCGAGCCCGAGCGCCAGGAGCAGCCAGCGCCCGACCCGGCCGACTGGCGAGCCCGAGCGGCCGGTCATGGCGCTCACGTGCGCACCTCGACGAGCGGGATGCGCCGCGCATCGCGCTCGGCCAGTCGCGTGCGATCGCGGACCTCGCCGGCGAGCTGCCCGCAGGCCGCGTCGATGTCGTCGCCGCGGGTGCGGCGCACGGTGGTCACGATGCCGGCCTCGAGCAACACCGAGCCGAAACGCCGCACACGCTCGTCCGGGGAACGGCGCAGCCCGGCGTGCGGGAACGGGTTGAAGGGGATGAGGTTGATCTTGCTGGGCACGCGCCGCGCGATCGCGAGCAGCGCCCGGGCATGCGCGTCGCTGTCGTTGACCCCGTCGAGCATCACGTACTCGAAGGTGATGAAGTCGCGCGGGGCGCGAGCGAGGTAACGCTCGCAGGCAGCGAGCAGTTCGGCAAGCGGATACTTCCGGTTGAGGGGCACGAGCTCGTCGCGCAGCGCGTCGTCGGGGGCGTGCAGCGACACCGCGAGCGCCACCGGGCAGTCGTCGCGCAGGCGGTCGATCATGGGCACCACACCCGAGGTGGACACCGTGACCCGCCGGCGCGACAGCCCGTAGGCGTTGTCGTCGAGCATGATGCGCAGCGCCGCCAGCGTGGCAGCGTAGTTCTGGAGCGGCTCGCCCATGCCCATGAAGACGACGTTGCTGACCACCCTCTCGCCACCGGGCGCCGCGCCCAGGGCCTTGTTGGCCAGCCAGAGTTGCCCGACGATCTCGGCCGCGTCGAGGTTGCGCGAGAAGCCCTGCTTGCCGGTGGCGCAGAACAGGCAGTTGACCGCGCACCCGGCCTGGGTCGACACGCACAGCGTACCGCGCTGGGCCTCCGGAATGAACACGGCCTCGACGGCGTTGCCGGCGCCGACGTCGAGCAGCCACTTGCGGGTGCCGTCGGCCGAGCGGTGATCGCGAAGCACCTCCGGCGCCTGCACCCGGGCGTGACTGCCGAGCCGCTCGCGGAAGCTTCGGGCGAGGTCGGTCATGGCGGGGAACTCGGCCTCGCCGCGCTGATGGACCCAGCGCATCAACTGGCGGGCGCGAAAGGGCTTTTCCCCCCAGCCGGCGCAAAGACCGGCCAGGGCTGGGGCATCGAGACCGAGGAGATTGACGGATTCGCTCATCGGATGCCGGCAGGGCTGGGGCGGGGCCGGGAGCGCCGCACGGGCGGCGCGGCCGGGCTCACCGGGTGTGGATGTTCATCGCCGGGAAGAAGAACGCCACCTCGGCGCGGGCGGTGTCGGGCGCGTCGGAGCCGTGGACCGCGTTTGCATCGATGCTGTCGGCGAAATCGGCGCGGATGGTGCCGGGGGCAGCCTTGCGGGGGTCGGTCGCGCCCATCAGGTCGCGGTTCTTCTGGATGGCACTGTCTCCTTCAAGGACCTGGACCATCACCGGACCCGAGATCATGAAGTCAACCAGGTCCTTGAAAAAGGGCCGCTCGCGATGAACGGCATAGAAGCCCTCGGCCTCGGCGCGCGAAAGGTGCATCATGCGGGCAGCGATGATCCTGAGCCCGGCCTGCTCGAAGCGGGAATAGATGCTGCCAATCACGTTCTTGGCGACGGCGTCGGGCTTGATGATGGAAAGCGTGCGTTCGATGGCCATGGTCGATCCTGCGCGTGAACCCTGACGGGCTGGCGGCCTGCCCGGGCATCAAAAAATCGGTCTTGGGAGATTGGTCGGAAAAACCCCCGAAAAATGAAACGCTTGCGGGTAAAACCCGAGAAAGCATCTCACCATCGTTCCGGGATTGACCGAACCTGAGAGTCTAGCACAGCGTGATGACAGGATTCGGTCTGCCGAACCGACAGACCCTTGCATCTTCGCGGTTGAATTCCGCGCCGCCTGCCCCTACATTGCTGACACATCCCTTACGGAGTACGCACTCATGTCTTTCGACCAGAACCGCCTAGACGCCGGCTTCGGCGCCAGCGCCGGCTCGATCGCCACCGCCACCCGCAACCGGGTTCTGCGCAACACCTACGCGCTGCTCGCGTTGTCGATGGTCCCGACCGTGCTGGGCGCCTGGATCGGGGTCAGTACCGGGTTCTCGTTCTTCGCCGGCAGCCCCTTCATCGGCATCCTGGTGTTCCTCGGCGTGGCGTTCGGCTTCTTCTTCGCCATCGACAAGTTCAAGAACAGCCCCATCGGCGTGGGTCTGCTGCTCGCCTTCACGTTCTTCATGGGCCTGATGCTCTCGCGTCTGGTCGGCCACGTGCTCGGCTTCAGCAACGGCGCCTCGCTCATCATGACCGCCTTCGGCGGCACCGCCGGCATCTTCGCCGTGATGGCCACGGTCGCCACGGTCTCGAAGCGCGACTTCAGCGGCCTGGGCAAGTGGCTGTTCGTCGGTTTCCTGGTCATCCTGGCCGCGGGCATTGCCAACATCTGGCTGCAGATGCCGGCACTCACCCTGACCATCTCGGCGCTGGCCATCCTGATCTTCTCGGCCTTCATCCTGGTCGATCTGCAGCGGGTCGTGAACGGCGGCGAGACCAACTACGTTACCGCCACCCTGTCGGTTTACCTCAGCGTCTACAACGTGTTCAGCAACCTGCTGGCGCTGCTGGGCATCTTCGGCGGCGATCGCGACTGACCGAAGCCCGGCCGCCCGGCGGCCGGACTTGAACGCGCCGCGGCCGACGCCGCGCTGCGCGCAACCCGGGGGCTGCTGCAAACGGCCCCCGGCCCGACGGGGCCGCCGCAAGGCGGCCTTTTGCCTTGGGTCAGCGACGCTCCGATGAGCCAGCCCCCGCCTGCCTGCCCGTCCCGACCGATGCCGCCACGCCTGCCCGATCCCGCCCCGATCCGCGACGAAGCCCACTTCGACGATCGCGTGATGCGCTGCTTTCGCGACCGCCCGGCCGATGTCTGGTCGCTGTTCGAGCAGGCCCTCGCGAGCGTCGCCCAGGCCGATGCGCTGGTCGCCGGCGATACCCGATACAGCTGGCAGCAACTGATGCGGGCGGCCGACGAAACCGCCGCCGGACTGGCGGCCGCCGGCGTGATGCCGGGCGACC
>JBILUW010000056.1:0-18255 GCA_044370795.1 Burkholderiaceae bacterium
GCGGGCTGGTTTATTTGGCGGGGGGGGGGGGGGGGGGGCGGGGGCGCCCCCCCGGCCCCGCCGTTGCCCCGCCGCCGCCCCGCCACCAAGCCCGCCACGCCCTGCGCATGGATTTCCTGCCCTTCACCCGACCTAGCATCGACGAGGCCACCATCGCATCGGTGGTGCAGGTGCTGCGATCGGGCTGGATCACCACCGGCCCGAAGTGCCGCGAATTCGAGGAGGCGCTGTCGGCGCGCTACGACGGGCGCCCGGTGCGGCTCGCGGTATCGGCCACGGCGGCGCTCGAGTTCGCCCTGCGGCTGGCCGGCGTGGAAGCCGGCGACGAAGTCATCACCACGCCGCTGTCGTGGGTGGCCACGGCCAACGTCGTGCTCGCGGTGGGCGCCCGTCCGGTCTTCGTCGACGTCGAGCCCCACACGCGCCTGATCGACCTCGACCGGCTCGAGGAGGCCATCGGCCCGCGCACCCGCGCGATCATCGCGGTCGACCTCGCCGGCCTGCCGGTCGACCGCCACCGCCTCCAGGCGATCGCGCGCGCCCGCGGCCTGCGGGTGATCGAGGATGCCGCGCAGTCGATGGGGGCGAGCTGGCGCGGCCGCGAGATCGGCCGCGACGGCGATCTGATCGCGTTCAGCTTTCACGCCAACAAGAACATCACCACCGCCGAGGGCGGCTGCCTGGTGATGAACACGCCCGAGGAGGCGCGGCTGTTCGAGAAGCTGCGCCTGCAGGGCGTCACGCGCCATGCCGATGGCGGCATGGACGTCGACCTGCTCGGCTACAAGGACAACCTCACCGACGTGGCCGCGGCCATCGGCCTGGGGCAGCTGCCGCATCTGGAGGCGTTCAACCGGCGCCGCGCCGAGCTCGCCGCGCGCTACTTCGCGCGCATCGATCCGGCGCTTGGCCTGGCGCTGCCGCCGCCCGACGATCCGGCCGGGCCGGCGCGCGGCAACTGGCACATGTTCCAGCCGCTGCTGCCGCTGGCGCGGCTTGCCCTCACGCGCGGCGAGTTCATCGCTGCGATGCGCAACCGCGGCATCGGGGTGGGCGTGCACTACCCGGCCATGCACCGCTTCACGCTCTACCGTGGCCTGGGCTGGAAGGACGGCGATTTCCCGGTGGCCGAGGCGATCGGCGACAGCACCGTCACCTTGCCGCTGTTTCCAGCGATGAGCGACACCGACGTCGAGCGGGTCTGCGCGGCGCTTGCCGAGGTGCTGGAGCCGGCGCTGCGGGAGCCGCGGTCATGAGCGCCACGGCAGCCCCCGCGCCGGCAACGCCGCCGGCCCCCGCAATGCCGCCAGCCCAGGCTGCGGCCCCGGCCGGCGCGGCGCCGTCGCTGTCGGTGGTCATCCCGGTCTACAACGAGGAACCCGGCCTACAGGCGCTGTTCGACCGTCTCTATCCGGCGCTCGATGCGCTCGGGGAGTCGTTCGAGGTGATCTTCGTCGATGACGGCAGCCGCGACCGCTCGGCCGCGCTGCTCGCCGCCCAGTTCGAGCGCCGGCCCGTCCACACCCGGGTGGTGATCCTCGACGGCAACTTCGGCCAGCACCGCGCGCTGCTCGCCGGCTTCGAGCGGGCTCGCGGGGCACGCGTCGTCACGCTCGACGCCGACCTGCAGAACCCGCCCGAGGACATCGCGCTGCTGCTTGCCGCGATGGACCAGGGCCACGATTACGTCGGCTCCATCCGCCGGATGCGCCGCGACGTCGCCTGGCGGCGCTGGGCGTCACGCGCGATGAACCGTCTGCGCGAGCGCATCTCGCGCATCCGCATGACCGACCAGGGCTGCATGATGCGCGCCTACAGCCGGCGCATCGTCGATGCGATCAACCAGTGCCGCGAAATGAACACCTTCATCCCGGCGCTCGCCTACACGTTCGCCATCAGCCCCACCGAGGTGGTCGTCGGCCACGAGGAGCGCCACGCGGGCGAATCGAAGTATTCGCTCTACAGCCTGGTGCGCCTGAACTTCGACCTGATGACTGGCTTCTCCGTGGTTCCGCTGCAGCTGTTCTCGATGCTGGGCATGGCGGTGGCGCTGCTGTCGGGGGCGCTGTTCGTGCTGCTCGCCGCGCGCCGCATCCTGATGGGCCCCGAGGAAGGCGGGCTGTTCACGCTGTTCGCGCTGCTGTTCTTCCTGGTTGGCATCGCGCTGTTCGGCATCGGGCTGCTGGGCGAGTACATCGGCCGCATCTACCAGGAGGTGCGCCAGCGTCCGCGCTACCTGGTGCGCGCGGTGCTCGAGCAGCGCCCGCCGGACGGGCGCGCATGAGCCGCGCGGTGGTCTTCGCCTACCACGAGGTGGGCGTGCGCTGCCTGAAGGTGCTGCTTGCGCACGGCGTGGAGGTGGCGCTCGTGGTCACCCACGAGGACAACCCGGCCGAGCGCATCTGGTTCGGCAGCGTCGCGGCCACCGCGCGCGAGCGCGGCCTGCCGCTGATCGCGCCGGCCGACGCCAACGACCAGCCCACCTTCGAGGCAGTGCGCGCCTGCCGGCCCGACTTCCTGTTCTCGTTCTACTTCCGCCAGATGCTCGCGCCGCGGCTGCTCGAGTCGGCCACGCGCGGCGCCTACAACATGCACGGCTCGCTGCTGCCGCGCTATCGCGGACGGGTGCCCGTCAACTGGGCGGTGCTGCATGGCGAGCGCCGCACCGGCGCCACGCTGCACCGGATGGAAGCGAAGCCCGATCGCGGCGCGATCGTCGCGCAGCAGGCGGTACCCATTCTTCCCGACGACACCGCCGGCGAGGTGTTCGCGAAGGTCACGGTGGCCGCCGAGATCGCGCTCGACGACTGCCTGCCGGCGCTGCTCGCCGGCACCGCACCGCATCACGAGCAGGATCAGGCGCAGGCGAGCTACTTCGGCGGCCGGCGCCCCGAGGACGGCCGCATCGACTGGTCGCAGCCGGCCGAGCGCATCCACGATCTGGTGCGCGCGGTTGCTCCGCCCTACCCCGGCGCCTTCGCAGCCCTCGATGGCGTCACGATCCGTGTGCTGCGAACGTTGCGCACGCAACCATCATCGCCAATCGCACCGCCGGTCGATCTGCGCGCGGGACTGTTCGCTGCCCAAGACGCGCTGTGGCTGCGCGCCGGCGACGGCGCCGTGCTGCGGGTGCTCGCGGCCGAGTGCGACGACCAGCCGCTCGATGCCCGCGGCTTCGTTGCACGGTTCGGCGCAGCACTGCCGGCGCCGCCCGCGCCTTGCTCGCCGTCCGCCCCCGATCGCCCCCCGCCTGGAAGCACGCCATGAAGACCCGCAAGAAGATCCTCATCCTCGGCGTCAACGGCTTCATCGGCCACCACCTGTCGCAGCGCATCCTGGCCGACACCGACTGGGAGGTGTACGGCATGGACATGGCCAGCGACCGCCTCGAGCCGCTGCTGGGCAACCCCCGCCTGCACTTCTTCGAGGGCGACATCACGATCAATCGCGAGTGGATCGAGTACCACATCCGCAAGTGCGACGTGGTGCTGCCGCTGGTGGCGATCGCCACGCCGGCCACGTACGTGCGCGAGCCGCTGCGGGTGTTCGAGCTCGACTTCGAGGCCAACCTGCCCATCGTCCGTGCCTGCGTGAAGCACCGCAAGCGTCTGCTCTTTCCATCGACCAGCGAGGTCTACGGGATGTGCGAGGACGAGCAGTTCGACCCCGAGGCCTCGCCGCTGGTCTACGGCCCGATCAACAAGCCGCGCTGGATCTACGCCTGCTCCAAGCAGCTGATGGACCGCATCATCCACGCCTACGGCACCTCGGAGGGCCTCGACTACACGCTGTTTCGGCCCTTCAACTGGATCGGCCCGGGCCTGGACTCGATCCACACGGCCAAGGAGGGCAGCTCGCGAGTGATCACCCAGTTCCTGGGGCACATCGTGCGCGGCGAGCCGATCAGGCTGGTCGATGGCGGCACGCAGAAGCGCGCCTTCACCTACGTCGACGACGGCATCGACGCGCTGATGCGCATCATCGACAACCCGCAGGGCCGCGCGAGCGGGCGCATCTACAACATCGGCAACCCGGCCAACAACCACTCGGTGCGCGAGCTCGCCACCATGATGCTCGCGATGGCCGCCACCTATCCCGAGTACCGCGAAAGCGCGGCGCGGGTCACGCTGATCGAGACCTCCTCGGGCGACTACTACGGCGCCGGCTACCAGGACGTGCGCAACCGCGTGCCCATGATCGACAACACGATGGCCGATCTCGGCTGGGCGCCGCGCGTGGCCATGGGCGACGCGCTCGAGCGCATCTTCGAGGCCTATCGCGGCCAGGTCGCGCAGGCGCGCGACCTGCTCGACTGAGGCCCGCGCCGCCGATGCCGCGCATCGCGCTGAAGGTCGACGTCGACACCTGGCGCGGCACCCGCGAGGGGGTGCCCGCGCTGCTCGCGCTGCTGCGCCGGCAGCGCGCTGGCGCCACCTTCCTGTTCAGCCTGGGCCCCGACCGCACCGGCATGGCGATCCGGCGCGTTTTCCGCCCGGGCTTCCTGTCGAAGGTGTCACGCACCTCGGTGCTCGAACATTACGGGCTGCGCACGCTGCTCTACGGCACGCTGCTGCCGGCGCCCGACATCGGCCGGCGCTGCGCGGCGTTGCTGCGCGAGGTCGATGCCGCGGGGTTCGAGACCGGCATCCACTGCTGGGATCACACCGGCTGGCAGGACAACGTCGCAACCCGCGACGCCGACTGGACCGCGCGGCAGATGCGCGCGGCCTGCGAGCGCTACCAGGAGGTCTTCGGCCGCCCGCCGCGCACCCACGGCGCGGCCGGCTGGCAGATGAACGCGCACGCCTACCGGCTCGAGCGCGAGCTCGGCTTCGACTATGCGTCGGATGGCCGCGGCACGCATCCCCACCAGCCCGCGCTCGACGGCCGCCCGATCGGCGTGCCGCAGCTGCCCACCACGCTGCCCACCTTCGACGAACTCATCGGACTCGACGGCGTCGACGCGGCTAACGTCGATGCGCGGCTGCTCGCGATCACCGACGCGCAGCCCGATCGCGACCAGATCTTCACGCTGCACGCCGAGCTCGAGGGCATGAAGCTCGCGCCGGCCTTCGAGCGGCTGCTCGCCGGCTGGCGGGCCCGCGGCTGCGCGCTGGTGGCCACCCGCGATCTGTACGCAAGCCTCGACAGCCCCGGCCTGCCGCTGCACGAGATCGCCACCGGCTCGGTGCCCGGCCGCAGCGGCGTGCTGGCACTGCAGGGTGCGCAGGTGCCCGCATGAAGCGGGCGCTGCCGCTCGCGCTGCTTGCGCTGGCGCTGCTCGCCTGGTTCGGCACGCTGGGCTTTCGCGATCTCATTCATCCCGACGAAGGCCGCTACGCCGAGCTGTCGCGCCAGATGCTGGCCAGCGGCGACTGGCTCACCCCGCGTCTGAACGGCCTGCTGTACTTCGAGAAGCCGCCGCTGCAGTACTGGGCGAGCGCGGCCGCGTTCGCGGTGTTCGGTCACACCGATTTCGCGGCGCGGCTGTGGCCCGGGCTGGCGGGCGCGCTGGCGGTGCTCGCGCTGTGGTGGAGCGCGCGCCGCGTTGCCGGGCCCACGGTCGCGCTGTACGCGGCCTGCGTGCTGGGCAGCTGCGTCTGGTGGCTGGGCAACAGCCACTTCATCAACCTCGACACCACGCTGTCGGCCAGCCTCGCCCTCGCGCTGCTGGGCTTCTGGGTCGGCCAGCGCGACGACGCGGGCCCGCGCGAACGCCGGGTCGCGATGGCCATCGCCTGGCTGGCGATGGGCCTGGCGGTGCTCGCCAAGGGGCTGGTGGGCATCGTGCTGCCGGCGGCTGCGCTGGTCGCCTACGTGCTCTGGCAGCGCGATCTGCTGCCCCTGCGGCGGCTGAACTGGACCGCCGGCCCGCTCATCTTCGCGCTGGTGGCCGCGCCCTGGTTCGTCGCGGTGTCGCGGGTCAACCCCGACTTCGCCCACTTCTTCTTCATCGAGCAGCACTTCCATCGCTACCTGACCCACACGCATCGCCCGGGCCCGTGGTGGTACTTCGTGCCTATCCTGCTGGTCGGGCTGCTGCCCTGGACCACGCTGCTGCCGGGTGCGCTGCGCGCGGGCTGGCAGCGCGTGCCCGGCCGCTTCCAGGGCAACCGGATGCTGCTGGCGTGGTGCGTGGCCATCTTCGTCTTCTTCAGCGCGAGCGGCTCGAAGCTGCCCTCCTACATCCTGCCCATCTTCCCGGCGCTGGCGCTGCTGGTCGGCCAGCACCTGCAGCGGCTCGGCTCCGGGCGCCTGGCCGCGCACGCGCTGGCGATCGCCCTGATCGCGCTGGCCGGCGGCATCGGGCTCGCAGGCGTGGCCGGTGGCTGGTTCGGAAGGCAGCCCGACTTCAGCCCTCAGGAGCTGCGCTATCGCGACTGGATCCTGGCCGGGCTCGGCATCATCGCGGTGTTCGCCGTCGGCGCCGCCGTGCTTGCGCGCCGCGGCCGGGCCACGGCGGCGGTGGTGGCGCTGGCCTTCAGCGGTCTGACAGGCACCCAGGTCGTGCTGCTCGGCCACCAGACGCTGGCGGCGCAGAAGTCGGCACGACAGCTGGCGGCGCAGCTGGCGCCGGCGCTGCCGCCCGGCGCCGCCGTGTTCTCGGTGAGCCATTACGACCAGACGCTGCCCTACTACCTGGGTCGACCGGTCACGCTGGTCAACTGGGTCGACGAGTTCGCCACCGGCCAGCGCCTGGAGCCAGGCCGCAGCCTGCGCACCGAGGATGAGTTCGCCGCGCTGTGGCGCTCGCTGCCGGCCGCCGGAGCCGTGATGAAGCTCGACGCCTGGGCGCGCTGGCGTGATGCCGGGCTGCCGATGCGCGAGGTCTACCGCGACGGCGCGCGGGTGGCGGTGGTGAAGCCGGCGCCGTGAGAGGGACGACGCGCCGATCACCTAGAATCGCGCCCACGCAACGCCCTGCCGGAGTCCGACAATGCACCCGCACCTGCCCCATCGCCACGAACCCTTCGCCACCGTAGCCCGCCGCCGCTCGCTGGGCGCGCTGCTCGCCGTCGCGCTGGGCCTGGCAACCGCACTGCCCGCGGCCGCTCAGACCGCCGCGCCGGCCGCGGCCTGGCCGCAGCGCCCGCTGCGCATCGTCGTGCCCTTCGGGCCGGGCTCCTCGCCCGATGTGGCCGCGCGCCTGATCGCCGAGCGGCTCTCGCCACGGCTGGGCCAGCCGGTGGTGGTCGAGAACCGGCCGGGCGCCGGCGGCAACGTCGGCACCGGGGCGGTCGCGCGCGCCACGCCCGATGGCTACACGCTGCTGATCAGCACCAACGGCCCGCTGGTCAACAACACGGTGCTCTACAGCAAGCTGCCCTACGACCCCTTCCGCGAGCTCGTGCCGGTGGTGCTCGCCGGCGGCCAGGCCAACGTCTGCGCGGTGCGCGCCGACGCGGGCATCGGCACGATGCAGGAACTGGTGGCGGCAATGCGCGCAAAGCCCGGTGCCTTCAACTTCGCCTCGATCGGCGTGGGCAGCCTGTCGCACCTGGGCGTGGAGCTGCTGAAGGCGCGCACCGGCACCTTCGCGGTCCATATTGCCTACCCCTCATCGCCGGCGGCGATCACCGCCGTGATCCAGGGCGACGTGCAGTTCAGCTGCGTGCCGGCCGTGGCCGTGATGCCGCAGGTGCGCGCCGGCCGCGTGAAGGCGCTGGCGGTGTCCACCGGCACGCGCAGCACGCTGATGCCCGACATCCCGACCATGAAGGAAAGCGGCGTGCCCGACGTCGAGGCGGTGGCCTGGATGGCGATCATGGCGCCGGCGGGCACGCCCGCCGACATCGTGGGCCGGCTCAATCGCGAGATCAACGCGGTGCTCGCGCAACCCGAGCTGCGTGAACGCATGCACGCGCAGTTCATGGAGCCCGCCGGCGGCGCGCCGGAGCAGCTTGCGCGCTTCATGCAGGATGAGCTGCGCATCTGGACGCCGATCATCCGGCGCAGCGGCGCCACCATCGACTGATCGGCGGCGCCCAGGACCGCCGGCGGCCCGCCGCAGGCGGCGGGCGCGCTCGCGGCTTGCTCAGGCCGCCTCGCGCTCGAACCAGCGCCGCACCACCCGCGCCCAGAAGCGCGCGCCCAGCCCCAGGATGTCGTCGTTGAAGTCGTAGTGCGGGCTGTGCAGGTTGGTGCCCGGCGCGCCGTTGGGGCCGTTGCCGATGAAGCCGTAGGCGCCGGGCACGGCCTCGAGCATGTAGCCGAAGTCCTCGGCCGTCATGGCCGGGGTGACGTCGCGATCGATCTGCGCCTCGCCGACCATCTCGGTCATGACGTCGGCCATGAAGCGGGCCTGCGCCGGATGGTTGACGGTGCACGGATAGCCGGGCCGGATGATCACCTCGGCGCTGGCCAGGTGCGCGGCGGCCACGTGCGTGGCCACGCGGTGCAGCCCGTCGACCAGCATCTGCAGCGTCTCGGGGCGCAGCGTGCGGCAGGTGCCCTTGATGACCGCCAGCGCCGGGATGATGTTCTCGACCGTGCCCGACTCGATCTGCCCGACGGTGAGCACCGCGCTGTCCAGCGGATCGGCGTTGCGCGACACCAGCAGCTGTAGCTGCGTGACGATGGCGCAGGCCACCGGGATGGGGTCGATGCCGGTGTGCGGCTGCGCGGCATGCGCGCCGCGGCCGGTCACGCGGATCTCGAAGCGGTTGGCGCTGGCCATGATGGGACCGACCCGCACCGCCATCCGGCCGGCCGGCAGCGCCGGCCAGTTGTGCAGGGCGAAGGCGGCCTGGACGGGAAATCGCTGGAACAGGCCGCCGTCGATCATTGCTTTCGCGCCCGCGCCGCCCTCCTCGGCCGGCTGGAACACGAAGTGCACCGTGCCGTCGAAGTCGGGCCGCTCGGCCAGCAGGCGCGCGCCGCCCAGCAGCATCGCGGTATGGCCGTCGTGGCCGCAGGCGTGCATGCGCCCCGGCACGGTGCTGACGTGCCCGAAGCCGTTGGCCTCGGCCACCGGCAGGGCATCCATGTCGGCGCGCAAGGCGATGGCGCGGGCGGGGTCGGCGGCACGCGGGCCGCGGCCGCGCAGCGTGGCAACCACGCCGGTGCCGCCCAGGCCGGTGTCCACCGCCAGCCCCAGCGCGCGCAGCGCCTGAGCCACGCAGGCCGCCGTGCGGTGCTCCTGGTAGCACAGCTCGGGGTTGGCGTGCAGGTCGCGACGGAAGGCCACCAGCTCGCCGAGGTGGCGGCCGATGGCTTCGTCGTCGGCGGGATCGACGATCGGGAATCGGAGGCTATCGCGGGTATTCATGGGGTGCGGGGGTCCGGTGCGTTCGAGCTCATCGTCTATCACAGCCGGGTGCTGGTACGCTTGTGCGCATCGCCACACCCGCTCAAGGGGTATCCATGTCGCTGAAAAAAGGCTACCAGCAGCTCATCGCCGAGGCCCGCGAGAAGATCGAGACGCTGCCCACCCAGGCGGCGATCGCCCGCCACGGCGATCCCGACACCGTCTTCGTCGACATCCGCGACGTGCGCGAACTCGAGCGCGAGGGCATGGTGCCCGGCGCCTTCCATGCGCCGCGCGGCATGCTCGAATTCTGGGCCGACCCCGACAGCCCCTACTACAAGCCGGTGTTCGGCTCCGGCAAGGCGCTGGTGCTCTACTGCCAGTCGGCCTGGCGCTCGTCGCTGGCGGCCGCGGCGCTCACCGAGATGGGCGTGCCGCGGGTCAGCCATTTCGAGGGCGGCTTCAAGGCCTGGAAGGACGCCGGCGGGCCGGTCGCCCAGCGCGAGCCGCACGGCAAGGGCTGAAGGCGAGGGCTGAGCCGCGGGCGCAGACCCGTCGGGGCGCCGCGAAGGCCGGCCAGGCGCCACGCGTTCAGGCGCTCGGCGGCGCCTCGCCCGGACGCAGGTCACGCGCCCGCGAGTACACCAGCGCGCCAGTCAGCAGCGCCAGCGCGATGAAGCCGAAGATCACCCGATAGGCGATCGGCGGATAGCCGCTGCCCTCGCCGAAGAAACCGGCGATGAGTCCGCATCCCACGGGCAGCAGGAAAGAACCGCTGACCTGCCCGAGGTTGGCGGCGGCCGAGCTGCGCCCGCGCAGCAGCGGCGGCGTGAGCGCGGCCGCATGCGCGATGATGATCGGGCCGTAGCAGCTGACACCGCAGATGCCCATCAGCAGCAGCACCGCCAGCCACAGCGGCGGCGCCGGCAGCAGCGCGAGCACCAGCAGGATCACGATCACCGTGGCCGCAGCCCCCAGGATCACCCGCTTGCGGCTGTCGTAGCGGCGCTCCAGGGGCGGCATCAGGATCATGCCGGCGGTCTGGGCCGCCACCATCGCCACCAGCACGTTGCCGCGCGCCACGCCGTCCAGGCCGTACACATCGTGCAGATACGGACCCGCCCAAAGTCCGAGCACGGTCGCCATCGAGGCATAGGCCACGGTGTGGATGGCGACCACGCGGCGGTAGCCCGGAATGCGCCACACCCGCGCGAAGCCGGCGAGCGTCTGCCACAGCGATTCGCCGCGATGCGCAAGCGCCGGCTGGCCCGGCGGCTGGTCGCGCACCACCCACACGAAGAAGGCGACGATCGCCACCAGCACCGCGCCCGAGGCCCAGAACACCGTGCGCCAGCCGACGACCGAGCTCAGCCAGGCCAGCGGCGTGGCCGCCATGAAGTTGCCGAACTGGCTCATTGCGAAGACCAGGCCGTAGAGCGTGGCGATCCGGTCGGGCGGATACCAGCGGCCCAGCAGCACGACGCCGCTGATGAAGCTCGCCCCGCAGCCCAGCCCGAGCAGGAAGCGGCCGGCGATCAGCTGCGCGCCGTCGGTCGCGGTGGCCACCACCACCGTGCCGGCCAGCGCGAAGACGCTGACCGCCGCGAGCGTGTAACGCGGCCCGATGCGATCGAAGGCCATGCCCACCGGCACCTGCGACACGCCCAGCGCGAGAAAGAACATGCCGCCCGCCAGCCCCAGCGCCTGGGCGCTGAGGGCAAGCTCCTCGATGAGTTCGGGGGCGATCACCGCCACCGAGGACCGGAAGAACTGGCTGATGATGGCAACCGCCGCCAGGCCGGCAATCAACCCAGCCCGGGTGCCCGGCATCAGTCGCCCACCAGGGGCAGGCAGCCGGCGGGGCCGAGCAGGCCACGCAGCCAGGCCTGGTCGTCAGCCGAAAGGCGCGCCCACGACTGCCGCAGCCAGCCCACGCACTTGCCCTGATAGGGGAAGGGCTGCTGCACCCAGGGCTGGCCATCGACCTGCGCCTCGACCCGATCGGCACCGGCCATCAGCGCCCGCGCATTGGCCATCATCACCGGCACATAGGTGCGACCGACCTCGGCCAGCAGCTCGGCGAGCACCTGCGCCGCGGTCTCGCGCGAAAGCCAGTCGGCGTCCTGCGCGCCAAGGCCGGAGAGGTCTTCCATGACCTCCACCCAGGCGAACACCCGCGGCGAGACCTGCAGCGTGAGCGCCATGGGCGTGGGATCGAAGTGGGTCAGCTGGGTGAGCTGGCCGAAGATCGCGAAGTCGCTCGCGCCGGGGCGCTGGCCCATCAGGAAGGGCTGGCGCTGCAGCAGCGCATCGAGCGCGAGCAGGAAGCGCCGGTAGCTCGCCTCGATCACCGGCGCGGTGGTGGCGTTGGAGCCGACGAAGCGCAGCCGCGAGATCTGGCGCTCGGAAAACTGCGCCTTGAGCGGCTCGATCGCGGCCTCGGAGGCGCAGACATTGCGCCAGCGCGGCAGGATGGAACCGGCGCGGTCGATGTCCTCGGCGTAGTGCCATCGGTAGTGGAACATCGCCTTGGTGAGCCACTCGTCGCCATAGTCCTCGAGCAGCTCGTCGAGGAAGGCGAGCGCGGGGTCGGGCGGCAGCACGCTGCGCCCGGGGTGCTCGCGCTCCAGGCGGCGGATGATCGGCGTGGAATCGACCACCGCCCGCAGCCCGCCTGCGCCGTCGGGAAACCAGAAGGTGGGCAGCAGCTTCACCGGCGGCACCGGCATCGCCGAACCGTCGCGGTTGTTGTGGATCATGTAGCGGTAGGTAAGGCGGCGGTAGCGCAGCAGCGAGAGCATCTTGCGCGTGTAGGGCGAGCCGGGAGCGCCGCCGAGCAGGATGGGATCGGTGGTCAGGGTCATGGGGAGGAGTCCGGAGATGCGGCCGGGCCGCGGGATGAGGAGGCGGCGCCCGTGGCCGCGCCGACAGGCTGCCCGCCGGCGGTGGCGCGATCGCCGCCCAGCGCGGGCACGGTCCAGAACAGCGCCAGCCCGCCGAACGCGCCGAGCGCCGACAGGCCCAGCGCGGCATGGTAGCCGCCGGTGAGGTCGTACAGGGCGCCGCTGGCCCAGGCGCCCAGCGCCGAGCCGGCTCCGGCGGCCAGCAGCACCATGCCGTAGACCCGCCCCATCGCGCCGGGGAAGCCACGCGCGGCGAGCACCGCCGCCAGCGGGCCGCGCGAGCCCTGGGCGCCGCCGAAGGCGAGCACATAACCGGCGACCAGCCACGCCGACGGATAAAGCATCGCCAGGGCCAGCATGGCCAGACCGATGAGCGTGAGGCTGTAGGCGATGGTGGCCGTCAGCCGCTCGCCGATGCGCTCGGCGAGGGTGGCTGCGCCCATCATGCCGAAGATCGAGAGCATGCCGGCCAGACCGAAGGTCCAGGCTGCCACCAGCGGCGAAAAGCCGGCCTCGACCAGGCAGGCCACCAGCTGCACGCTGACCGCGTAGGTGCTCACGGCGGTGCTGAACATCATGCCGGCCAGTGCCCAGAAGATCGGGGTGCGCAGCGCGCGCGGCACCGTCCAGGCGGCCTGGCCGGCGCCGCGCCGACGCATGGCCTCGACCACCTCCTCGGAGCCGCCGGCAATGCGCTTCCAGGGCAGCAGCGCCACCGGCGCGAGCAGCACCAGCAGGGCCAGCCCCAGCAGCTGGTAGGCCTGCCGCCAGCCATGGGCGTCGATCAGCGCCTGCGCGAGCGGCGCGAACGCGAGCATGCCCACGCCCAGCGCGGCCGACAGCACGGCCATCGCCGTGGGCAGGCGCGGGCCGAACCAGCGGCTGATCAGCGTCGATGCCGGCACCATGCCCACCAGCGAGGCGCCGGCCGGCGCGAGCACGCCCAGCAGCGCGTACAGCTGCCAGAGCGCCGTCACGCGGCCGGCGAGCACATAGGCGCCGCCGAACAGCAGCAGCCCGGCGAGGTAGCAGCGGCGCGGCCCGAGCCGGTCGACGGCCACGCCGACGAAGGGCGCGGCGAGACCGGCGAACAGCACGGCGGTGGAATAGACCCCGGTGAGCGCCGCGCGGTCGGCATCGAACTCGGCGACCACCGGCAGCAGGAACACGGCGAAGCTCTCGCCGATGCCGCGCGAGAGCACGTTCAGGGCGGTGCAGAGGGCGAGCACCGCGAGGGCCTCGCGACGAACCTCGATAGACGTCACGATCGGGTCAACTTATCACGCGGCGAAATCAGGGAAAACCCGCCTTCGGGTACATTCGTGCCGTTCCCCGGCGCGACGGCGCGAGGGTTTCACCGACAGAAACGAGAGGCGGGCGCGATGCCCGCGACACGGAGCAAGGCATGGACGCAAGCACCTCCCGCGCAGCCGCCGACGGGCCGGCGGCCGGGGTCGAAACCTTCGATGCACTCGTGATCGGCGCCGGCTTCGCCGGCATGCTCATGCTGCACCGTCTGCGCGGCATGGGGCTGCGCGTGCGCGTCTACGAGGCCGCCGACGACGTCGGCGGAACCTGGTGGTGGAACCGCTACCCCGGCGCGCGCTGCGACGTCGAGAGCCTCGAGTACTCGTATTCGTTCTCGCCCGAACTGCAGCAGGAATGGACCTGGAAGGAGCGCTTCGCGCCCCAGTCCGAGATCCTCGCCTACGCGCGCCACGTCGCCGACCGCTTCGATCTGCGTCGCGACATCCGCTTCGGCCACCGCGTGACCACCGCGCACTTCGACGATGCCCGCGCCCTCTGGACCCTCTCGACCGACCGCGGCGAGCGCGCGAGCGCGCGCTGGTGCATCGCGGCATCGGGCTGCCTGTCGCTGCCGCGCATGCCCGACTTCCCCGGGCGCGACAGCTACACCGGCAGGCTCTACCACACCGGTCTGTGGCCACGCGAAGGCGTCGACTTCACCGGCCTGCGCGTGGGCGTCATCGGCACAGGTTCCTCGGGCATCCAGGTGATCCCGCAGATCGCCCGCCAGGCGGCTCACCTCACGGTGTTCCAGCGCACGCCCAACTTCAGTCTGCCGGCCGGCAACCGCATGCTCTCGGCCGAGGAAGTGGCTGCCTTCAAGGCCCGCTACGACGAGGTGCGGGCGAAGGCGCGCACGGCGCCCGCCGGCATCGCCGGCATGCCCGCGCCCGACCGCGGCGCGCTGCAGGATGCGCCCGAGCGCCGGCGCGAGGTCTTCGAGGCGGCGTGGCGCAACGGCTCCACGGGTCTCACCCGCGTCTACAACGACCTGCTCATCAACGAGCAGGCCAATGTCACCGCCGCCGAGTTCGTGCGCGACAAGATCCGCGCGATCGTGCGCGACCCCGTGGTGGCCGAAACCCTCACGCCGCGCGACCACTTCATCGGCACCAAGCGCATCTGCCTCGACAGCGGCTACTACGAGACCTTCAACCAGCCGAACGTCGCGCTCGTCGACGTGCGCAAGGATCCGATCGAGGCGATCACGCCCGCCGGCATCCGCTCCGCCTCGCGCGAGATCGCACTCGATGCGATCGTGTTCGCCACCGGCTTCGACGCGATCACCGGCGCGCTGCTGGGCATCGACGTGCGCGGCGCCGGCGGCCTGAGCCTGCGCGAGAAGTGGGCGACAGGCCCGCGCACCTATCTGGGCCTCATGACCGCGGGCTTTCCCAACCTGTTCTCGATCACCGGCCCGGGCAGCCCGTCGGTGCTCACGAACATGATCACCTCGATCGAACAGCACGTCGACTGGATCACCCGCTGCATCGACTGGCTGCGCGCGCGCGGCGTGCAGCGCATCGAGGCCGATCCGGCCGCCGAAGACCGCTGGGTCGCGCACGTCAACGCGGTCGCCGACCAGACGCTGTTTCCGCGCGCCAACTCCTGGTACGTGGGCGCCAACGTGCCCGGCAAGGCGCGGGTGTTCATGCCCTACATCGGCGGGCTCGGCGTGTACCGGCAGCGCTGCGACGACGTCGCCGCGCGCGGCTACGAAGGCTTCCTGCTCGACGCCGAGCTCGCGTCAGCCTGACCCCGGAGAAAACCCACGTGAGCTACGACGCGCCGTTCAAGGGACTGAAGGTCATCGACCTCAGCCAGGGCATCGCAGGCCCCTACTGCGGCATGCTGATGGCGCAATACGGCGCCGATGTCATCAAGGTCGAGGGTGGGGGCGACGGCGACTGGTCGCGGGTGCTCGGCGTGCGCTATGGCGACCACAGCGCCTTCTCGATCATCGGCAACCTGGGCAAACGCAGCGTTGCGATCGACCTCAAGCACGAGCAGGGCAAGGCGCTGCTCTGGAAACTCATCGCCGGTGCCGACGTCTTCATCGAGGGCTTCCGGCCGGGCGTCATCCAGCGCCTGGGCTTCGGCTGGGAGGAGGTCTCGGCGCGCGAACCGCGCCTGATCTACCTCTCGATCTCGGGCTTCGGCCAGCACGGCCCGCTGGTGGGTCGGCCCGCGATGGATCCGGTGCTGCAGGCCTTCACCGGCCTGACCGGCGAGAACCATGGCGAGGACGGCATCCCGCACCGCGTGCCGGTGATCCCGGTCGACATGGCCACCTCGCTCTACGCCTTCCAGGCGCTGTCGGCCACGCTGTACGGCCGGCACGACGAACCCCGCGGCCGCTACCTCGACGCCAGCCTCATGCAGGGCGCCGCCGGCCTGCAGGCCATCCGCATGATGTCGGCCTTCCTCGAGGGCGGCTCGGTGCGTCCGGGCGGCGTGCCGCACGGCATCTTCCGCACGGGCGACGGCTGGCTGTCGGTCACGGCGATCCGCGACCGCGAGTGGCAGGGGCTGTGCGCGGCGCTCGAGCGCCCCGACCTCGGCGCTGATCCGCGCTACGCCGACCCCGACGGGCGCTTTCGTCACGAGGCGCAGCTGCTGGGCATCCTGCGCGAGCATCTGGCCACCCGCACGACGGCCGAGTGGTCGGCGCGCCTGGCCGAACACCAGGTGATGCACGAGAAGGTCAACCGCTATGCCGACTTCCTGAAGGAACCGCAGGTCGAGGCGGCCGACCTGATCGCCTGGCTCGAGCAGCCCGACATGCCGCGGCCGGTGCCGGTGGCGCGCCTGCCGGGCGTGCCGCGCTTCGACAGCGGCGCCCCGCTGTCGACGTCGCCGCGCGTGGGCCAGCACACCGCGCAGGTGCTCGCCGAGCACGGCATCGGCGCCGACGAGATCGGCGCGCTGGCGCGCGCCGGCGTCATCGATCTGGGCGACGCCCCGGGCTGAGGCGCGCGCCGCGGCGTCAGCCGTTGCGCTGCAGGGTACCGAAGTCGAGCACCGGCTGGCCGCCGGCGCCCAGGGTGCGAAAGCGCACCACATCGCCCTCGATCCAGGCCTGCACGGTGAGCGGATCGCCCGGCATCACCGGCCTGGTGAATCGCGCCGACATCGACTTCAGCCGCGCCGGATCGCCGCCGCACACCGCGTGCAGCAGGTGGCGGCCGGTGATGCCGTAGGTGCACATGCCGTGCAGGATGGGCCGGTCGAAGCCGCCGCGGCGCGCGAAGGCCGGGTCGCTGTGCAGCGGATTGCGATCGCCGCTCAGGCGGTAGAGCAGCGCCTGGTCGGGCCGGGTGCCGGTGGCGATCTCGATGTCGGGCGCGCGCGTGGGCACCGGCGCCGCGCCGGCCGGCCCGCGCGGCCCGCCGAAGCCGCCCTCGCCGCGAATGAAGGCGGCCGAGTCGGCCTCCACCAGCACCTCGCCGGTGGCCGCATCGACCGCGGTGGAGGTGGTGGTGACCAGCGCGCCCGAGCCCTTGTCGTACATGCCGGTGATCTTCGTGGTCACGTGCACCGTGCCCTCGACCGGCAGCGGCTTGTGCAGCACGAAGCCCTGCTCGGCGTGCACGAGCTTCGTGCGGTCGATGGGGCCCATGTCGGCGCGGGTGCCCGAGCGCTGGATCAGCACGACCGCGTAGACCGGCAGCACCGCGAGCGTGTCGCCCTCCGAGTTCTCGGTGGTGAAGCGCAGTTCGTCGTAGGGATCGGCCTGACCGGCGCCCACGCCGAGCGCGTAGAGCATCGCGTCGCGGGAGTCCCAGCTGACGGTCGAGGGGCCGACCTCGCGGCCGATGGCGGACATGTCCAGGGGCATGGTGCTCTCTCCGTAGGCAAGGTGAGCGACGCGCGCCACGGCCGGCCGCTCGCCGGATTCCGCTACGGGGTCGCGCCGGCGACGATACCGACCGCGCCCGGGCCGCGGAAGCGCGGTGGCGCGATTTCCGGAGCCGGCGGCGCGGTAGCATCGGGGCAGCCATCCGCTTTGCGGCGCGTCGCCGCCCGAACCCCGCCCTGCCCGCCTCGAGCCATGAGCCATCCGACCCCGCTGACCGCGTTTCGCAACCCCAACTACTACAGCCCCGATCACGAGCGCTTTCGCGACACCGTGCGGCAGTTCGCGCTGCGCGAGATCGCGCCGCAGGCCAACGCCTGGGACGAGGCCGGGAGCTTTCCGCGCGAGCTCTACGCGAAAGCCGCGCAGGCGGGCCTGCTCGGCCTGGGCTACCCCGAGGAATACGGCGGCACGCCCTGCGACGTCTTCTACAAGATCGTGCTGTCCGAGGAGATGAGCCATGGCGGCAGCGGCGGCGTGTGCGCCTCGCTGATGTCGCACACCATCGGCTCGCCGCCCATCCTGAACGCCGGCAGCACGGCGATGAAGCAACGCGTGCTGCCGGCGGTGCTCGCCGGCGAGAAGATCTCGGCCCTGGCCATCACCGAGCCCGGCGGCGGCTCCGACGTGGCCGGCCTGAAGACCACCGCCATCCTCGACGGCGACCACTATGTGGTCAACGGCGAGAAGATCTTCATCACCTCCGGGATGCGCGCCGACTGGTACACCGTGGCCGTGCGCACCAACCCGGCCGATCGCGGCGCGGGCGGCGTGTCGCTGCTGCTGATCGAACGCGACACACCCGGCTTCAGCCGCACCGCGCTCGACAAGATGGGCTGGTGGGCTTCCGACACCGCCCACCTGCGCTTCGAGAACTGCCGGGTGCCGGCCGGCAACCTGATCGGCGAGGAGACCCGGGGGGTTGGGATCGGGGGGGGGAA
>JBILUW010000238.1:0-6003 GCA_044370795.1 Burkholderiaceae bacterium
CGCCGGCCCGAGCGCGGGTGGTCGATCCGGTACTCGAGGACGAAGCCGGTATCGCCACCGGCGCTGTCCGCGCGCAACGCCTGCATCCGCGCGGCGATCTCGGCGCGATCCGCGTCGGCGATCAGCGCCAGGCGGTCGCCGGCGGCGTTGGGATCGACGCCGTAGAGGTCGGCCCCACGTTCGTCCCAGGTGATCCGGTCGGTGTCGGCGGCGTACTCCCAGACCGACGCGTTGGCGGCGGCCAGCGCCAGCCCGAGCCGGTCGTTGGCCCGGGCGATCCGGTCGCGAGCCTCGATGTCGGCGGTGATGTCCCAGTTCACGCCGGCCACCCGCACGGTACGGCCGCGGTCGTTGCGCTCGATGCGCCCGGCGCTGCGCACCCAGCGCACGCCGTGTCCGAAGTCGACGCGAAACACGAGCTCGACCCCGCTGCCGTCGGCGATCGCGCGAAGGAAGGCCTGCTCGACATGGGCGCGGTCTTCCGGATGGATCTGGCCGAGGTAGGAGGCCACCGGGATCGGGGCTCCCGAGGGCAGGCCGAACAGCCGGGCTCCGATCGGCGTCTGCACCACGGTGTCGTCGCGCAGGTCGAGCTCGTAGAGCCCGAGCCGGCCGGCGTCGGCGGCGAGCTCGAAACGCGTCGACACCCTCTCGAGCGCGCGCAGCACGCGCCGCGCCTCGGTCACCTCCATCGCCATGCCGTCGATGCGCACGGCCCGCCCCCTGGGATCGCGCTCGATGTGGGCAAGCATGCGGAAGTAGCGCAGCGCCTCGTCCTCACCGGCCACCGGCACCTCGAGATCGAAGCTGCCGGCACCGGCGTCGATCGCCTGCGCCGCCCGCTCGAGCGCACCGGCGCGCGCGAACTCGGGAACCGCGCCGAACAATGACTCGAGGCCGCCGGCTGTTTCCTCGGACGGCAGCTCGAGCAGATCACGGGCCCGCGCATCGCGCGACAGCCGTCCGGTGATCAGGTCGAGGTCGAAGAAGAAGCCTCCGGCCACCGACAGCGCCAGTTCGGCGCGGCGCGATGCGCTCTCGCGCTGCGCGATCAGGGTCATGTCGTCGCTGACGTCGACCAGGACGCCGATCAGACCATCGCCGGAGCTGCGCGCGGCGCTGAACTCGCAGCTGAGCCAGCGCGTGCGGCCGGCCCGATCGGTGGCCCTGAAACGCAGCCCGCGCACATCGGCGGCGCGCAACCACTGCCTGCCACGCGCGGCAACCTCGGGGCGGTCCTCGGGCAGGATACGATCGAGCCAGTCGCGCAGCCGGTACTGCCGGGTGCCCTCGGGCAGACCGAGCAACTCGGCGCACCGGTCGTCGCCGACGACAAGACGGCAGGCGGGGTCGTACTCCCAGACACCGACCCTGCCGACCTCGAGAGCGAGCTCGAGACGGCGCCTGGCCCGCGCCGAGGCTGGATGCAGGGCATCGTGCAAACGCTCGGTCAAACGCCGGGCGAGCCCGCGCAGATCGTCGAGCCAAGCGGCCATCGGAAGGCCTCCATCGGGGGTGGCGGGCAGCATGCGGACGTGGCCCGTCGCGCTCGCATGCCTGACGGCAAGGCAGTTTAGCAGGGGCCATCCCAGGGCATGCCGCGGTCGGCCAACGCGGGCCGGCGCATGCGGTCGAATCGGACCACCGTGCGGCCCGCGCACGGCGGCGGCACACGGCGATTGGGCTACCATCGATCGGCGGCTCTCCGGGGTAACCGGCCGCCGCGCGCCCGCGACGGGCAGGGCCCGCCGCGCAGCCCACGCCAGGAGACCCGCATGACCGTCAAGACTGCCTCGGCACCCAAGGCGGTGCCGGTGGCCACGCCCACCACCCGGCCCTACTGGGAGGGCACCCAGGCGGGCGAGCTGCGGCTGCAGCGCTGCACCGGCTGCGGCCACCACTTCCTCTACCCGCGGGTGCGCTGCCCGAAGTGCGGCTCGGCCAGCACCACCTGGGTGCGCGCCAGCGGCCGCGCGAAGCTCTACTCGTACGTGATCAACCACATGCCGGCACCCGGCTGGGAGGCCGACGGACCTTACGTGATCGCGCTGGTGCAGCTCGAGGAAGGCCCGCGCATGATGTCCAGCCTGGTGGGCGTGCCGGCCGACCCCGCGCGCCTCGTGCTCGACATGCCGCTGCAGGTGCGCTTCGAGGCCCGCGGCAACATGATGCTGCCGGTGTTCGCGCCGGCCGGGAGCGCCGCATGAAGCCCGCCGTGATCGCGATCGCGGGGGCCGCCGAAACCGAGCTCGGCGCCCTGCCCCATCTGTCCGAACTCGACCTGCGCGCCGACGCGGCCCACCGGGCGCTGGCCGACGCCGGCCTGACGCTGGCCGATGTCGACGGCATCACCAGCGCGGTCGAATCGCCCATCGACGTCGCCCACTACCTGGGCGTCACGCCGCGCTGGTACGACGGCACCTCGGTGGGCGGCTGCTCGTTCCTCGTGCACGTGCGCCACGCGGCCGCGGCGATCCGCGCCGGCCTGTGCACCACGGTGCTGGTGCTGCACGGCGAATCGGGCCGCTCGCGGGTGGGGTCCATCCCGCGCGCTCGGCCGGCCTACGGCATGCTCGGACAGTTCGAGCTGCCCTACGGCGCGTTCGCGCCGCCCAACATGTTCACGCTGCCGGTCATGCGCTATCTGCACGAGACCGGCACCACCCACGAACAGCTCGCCGAGGTGGTGGTCGCGCAGAGCCACTGGGCCGAGGGCAACCCGCGCGCCAGCCGCAACAAGCGCCTGACGGTGCACGAGGTGATGGCCTCGCCGCTCATCGCCTACCCCTTCCACAAGCTCGAATGCTGCGTGGTCACCGACGGCGGCGGCGCGCTGGTCGTCACCACCGCCGAGCGCGCCCGCGACCTGCGCCGGGCCAGCTCGCCGGTCTACCTGCTGGGATCGGGCGAGGCCTGCGACAGTCCGCTGGTGTCGATGATGGACGATCCCACGTCCTCGAAGGGCTTCCGGCTGTCCAGCCGCGAAGCCTTCGCGCAGGCCGGCATCACGCACGCCGATGTCGATCACCTCATGGTCTACGACGCCTTCGCCCACCTGCCGCTGTATGGCCTGGAGGACATGGGATTCGTCGGCCGCGGCGAAGCCGGCGCGTTCATCGAGGCCGGGCATACCCGGCCGGGCGGCAAGCTGCCGCTGAACACCAACGGCGGCGGCATCCTCTACACGCACACCGGCATGTACGGCATGTTCGCCATCCAGGAATCGGTGCGCCAGCTGCGCGGCGAGGCCTTCCGCCAGGTGGACGGCGTGAAGACCAGCGTCGTGCAGGGCGTGGGCGGCATGTTCACCGCCGCCGCCACGCTGGTGCTGTCCAACCAGCTGCCCTGAGCGGAGGTTTGCGATGAATTTCGATTTTTCCGATGACAACAAGCTGCTGCGCGAGCAGGCGCGGCGCTTCCTCTCCGACCGCTGCCCCACGAGCGCCGTGCGCCGCATCCTCGAGGGCGACGAAACCCACGATCGCGCGCTCTGGCAGGGCATGGCCGAGATGGGCTGGCTCGGCGCCGCGGTGCCCGAGGCCTATGGCGGCGCGGGCCTGGGCGCCGAGGGGCTGTGCGTGCTCGCTGAAGAGCTCGGCCGCGCGATCGCGCCGGTGCCCTTCGCCTCTTCGGTGTGTCTGGCCACCGAGGCGCTGCTGCGCCACGGCAGCGAAGCGCAGCGCCAGCAGTGGCTGCCGCCGATGGTTGCCGGCGCAAGCATCGGCTGCTTCGCGCTGGCCGAGGGCGCGGGCAACCCGCGGCGGGCCGCGGTGCGCGCGCAGGTGCGGGCAGGCCGCCTGCACGGCGAGAAGTGGCCGGTGATCGACGGCAACGTGGCCGACTTCGCGGTCGTGGTCGCGCTGGGCGACGACGATCAGCCGGGCCTGTACCGCGTCTCGCTCACCGGCGAGGGCGTCGAGCGCGCGCCGCTGCGCGGCATCGACCCTTCGCGCGATCAGGCCCGCGTGCGCTTCGACGGCGCGCCCGCCGAGACACTGGGCGCGGGCGTGACCGGCTGGGCGGCCGTCGAGGCGCTGCTCGACCGCGCGGCCGCGCTGCTGGCCTTCGAGCAGGTGGGCGGCGCCGATGCCTGCCTCGCGATGGCCACCACCTACGCGAAGGAACGGCACGCCTTCGGCCGGCCGATCGGCTCCTTCCAGGCGATCAAGCACAAGCTCGCCGATGTCTACATCGCGGCCGAACTCGCGCGCTCCAACGCCTACTACGGCGCCTGGGCGCTGGCCCACGACGCACCCGAGCTCGCCCTGGCGGCGGCCACCGCGCGGGTAGCGGCCACCGAGGCCTTCCACGTCGCGGCCAAGGAGAACATCCAGACCCACGGCGGCATGGGCTTCACCTGGGAGATGGACTGCCACCTCTACTACCGCCGCGCGCGCCTGCTCGCGGTGCAACTCGGCAGCAGCCCCTACTGGAAGAACCGCCTGGTCACGCTGTGGAGCGGCCAGGCGGCCGCCTGACGCACCCGCTCACGGAGCATCGCCATGGACTTCAACGACACCCCCGACGAGGCCGCCTTCCGCGCCGAGGTGCGCACCTTCCTCGAGGCCAACGCCACCCTGCGGCGCCCTGATGAGCCGGCCCACCGGGCGCGCTACGCCGAGGGGCCCGAGGCGCTCGCGCGCGGCAAGGCCTGGCAGGCGCGCAAGTACGACGCCGGCTTCGCCGGCATCACCTGGGAGCCGCGCTGGGGCGGCCGCGGCGGCAGCCCGATCCAGCAGGTCATCTACAGCCAGGAGGAATCGCGCTATGCGGTGCCGCGCGGCTACTTCGAGATCGGGCTGGGCATGTGCATCCCGACCATGATCGCCTACGCCGCCCCGGCGCAGCTCGAGCGCCACGTGCGCCCGGCGCTGCGCGGCGAGGAGATCTGGTGTCAGCTCTTCTCCGAGCCCGCCGCCGGCTCCGACGTGGCGGGTCTGCGCACCCGCGCCGAGCGCGATGGCGACGACTGGATCATCAATGGCCAGAAGATCTGGACCTCCGGCGCGCACTACTGCGATTACGGCATCCTGCTGGTGCGCACCGATCCCGGCGCGGCCAAGCACGACGGCCTGACCATGTTCTTTCTCGACATGAAGTCGCCCGGTGTCGAGGTGCGGCGCATCAAGCAGATCTCGGGTACCTCCAACTTCAACGAGGTCTTCTTCACCGACGTGCGCATCCCCGACGCGCAGCGCCTGGGCGCGGTCGGCGCCGGCTGGAAGGTCTCGATCACCACGCTGATGAACGAGCGCCTCGCGGTGGGCGAGGCGCCCGGCCCCGACGCCGCCGACCTGCTCGCGCTCGCGCGCACGCTCGAGGTCGACGGCGAGCCGGCCCTCGAGAGCGCAGCGGTGCGCGAGCGGCTGGCCGACTGGTACGTGCGCACCCAGGGCCTGAAGTACACCCGATTTCGCAGCATCACCGCGCTCTCGCGCGGCCAGACCCCGGGGCCGGAGGCCTCGATCGCGAAGGTGGTCAGCGCCGGCAAGCTGCAGGAGATCGCCACCTACGGCACCGACCTGATCGGCATGGCCGGCGCCGTGATGGACCCGGAACTCGCGCCGATGCAGGCCTGGTTCCAGGAGGCCGTGCTCTACTCGCCGGGCTCGCGCATCGCCGGCGGCACCGACGAGATCCTGCGCAACATCATCGCCGAACGGGTGCTGGGCCTGCCCGGCGACGTGCGGGTCGACAAGGGCGTGCCGTTCTCGTCGCTGTCGCGCCAGGGCGGCGTCGCGCCCGCGAGGAGCGGCTCATGAAGCGCTGGCAGATCGGCAAGGTGCGCATCACCAAGATCGTCGAGGCCGACGGCAGGCCCACCTCGGGGCTGTTCCTGTTTCCCGAGGCCGATCCCGAGTTCGTGCGCCGCTACGCCTGGCTGCGCCCGCACTTCGCCACCGACGAAGGCAAGCTCTACGCGTCGGTGCACGCCTTCGTGATCGAGTCGGGCGGGCGGCGCATCATCGTCGATACCTGCATCGGCAACGACAAGCCGCGCCG
>JBILUW010000041.1:0-19863 GCA_044370795.1 Burkholderiaceae bacterium
CGTCGCGCACGCCCAGCGCGACGTTCTCGAAGTCGCAGAAGAGCGCCATGCTCTTGGTATCGGCGGTGGCGTCGCTCATCGCTGCAGGCTCCTGTACGGTGGTGCCCGGACCGTATCACAGCCGCAGACCGCCGGCCCCGGGGCGACGTCAGCCGGTGCCCAGCATCCGGTCGATCCGCTGGAAGTGGCGGCGAGCAAAGGCCAGCAGTTCGCCGTCGCTGGGATGATCGGCGGTCTCGACACCGACGATGCGCTGCGCGAGGTGCCGATGATGCGCATCGACGTGGCGACGAAACCCGGTCTTGGCGGTGCCCGGCCCGACCACCAGCACCTCGGCGGTGTCGCCGACGGCAGCGACGACCTCGTCGAAGAAGGCGGTGTCATCGCTCGCATGACCGGCGCCCACGCTGCCCGAGCGGTGGTGGATGTGACGGTGGCCGCCCGGGTTGCGCACCACGGTCTTGTCGACCGCGCTGGGCGAGAAGGCGATCACCTGGGCGTGCCGGTGATCAAGCCAGACGACAGCGTGCATGAAGGACATCGGAATCTCCGAGGAGGACAAAAAGGAGGGTCGGGGGTGAGCGAGAGAGGAGGGTCTGGGGTGAGCGAGAGCGGCGGCTCCGCCGCTCGGGCATCGCCGCCACGGGAGCGTGGTCGGATGGCTCAGAGCCGGGCCGGCTGGACCCCGGTACGGCGCTCGTCGCGGTTCTGGCAGTCGAGGCAACGCAGCGCGAGCGGTTGCGCTGCCAGCCTTGCCGCGTCGATCTTGCTGCCGCACTGTTCGCACCGGCCGTAGCGGCCGGTCTCGATCGCCGTCATCGCGCGATCGATGGCGTCGAGTTCGCGCAGATCGCGCGAGGCTTCGGCAAGGTCGAGGACGCTCTCGGCCGCGGCGAACGACAACTCGCCGCTGTCGATGCCGCCGCGACCGGCCTGCGCGTCGACGGCGGCGTCGCCGAGCTTGCCAGCGACCTCGCCGCGCAGACGCTGCGCGCGGGCGCGCAAATCGGTGAGCAGCATCTGGCGGTGTTCGGCGGTGGGGGTCATGAGCATCCTCGCGACAGGGGTTGGAACAGACCCACTATCGCGCCCGCGCCATCGCGCGTCATTGACCGATCGCAATACGCAGGGCGCGCTGGCCCGTGACGCGCGCACGGCACCCGCAAGGCACCAGGGCAGCGCCCCACGAAGGTGGCGCGCGCAACGATCAGCCGCGAGGCCGGCGCCGGGAGAAGGCGATGCGATCGACCGCGTCGGTGATCAGCAGATCGAGCCCCTGATCGAACAGCGTGCGCGCGCGGGCCGGATCGTTGACCGTGTAGGCGATCACCTTGAGCCGCCGGGCGTGCGCCGCGGCGATCAGCGCGGCATCGATGCGCTCATGGTGCACATCGATCGCCACGCAGCCCAGCGCCTGCGCGCGCGCGGCCCAGTCGGAGCCGGGGTCGGTCATCAGCAGCGCCCGGGGCAGTTCGGGGGCGGCGCTGGCCGCCGCCGCCAGCGCCTCCTCGGAAAACGACGACAGCAGCGGCGCGACCCTGGCGCCGGCCCACAGCGCGCGGGCCTCGAGCGCCGCGGCCGCGCCGGTCTCGCGCTCGCGGCCCGGGCAGGGCTTGATCTCGACGTTGGCCAGACAGCCATTGGCGATCAGCCAGCGGGCCACCCGCGCCAGCGTGGGCACCGGCTCGCCGGCCCAGGCCGCCGAGTGCCAGCTGCCCGCGTCGAGCTTCGCCAGATCGGCGAGCGTGGCCGCCGCGACCCGCCCGTGGCCGTCGGTCGTGCGCTCGAGCGTTGCGTCGTGCATCAGCACCAGCGTGCCGTCGGCGCTGAGCTTGACGTCAAATTCGGCCATCCGGTAACCGAGCGATGCCCCGTGGCGCATGGCGGCCAGCGTGTTCTCGGGCGCGAGGCGACCGGCGCCGCGGTGCGCGCAGCAGGCCGGATAGGACCAGCGGAAATCGCTCATGCAAGGCCTCCTGCGTGCGCCGGCCCAGGATCAGGCGCGACCGGCCAGCGTGTTGCGCGCCACCACCCAGCGGTGCACCTCGGTGGGGCCTTCATAGACGCGCATCAGCCGCACGTCGTTGGCCATCTGCTGCAGCGGCAGGTCCTTGGTCATGCCCATCGCGCCGAACGTCTGCATCGCGCGGTCGATGATCTCCCAGGCCATCTCGGTGGCGTAGGCCTTGATCATCGACACCTGCGTGCGCGCGTCGCGGCCGGTATCGACCCGCCACGCCGCCTCGTGCGTCATCAGGCGGCAGGCGTGGATGCGGGTGGCGGCATCGGCGATCCACCACTGGATGGCCTGGCGCTCGGACAGCGGCACGCCGAAGGTGGACCGCTGCGGCGCGTACTCGACCATCATGTCGAGCGCGCGCTGCGCCCGGCCGATGCACCAGGCGGCCATCTGCACCCGGCGCACCGACAGGCGCTCCTGCATCGGCGCGAAGCCCTTGCCCTCCTCGCCGAGCATCGCGCCCTGCGGCACGCGCAGATCCTCGAGCGCGAGCTCGTAGGTGTAGTGCCCACCCAGCATCGGAATGCGCCGCAGCACGTTGAAGCCCGGGGTGCCCTTGTCGACGATGAACGCCGAGATGCCGCCGCGCGCGCCCTTGGCGCGGTCGGTGGCCGCCATCACGATGGTGAAGTCGGCCTTGGCGGCGCGGCTGATCCAGATCTTGCGACCGTTGATCACCCAGTGGTCGCCGTCGCGCTCGGCGCGGCTGCGCATCGCGGCGGGGTCGCCGCCCGCGCCCGGCTCGGAGATCGCGATCGCCGAGACCATCTCGCCACGGGTGTAGGGCTCGAGATAGCGGGCCTTCTGCTCGGGCGTGGCCGTCAGCAGCAGCATGCGCAGGTTCGGCGAATCGGGCGGCAGGTAGTAGGGCACGATGGTGCGGCCCATTGCCTCGTTGACGGCCACCATCGCCGACACCGGCAGGTTGGAGCCGCCGAGCTCCTCGGGCGCATCGAGCCCCCACAGGCCGAGCTCGCGCGAACGGGCGTCGATGCGCGCGCGCTCGTCGTCGTTGAGCTCGTGACCCTGGCCGGCCGCCTCGCGCTCTAGCACGGTCTTCTCGAGGGGCATCAGTTCCTCGTCGACGAAACGCGTGACGAGATCGGCGAGCATCCGGTGCTCGTGGGGAAGTTCGAAATTCATGCGTCGCTCCTGGGTCGTTTCATGGCCTGCCAGTCCTGCTCGGTCCAGCCCAGCAGGTCCTCGGCGCCGGAGGTGCGCAGGTGCGCGCCGCCGTCGATCGTCACCATCTCGCCGTTGATGTAGCCCGCCTGGTCGCTCACCAGGAACGCGGCGAGATTGGCGAGTTCGTCGTGTTCGCCGACCCGGCCCAGCGGGTTGCGCGCCGCCGGCCCGCCCTTGCCCTGGCGCTCGTCGACGCGCAGCCGCGACCAGGCGCCGGGCGTCGGGAAGGGCCCCGGCGCGATCGCCACCAGGCGGATGCCGCGCGGGCCCCACTCGACGGCCAGGCTGCGGGTCATGGCGAGCACGCCCGACTTCGCGATCGCCGAGGGCACGGTGAACGCTCGGCCGGTGATCGTGCTGGTCGACAGGATGCTCAGCACCACGCCGCGGTGGCCCGAGGCGATCCAGCGCCGGCCGGCGGCCAGCGTGCCGTGGATCGCGCCGTGCAGCGTGGGGCCGAGGATGGCGTCGACCGCGCGCGACGAGAGCTCCTCGGTGCGCGCGACGAAGGTCGCCGCCGCGTTGTTGACCAGCACGTCGAGCGGCCCCTCGGCCCAGATCGCATCGAGGGTGCGAGCGACGGCCTCGGGATCGCGCACGTCGCAGGCGTGCGGGTGCACGGGCCGGCCGAGATCGCGAGCGATCGCGGCGGCGGTCTCGTTGAGGACCTCGAGGCGGCGACCGGCGATGTGCACGGTGGCGCCGAGCTCGGTGAACCGGCGGGTCATCGCCGCGCCCAGCCCCGAGCCGCCTCCGGTGACGAGGATGCGCTTGCCGCCAAGCAGGTCGTCGCGGAACACGATCGCGCCCGCCTCAGGCCGCGGGGCCGGGATCGAGGCCGACGACGCGCGCGGCCGCCAGCGCGTCGATCTCGGCGGCGGCGTAGCCGGCTTCGGCCAGGATGTCGGCCGTGTGCTCGCCCACGCGCGGCGCGAAGCGGCGCACCTGCGCCGGCGAGTCGTGGAACCGCACCGGCGGACGGGCATAGCGGATCGTGCCCTGGCCGGGCATGTGGGCGCGCGGCAGGAAATCGACCGCCTTCAGGTGCGGATGCTCGGGCAGATCGTCGAGGCGCATGATGGGCGTGGCCGGCACGTCGAGACGCTCGCAGATTGCCATCCACTCGGCGGTGGTCTTGCCGCGCGTGATCTCGGCGAGGTGCGCGTAGAGCTCGCGAATGTGCTGGTTGCGGCGGTGCCGGTCGGCGAGTTCGTAGCGCTCGATGAGTTCCTCGCGCCCGGCGATGCGAAAGAACGCCTCCCAGTGCTCGCCGGTGTAGGGGAGGATGGCGATGAAGCCGTCGCGGGTTGGCGCCGGCTTGCGCCCGCCGGTCAGCAGGCGGGCGTAGCCGGGAGGGGCCGGTGCCGGCTCGAAGGTGAGCCCGCCGAGATGCTCGGCGAGCACGAACGCGGCCATGGTCTCGAGCATCGGCACCTCGACGCTCTGGCCGCGCCCGGTGCGCTCGCGGTGCAGCAGCGCGGCAAGCACCGCATTGACCACCGCCATGCCGGTGGTCTTGTCGGCGATGAGGCTGGGCACGTAGTCGGGCAACGGCTGCTGGACGAGGTTGAGACCGACCAGACCGCAGGCTGCCTGGATGATGTCGTCGAAGGCCGGCTTGTCGCGATCGGGGCCGTCCTGGCCGAAGCCGGTGGCCGCGCAATACACGATGCGCGGGTGCAGCTCGGCCACCCGCCGGTAGCCGAAGCCGAGCCGCTCGATCGCGGCCACCCGCATGTTGTGGACGAACACGTCGGCGGTGGGGATCAGCCGCTCGAGCACGGCGCGCCCGCGCGACGACTTCAGATCGAGCGCGAGCGAACGCTTGTTGCGGTTGATGGCCAGGAAGATCGAGCTCATGCCGCGGTTGCGCGACACGCCGTTGGCGCGCATCAGGTCGCCTTCGAGGGCTTCGATCTTGATGACCTCGGCGCCGTAGTCGCCGAGGATCTGGGTGGCGAGCGGACCGAGCACGACCGACGTGAGGTCGAGGACGCGGATGCCGGCAAGCGGTCCGGTGGCGGGAGGTACCGCGGCCTGAGCGGGCGGCGCGCCGGCGCTGGCCGGCCGGGCGGTGTCGGGGGGATCGGCGGCTGAGGTCATGGTGACGGGCGTGCGGCCCCGGCGCGCCGATCGGCGCCGCCGTGCCCTGGCAATCGCAGGGTCGCGATCGACGATAGCACAGCGGCCGCGCGCGCCGGTGCCGCGTGGCTGGCAGGGCGGCGCCAGGGCGGCGCCCTTCGTCCCGGAATCCGCGGACCGCGGCGCAGCGGCCCGACACGACGGTTGCCGGCGATCGCCGGTGTCCCCCAAGATGCAGGCGCCGGGCGCGGTCGCCCCCTCGATGCGCGAGCCGGGTCAGGTCGCCCGGCGCGACAAGGACGATTCGATCATGACGATCCTGCTGGTCAGACACGGCGAGACGCCGCTCAACGCTGCCCGAGTGCTGCAGCCGCCCGACACACCGCTGAGCGAACGCGGCCTGGCGCAGGCAGCCGCCCTCGCCCAACGGCTGGCCGCCCAGCCGCTGGCGGGCATCCTGAGCAGCGATCTGCGGCGCGCCCACGATACGGCGCGGCCGCTCGCCGCGGCCACCGGCCTGCCCCTGCACACGTCCGCATTGCTGCACGAGCGCAACTTCGGCGACCTGCGCGGCCTGCCCTTCGACAGCTTCGACTACGACCCGATTGCGATGGACGCCGCGCCGCCGGGAGGCGAGTCGATGGCGGTCTTTCTCGCGCGGGTGGCCACCGCCTTCGAGGAGGCGCTGCGCCTGCGGCGTACGCTCGGCGGGCCGCTGGCGGTGGTCACGCACGGCCTGGTGATCAAGGCCTTGCTGCGCCACCACGTGCAGCTGCCCGCCGGCATCGAGGTGCCCGCGCGCATCGCCAACACCTCGGTGTCGGTGCTCGCGGCCGAGGCGCCGCACGCGGCCGACCTTCTCGACTGCACGGCCCACCTGGCGGGCCGGCTGCTCGAAGACGGCACCAGCCTGTCGGGCGGTTGACCGGCAGCACGCGCCGCCTGGCCGGCCCCGAACCGCCCGCCGGCGCGCGCTCAGGGCCCGGCCGTCGGCCGCACTCGGGCATCGCCCCGGGCCGGGCACCTTTCTGATAGCGTTTCGGCTCTCTCACCTTCCTCGCAGGAGCCGACTCTCATGACATCCCGCCGCACCTTCATCGTTCAGGTCAGCCTCGGTGGCGCCGCGCTTGCCGCCGGCCACCACGCGCAAGCGCAGGGTGCCGCTCTCTCCGAGACCGACCCCCAGGCCGTCGCGCTCGGCTACAAGGCCGATGCCACGAAGGTCGACAAGGCGAAGTTCCCCAAGTTCGCAGCCGGCCAGCTCTGCAACAACTGCTCGCTCTACCAGGGCAAGGCCACCGACGCGATGGGTGGCTGCCCGCTCTTCGCGGGCAAGCAGGTTGCCGGCAAGGGCTGGTGCAGCGCCTGGGTCAAGAAGGCCTGACGCACCATGTCGCCCCGGGCGCCTGCCGGCGCCCGGTCAGGCTGCAAGGCCCTCGAGGAATGCCAGCAGCAGGGCACTGACCTCGTCGGGCCGTTCCTGCTGCACCCAGTGGCCGGCGCCATCCACGATGTGGCAGCCGCGCAGCCCCGGAAGGGTGCGCGAAAACGCCTCGATCTGCTGCATCGACGCCGGAAACTTCAGCACGCCGTCGCGACTGCCCGCGATGAACAGCGAAGGCTGATGTATCGGCTGTCCGTGCCAGGGCGCCATCAGGTGCCAGTTGCGGGTGAGATTCCGATACCAGTTGAGCCCGCCCCGAAAACCGCTGTGCGCGAACTGCGCGGCATACCAGTCGAGATCGGCCTCGGTGAGCCACGCTGGCAGCGCTGCCGGATCGGTAACGCCCGTGAGCAGCCCGCCGCCCTCGGGCAACTGGGCAAACCCCCTGCCCTGCCCGGCACCGTCGCCGCTGGCCGAGTAATAGATGCGGCGCAGTGAGGCCCGCACATCGGCCTCCAGTTCGGCCTCGGCCACGCCAGGCGTCTGGAAGTACTGCATGTAGAAGCGGGTGACGCCCAGCCGATCGAGGGCGCCGAGCAGATCGATGCCGCCCCGTGGCGCCCAGGGCACGCTGAGCCCCGCCACCGCCCGGAAGAGGTCCGGGCGCAGCAGCGCGCAGTGCCAGGCGACCGGCGCGCCCCAGTCGTGACCGACCACCACCGCCTCGGCGGCGCCCAGCTCGCGCAGCAGCCCGACCATGTCGCCGACCAGATCGAGGATGGTGTAGCGCTCGATCGCCTCGGGCGCATCCGTCCCGCCGTAGCCGCGCATATCGGGCGCGACACAGCGCCAACCCGCTGCGCCCAGCGCGCGCATGGTGTGACGCCACGAGTACCAGCTCTCGGGCCAGCCGTGGCACAGCAGCACCAGCGGCCCGGTGCCGCATTCGGCGTAGCGCTGCCTGATGCCGTTGGCAACCACCGAACGCAGCGCGATGCCGTCGATTGGAGACTCGGGGGCGTCGCTCATAGCTGCAGGATCAGCTTGCCGAAGTGCCGGTTGGCGCGCATGTGCTCGAGGGCGGCAGCCGCATCGTCGAACGCGAAGACGCGGTCGACGGGCAGGCCGATGCGGCCGGCTGCAAGCTCGGCCTCGAGATCGGTGCGCATCCGGGCGTTGATCTCGGCGACCTCCGCCACGGAGCGCGTGCGGAAGGTGACGCCGATGTAGCTGATGCGGCGCAGCGCGTGCAGGTCGAAATCGAAGTCGGCGCGCATGCCGCCGAGCCGCCCGACATTGACGATGCGCCCGAGGATGCGCGTGGCGCGCATCGTCTGGTTGGTCAGCGCGCCGCTGACCTGGTCGATCACGACATCGGCCCCGAGGCCTGCGGTGGCCTCGAGCACCTGACCGACCCAGCCGACATCGGCGCTGTCGAGCGCGAGGTGGGCGCCGAACTCACCCAGACGCGCGCGTCGGCTGGGGTCGGTGGACGTGCCGATCACGAGGCTTGCGCCACGCCAGCGGGCGATCTGCATCGCCATCAGACCAACGCCCGAGCTCGCTCCCTGGACGAGCACCGTGCCGCCGGGCCGCAGCTGCCCATGGGTGATCACCGCATCGTGCATGGTCTGCAGCGCGACCGGCAGGCCAGCGGCCTGCTCGAAACCGAGCGCCGCGCCCGGCATGGGGGTGACCCGGCCGGCGTCGGCCACCATGAGTTCGGCAAAGGCGCCGCTGCCCGAGCACATGATGCGATCGCCGACGCGCAGGCCATCGACTTCAGCGCCCAGCGCGAGCACCTCGCCCGCGGCTTCGAGACCCAGCACCGCGCCGGCACCGCCGGCCGCACCGTGGCGATGCCCGGCGGCCATGCCAAGGTCGGCGCGATTCAGACCGCAGGCGCGCACGCGCACCAGCACCTCGCGAGGCCCCGGCGACGGCTCGGGTACGTGGGCGATGACCGGCCCCTGCGGGCCCACCACGAAAGCTTTCAAACGGCACCTCCGGCAAGAGGGGGACGATGGAGCAGGGCGATGCCGTGGGCATCGCCCGGCAGCTGCGGATAGCGGTGCAGCACGAGAGGATCATGCCCCGGAATCACGTGCTCGGGCGATTCGGCCTCACGGCGCAGGCGGCGGTGGCCCTCGAGCATCGCCGCCACGTCGAGCACGATGGGGAAAGGCCGGGCGGCCTCCATGTTCTCGTAGTAGTGGCTGGCGTCGGAGGCGAGCACCACGCAGCCACGCGCGGTTTGAACGCGCACCGCCTGCAGCCCGCCGGTGTGCCCGCCGATACGCAGCACCGCCACGCCCGGGGCGATCTGCGCGTCGCCGTCATGGAACACGACGCGGTCCTCGTAGACGTGGCGGATCAGATCGGTGACGTCGCGCACGTCGTAGGCGTGGCGCAGCGGCTCGTGGCACATGCAGCGGCCAGTCGCGTAGGCAACCTCGGCATCCTGGATGTGGAAGGTGGCGCCGGGCAGCTTGCCGAGGTTGCCGGCGTGATCGTAGTGCAGGTGCGTGATGATCACGTCGGTGACGTCGGCCGGCGCGACGCCGAGCGAGGCGAGCGCCGCTATCGGACAGCGGCGCAGACGCCGGTCGCGGCGGCGCGCCGACTCCTCCCCAAAGCCGGTATCGACGAGGATGATCCGACCCGGCGCACGCAGCAGCCAGACGTAGTAGTCCATGGGCATCGGCCCGTCGTGCTCGTCGCGCGCGATGAAGTTCTGGCTGCGCAGGCGCTGCTCGAGGCTTGCGTAACGCACCGCATAGACTTCCCAGTCGGGCACCGCCGAGGCGTTCATGAGGGTCTCCCGGCCGCACCGGCGACCGTCGCCCGGGCAGTTTAGTGGGCCGATGGCCCAGCGCCACTGCGGGCGCGCGCGCGCCGTTCCGAACAGCGCCGGGCCGCCGCGCGCGGTGCTACAGTGGCCGCAGATGAGCCCGTCCACCGCCCCCATCGGCCCGAGAGCGGCCCCACGAGCATGAGCTTCGCGTGGCCCGCCATGCTGTGGCTGCTGGCGCTGCTGCCGCCGCTGGCGTACGCGCATGCCCGCGCCAGCCGCGCGCGGCATGCCATCACCCGCCGGCACCCGGGCCTGCGCCTGGAGGCCGCCGCGAGCCGCTCGCGCGCGCTGTCGGCGCTGCCGCTGGTGCTGATTCTCACCGCCGTCGCGGCGGCGGTGGTGGGCCTGGCCCGACCGCACGCTGCGGTGGTGCTGCCCTCGCAGCAGCAGGTGGTTCTGCTCGCGCTCGACGTGTCGCTGAGCATGCGCGCGCGCGACGTCGAGCCCGACCGCTTCACGGCCGCGCGGGCCGCGGCGCGCGCCTTCGTCGAGCAGGTGCCCGACGACGTCCGCGTGGGCATCATCGCCTTCGCCGGCACCGCCACCGTGGTACAGGCGCCCACCACGCGCCGCGACGAACTGCTCGCGGCCATCGACCGTCTCACCATGCAGCGCGGCACCGCCACCGGCAGCGCGCTGGTGCTGGCGATGGCCACCCTTTTCCCCGACCACGGCATCGATCTCGAAGCCATGCTGTACGGCGGTGCAGGCGCGGGCGCAGGTGCCCGGCCCGGCGCCCCCGCCCGCGCCGACAAGGGCCGCGCCGCGCCTGCCTTCGTGCCGGTCGAACCCGGCTCCCATCGCTCGGCCGCCGTGATCCTGCTCAGCGACGGGCGACGCACGACCGGCGTCGATCCGGTGGCCGCCGCGCGGCTCGCCGCCGAGCGGGGGGTGCGCGTCTATACGGTGGGCATCGGTACCGTCGAGGGCGGCGCCGTCGACTTCGGCGGGATGTCGATGTACATGCGCCTCGACGAAGAAGCACTGAAGATGATGGCGAGCATGACGGCCGGCGAGTACCGTTATGCCGCCACCGCCGACGATCTGCGCAAGGTCTACGAAGGCCTGGGCTCGCAGCTGGTGCTCGAGCGCCGGCACACTGAGGTCACATTCGCCTTCGCCGCACTCGCCGCCTTGCTGGCGCTGGCAGGAGCCGGCCTGTCGCTGTGGCGCACCGGGCGCATCGCCTGAGCGGCGGGCCCGGCGTCCTGCGTCAGTCGGCCGCGCCGTTGCGGCCGGGCTTCACCCGATGCGCCTGCAGGCCGTCGGAGGCGGCCTCGACGATGAAGCGCACGCGGTCGCCGACTGCGATCTGCTCGAAACGCAGACCTGCGAGATTGGTGGGCCCGAAGTAGTACTCCTCGCCTTCGCTCGACCGGATGAAGCCGAAGCCTGCCTCGCGGTCCAGCCGGTCGATCACGCCATGCAGCTCGGGCGCATGGTGCTTGATCTCGCCGCGCCGCTGGCGCACGGCCTCCTCGAGCCGCCGGCCCATGTCGTCGAAGGCGTCGCGCATCGCCACGTAGGCATCCTCGTCGGCGACCCGATCGACCACCAGCTCGCGGCCCGGAAGCGTGAGATCGACGCGCACCCGCACCGAACGCCCCTGGCGTGGATGCCTGTGGTCGAGTTCGACCGCAACGCGGCAACCGACGATGCCGGCCGCATGCCGCTCCAGGCGCGCGATGCGGCCGCGTATGGCGGCCTCGAGCGCTTCGGATCGGTCCATGCCGAGAAAGCGGATCTGCGGTTCGATGCGCACGTTTCAACTCCCGGATTCAGGCCAGGCGGGCGTGACGCGCGCGGGCCGCGCCGGCGGTGGCGGTGGCGATGCGCGATCCGCCAGATCGCCCAGCGCGGCCGCGCACAGCGCCAGCAGATCCTCGAGCTCGACAAACCCGCTCACGCGTCCCCGCCGGTCGATCACCATGATCTGCAGATCGTCGTCGCGGCCGGACTCATCGGCTGCGTTCATCGTCCCACCCCCTCCTCGACGCCGGCCGGCGCGCTCGCGCCAGCGGGCGCCAACGCAACGGGCGGCAGCGCCGCGGCGATCGCATCATCGACATCCGACAGCCACACGAAGCCCAGGCCGGCGCGCCCCGACTCGGGAACGTCGATCAGATCCTTGCGGTTGCGCTCGGGCAGCAGCACGCGCTCGACGCCGGCGCGGCGGGCCGCCAGCACCTTCTCGCGGAGGCCGCCCACCGGCAGCACGAGCCCGCGCAGGCTGATCTCGCCGGTCATCGCCACCTCGGGCCGCACGGCACGACCGGAAAACAGGGAGGCAAGCGCGATGAACATCGCCACGCCCGCGCTGGGGCCGTCCTTGGGGATGGCTCCAGCCGGCACGTGCAGGTGCACATCGATGCGATCGAAGGCAGCATCAGCCAGCCCCAGCGCCGCCGCGCGCGACTTGAGCAGCGTGAGCGCGGCCTGCGCGCTCTCCTTCATGACGGAGCCCAGGTGCCCGGTGAGGATCAGCCTGCCCTCGCCGGCAATCCGGCTCGCCTCGACGAACAGGATGTCGCCGCCGGCGGGGGTCCAGGCCAGACCGGTGGCCACGCCGGCCAGGCCGCTGCGCAGCGCCATCTCGCGCTCATGACGCACCGGCCCGAGGATGCTCTCGAGATCGGCCGCCCCGATGCCGGCCCCGTCGACCTCGCCGAGCGCGACGCGCGTGGCCACGTGGCGCATCACCCGGCCGATCTCGCGCTCGAGCTGCCGCACGCCCGCCTCTCGGGTGTAGCCGGAGACGATGGTGGCGAGCGCCTCGTCGCTGATCACGCACTGCGCGGGCTGCAGGCCGGCGGCCTCGAGCTGGCGCGGCAGCAGGTGGCCGCGGGCGATCTCGAGCTTTTCCTCCAGCGTGTAGCCGGGAAGATCGATCACCTCCATCCGGTCGCGCACCGGCGCGGGCACCTCGTCGATGACGTTGGCCGTGGCAATGAAGATCACGCGGCTCAGATCGAAGGGCACGCCGAGGTAGTTGTCGCGGAATGTCGAGTTCTGCTCGGGGTCGAGGACCTCGAGCAGCGCCGCGGAGGGGTCGCCGTGCGCGCTGGCCGACACCTTGTCGACCTCGTCGAGCATCATCACGCAGTCGCGGGCGCCGGCCCGGCGCAGGCCCTGGACGATGTTGCCGGGCAGCGCGCCGATGTAGGTGCGCCGGTGGCCGCGGATCTCGGCCTCATCGTGCACGCCACCCAGCGAGACCCGCACGAAGGGCCGGCCCAGTGCCCGCGCGATGCTCTGACCGAGGGAGGTCTTGCCGACCCCGGGCGGGCCCGCGAAGCAAAGGATAGGCGCACGCCCGCGCGGATTGAGCTTGCGCACGGCCAGGAACTCGACGATGCGCCGCTTGATGCGCTCGAGCCCGTGGTGGTCGGCGTCGAGCACGCGACGCGCCTGCTCGAGGTCGATCGCCGGTTCGGTCACCGCCGCCCAGGGCAGCTCGGTCATCCACTCGAGCCAGGTGCGCAGCATCGCATTCTCGGCCGAGGCCTCGGGGGCACGGCGCAGGCGCGCAAGCTCCTTGCGTGCATGCGCCTCGACCTCGGGCGGCATCGCGCCACGCGCGATCGCTTCCTCGAACTGCCGGGTGTCCTGGTCGTGCTCGCCGTTCTCGCCGAGCTCCTTCTGGATGGTGCGCAGCTGCTCGCGCAGCAGGTAGCGCCGCTCGCGGTCGTCGATCTGTTCGCGGGTGCGCTCGCGGATCTCGAGCGATAGCCGCAGCACCTCGATGCGCCGGGCGACGATGCGCAGCAGCTGCTGCATCCGCGCATCGAGCTCGAGGGTCTCGAGCAGGTGCTGCTTCTCGATGACCTCCGCGTCGAGCAGCCCGGCGACGATGTCGGCCAGTTGCGCCGGCGAGCGAGCGCTCTGCAGCGCATGGGCGAGCTCGGCGGGCACGCCAGGCAGCAGCGTGAGAATTTCGGCCGCCTTCTCGCGCAGTTGCAGCGCCAGCGCCTCGATGCGGGTGGAGGAGGCGGCATCCTCATCGATCGGCTCGACGCGCGCAGCCAGATACTGCAGACCGCCGACGAGCGCGCCGATGCGCACTCGCCGCAGTCCCTGGCAGATCAGGTGGATCTGCTCGTCGTCCTGATCGCCGTGCTGAACGATCCGGGCGAGCGTGCCGATGTCGTGCAGGCCGGCGCGGTCGGGCTCATCGATGGCCGCATCGCGCTGCAGGATCAGGCCGATAGGCGAATGGGTCTCGATCGCATGCCGCACCGCGGCGATCGAACGGCTGCGGCCGACGGTGATCGGCAGCAGCAGGTGCGGAAAGAGCACCACGTTGCGCATTGGCACCAGCGCGATGACGCCGTCGGAGCCGCTCATGCCGGAACTTCCAGGACCAGACGTCCTTCGGGCGCCGACGCGGTGTGCATCGCGCGCAGGAAGGCGTCGAGGCGCACGGCGTATTGCCGCCAGGCGATGTCGCGGGAGCTCACCGCCAAGGTCGCGCGCGGCACTGCGCGACACAGTCGGGCCATGTCCTCGAGCGCGTGGCCAGTACCCGGCCAGCGGCTGGTGCACACGAAGCCCACCGCGGGAAGGGATCCGGCCTGCGCGCGCAGGTAGGTGCGCACCGGGGTGGCTACCCGCCGGCACCACACCGGGGAGGCGACCACGAGCAGATCGTAGTCGAGGGGGCGCAGACGCGACGGTTCGATCGGCGGGCTGGCGCCGGAGATCGCACCGAGGCTGTCACGCAGCAGCGCTGCCAGCCCGGCGGTCGGGCGAGCGGCGACGATTTCCTCGAGGTCGGCGCCGCAGGCGTCGGCGATTTCCTCGGCAATGCGGCGTGTGCTGCCGCCACGGGAGTGGAAGGCGACCAGGGTCTTGGGCACTCGGGGGCTCTCCTGCAGGCCTGCGCGCTCGGCACGAACTGCGACGAGCCGATGCAGTGTGGCCGGCGAGCGATCCGGTCCGGGTGAGCGAGGTCAAGAGGGGAAACGATGCCCCGAAGCCGCAGCGAACGGCAGCCGGAGCGCAAGCGTCGGATCATCGAATACTGTATATATAAACATGTATCCGGTGACTGCCATGCATCCTTACGCCGAACTGCACTGCGTCAGCAACTTCACCTTCCTGCGCGGCGCCTCCCACGCCGAGGAGCTGGTGGCGCGCGCCGCCGCCCAGGGCTATGCCGCTCTGGCACTCACCGACGAGTGTTCGCTCGCCGGCGTGGTGCGCGCCCATCTGGCGGCCCGTGACACATCCCTGGGCCTCATCGTGGGCGCGGAGTTCTCGCTGCGCGAGGTCTTCCAGGGAGCGGCGCGCAGCGCCAGAGCAGGCGGGCCACCGTCCGCCCCAGCGCCGCGGCTGGTGCTGCTCGCGCAGTCGCGCGAGGGCTACGGCAACCTCTCCGAGCTCATCACCCGGGCGCGTCGGCGCGCTGGCAAGGGCGGCTACCGGCTGCTGCCCGAAGACCTGGCCGACGGCGTGCCCGAGTGCCTCGCGCTGCTGGTGCCCTCGCCCCTGACGGCGCTGGTGGCGGCCGACCAGCCCGCGCCCGATGGCAGCTCGCCGAGCCTGCTGGCGCAGGCGCGCTTCGTGCGCGAGCGCTTCGGCCGCCGCGCCTGGCTGGCGGCCGAGCTGCTGCTGCGCGGCCATGACACCGCGCTGCTCGAGCGTCTGCGCGAGGCCGAATCGCACACCGGGCTGCCGCTGGTGGCCGCCGGCGATGTCCATTTCCATGTGCGCTCGCGCAAGGCCCTGCACGACGTGCTCGGCGCCATCCGCCTGGGCAGGCCGGTCGCGGCGCTGGGCCTGGACGGCGCACCCAACGCCGAGCAGCACCTGCGCAGCCGGCTGCGGCTCGCACGCATCTACCCGGCCGCGCTGCTCGAGCAGACGCTCGAGATCGCAGCCGCCTGCCGCTTCAGACTCGATGAGCTGCGCTACGAGTACCCGCGCGAAATCGTCCCCGCCAATCACACCCCGGCCAGCTGGCTGCGCTCGCTCACCGCGGAAGGCGCGCGGCTGCGCTACCCCGAGGGCACGCCGGCGGGCGTGCACGCCCAGATCGAGCACGAGCTCGCGCTGATCGCCGAGCTCGGCTACGAGCCCTACTTCCTCACGGTCGCCGACCTCGTCCGCTTCGCCCGCTCGCGCGGCATCCTGTGCCAGGGCCGCGGCTCGGCGGCCAACTCGGCAGTCTGCTACTGCCTGGGCATCACCGAGGTCGACCCCGCACGCCTGAGCGTGCTGTTCGAGCGCTTCATCAGCCGCGAGCGCAACGAGCCGCCCGACATCGACATCGACTTCGAGCATCAGCGCCGCGAGGAGGTCATCCAGTACCTGTACGAGCGCTACGGACGCGAGCGCGCAGCGCTGGCGGCCACCGTGATCACCTATCGCGCGCGCTCGGCCGTGCGCGACGTCGGCCGGGGGCAGGGGCTCGCCCCCCCGCGCCACGCCCGCCTGGCGCGCTCGCACGCCTGGTGGGACGGTCACAGCCTGAACCCCGAGCGCCTCGCCGAGTCCGGGTTCGACGCCGACGCTCCGGTGGTGCAGCACTGGATCCGCATGAGCGCCGAGCTCGCCGGCTTTCCGCGCCATCTGTCGCAGCACACCGGCGGTTTCGTGATCGCGCGCGACCGTCTCACCCGGCTGGTGCCGGTCGAGAACGCCGCGATGGACGGGCGCACCGTCATCCAGTGGGACAAGGACGACCTCGACGCGCTCGGTCTGCTCAAGGTCGATGTGCTGGCTCTGGGCATGCTGTCGGCCATCCGCCGAGCGCTCGAGTTCGTCGGGCAACGGCGCGGCCGGCCCTTCCGCATCCAGGACATCCCGGCCGAGGATCCGGCCACCTACGCGATGCTCGCGCGCGGCGACAGCGTGGGCGTGTTCCAGGTCGAGTCGCGCGCCCAGATGGCCATGCTGCCGCGGCTGCGGCCACGCCGCTTCTACGACCTGGTCGTGCAGGTCGCGATCGTGCGTCCCGGCCCGATCCAGGGCGGCATGGTCCACCCCTACCTGCGGCGCCGCCAGGGCCTGGAGCCCGTCAGCTATCCGCGCGACGAGATCCGGCCAGCGCTCGAGCGCACGCTGGGCGTGCCGATCTTCCAGGAACAGGTGATGCAGATCGCGATGCTCGCCGCCGGCTTCTCGCCGGGCGAGGCCGACGCGCTGCGCCGCGCGATGGCCGCCTGGCGGCGCCGCGGCAGCCTGGGCCCCTTCGAGACCCGCCTCACCGAGGGCATGCTCGCGCGCGGCTACACCCCCGAGTTCGCCGCCAGCCTGTTTCGCCAGATCCAGGGCTTCGGCGAATACGGCTTTCCCGAGTCGCACGCGGCCAGCTTCGCGCTGCTGGTCTACGTCAGCGCCTGGCTCAAGTGCCACGAGCCGGCTGCCTTCCTCGCGGCGCTGCTCGACAGCCAGCCGATGGGCTTCTACGCGCCGGCGCAGCTGGTGCGCGATGCCCGCGAACACGGCGTGACCGTGCTGCCGGTCGACGTCCTGGCAAGCGACATCGAGAGCAGCCTCGAGACGGCGCCGGCCGATCCGATGCTCGAAGGCTCCGAGGCAACCGGGCAGCAGCGGCAACCGGCGGTGCGGCTGGGCCTGAACCGGATCCGCGGCCTGTCGCTCGCGGGGGCGCAACGGCTGGTGGCAGCGCGCGAGCGCCGGTTCGCCGATGGCGCGCCCGATGGCTACGCGTTCGGCAGCGTCGAGGAGTTCGCCCGCGCCTCGGGCCTGGAGCGTCGCGACCTGCAGGCGCTGGCCGACGCCGGCGCGCTCGCCGCGCTGGCCGGCCATCGCGCCGCCGCCCACTGGGAGGTGGCGGCCATGGCGCCGATGCCGGAGCTGCTGCGCGATGCGCCCTTCGACGAACCGCTGCCGGTGCTGCCCGAACCCACCGAGGCGCAGGACATCGTCGCCGACTACCGCTCGCTGGGGTTGCCGATGGGCCGGCATCCGCTGGCGCTGCTGCGCCCGGCGCTGGCTCGCCGCCGGATCCAGCCAGCGGCCGCGCTGCGCGGTTGTCGCGACGGCCGGCTGGTGCGGGCCAGCGGACTGGTCACCCACCGCCAGCGCCCGGCCACCGCGAAGGGGACGGTGTTCGTCACCCTCGAGGACGAGACCGGCACGGTCAATCTGATCATCTGGCCCGACGTGCTCGAGCGCTACCGCAGCGAGGTGCTGGGGGCGCAGCTGATGACGGTCGAAGGCCTGTGGCAGGCCGACCGGAACACCGGCGGGCAGGTCGCCCATCTGGTGGTCCGCCGGATCGCCGACCACAGCGTGCTGCTGGGGCGGCTCACCGCCCGCAGCCGCGACTTCCGCTGACCGCCGGCCGCCGCCACGGCCACCGGCCGCCCGAATAGCCCGAAGGCCGCACGCGGCGGCCTTCGGTCACTGCGCCGAGAACCGCACGGGGCGGCCCTCGGCGAATCCGGAAAACCGCTCAGGCGGCCTTCAGGTTGGGGTAGCGCACGCCCTCTACCATCTCCTGCGTCTCGCGCGACGGAGCCGGCGTGATCAGGCTGATGATCACGATCACCAGGAAACCAACCGGCACGCCGAAGACGCCGGCCGAGATCGGCTGGATGTCCCACCAGAGGTCCTGCGGCACCGAGCGCGGCGTCCCGAAGAACACCTCGCGCAGCCAGGGGTGGGTCGTGATCATGTACCCGAACGTGACCGCGAAGCCGGCCACCATCCCGATCGATGCCGCGATGCCGGTGGTGCGCTTCCAGAACACCCCGAGAACCAGCGCCGGGAAGAAACCGGCCGCCGCCAGCGAGAAGGCCGCCGACACCAGGAACAGGATGTCGGCGATCTTCAGCGACGCGACGTACGCGGCCAGCACCGCGACCACCAGCAGCAGGATCTTCGAGAGCATCACGCGACGGCTCGTGGGCGCGTTCGGATCGATCATCTTGTAGTAGAGATCGTGCGACAGCGCGTTGGCGATCGTCAGCAGCAGCCCGTCGGCGGTCGACAGCGCCGCCGCCAGGCCACCCGCGGCCACCAGACCCGAGATCACGTAGGGCAGCCCGGCGATCTCCGGCGTGGCAAGCACGACGATGTCGCCGCCGATCGTGATCTCGGCCAGCTGCACGATGCCGTCCTTGTTGATGTCGGTCACCGACAGCAGCGATGGATCGACCTTGCTCCATGCCTGCACCCACGCCGGCAGGCTGCTGAACGCAGTGCCCACGACGTCGTTGTACATCACGAACTTGACCAGCACCGCGAGCGCCGGCGCCGTGAAGTACAGCAGGAAGATGAAGAACAGCGACCATGTCACCGAGGTGCGCGCCTCCTTGACCGAGGGGGTCGTGTAGTAGCGCATCAGGATGTGCGGCAGCGCCGCCGTGCCCACCATCAGGCAGAAGACCAGCGCGAGGAAGTTCTTGCGGGCGATGTCGCGCGCCTTGTCGTCCTTGCCAGCGAAGGCCTCGCCATGACGCAGCGGCGGGTTGGCCCGTGGCGCCACGCCCTTCTCTTTGGCCCAGGCCGCCTTGGCGTCGGCCTCCGACTTCGGATACTTGGCGAGCGCGTCCTCGGCCTTCTTGAGCGCGTCGGCATCGCTGGCGGCCTTCGCGTCGGCCACGGCCTTCTCGAGGTCGGCCTTGCCGGCGGCCCAGGCGTTCGGATCCTTCAGCTTCGCGTCGGCATCGGCCGCGCGCTTCTTGAAGATCTCGCGAACCTCCTTCTCCTTGGGGTCGTCGATCAGCTTCTTCTCGAGCTGCGTGACCTTCTCGAGCTGGGCGCCGTAGACGAGCTGCGGGATGGGCACGCCAGTCTGCTTGACCGACAGCCAGACCACCGGGATCAGGTAGGCGATGATCAGGATGATGTACTGCGCCACCTGCGTCCAGGTGACGGCACGCATGCCGCCCAGGAACGAGCAGACCAGGATGCCGGCCAGGCCGAGGTAGACGCCGATGGTGAAGTCGACGCCCGTGAGGCGCGTGGTGATCAGACCCACGCCGTAGATCTGCGCGACCACGTAAGTGAACGACACCATGATCGCGATCAGGATCCCGATGAAGCGCGGGATGTGCCCGCCGTAGCGCGCGCCGAGGAAGTCGGGAATGGTGAACTGCCCGAACTTGCGCAGGTAGGGCGCGAGCAGCAGCGCGACCAGCACGTAGCCGCCGGTCCAGCCCATGATGAAGGCCAGCCCGTTGTAGCCGGTGAGGTACAGCGTGCCGGCCATGCCGATGAACGAGGCGGCCGACATCCAGTCGGAGCCGGTGGCCATGCCGTTGAACATCGCCGGCACGCGCCGGCCCGCCACGTAGTACTCGGCGGCATCGTTGGTGCGGCTGAGCACGCCGATCCCGGCGTACAGCAGGATGGTCGCGGCGAGGA
>JBILUW010000239.1:0-5922 GCA_044370795.1 Burkholderiaceae bacterium
CGCCCTGGGCCTGGCGGCAGCGCTGGTGCCCAAGGGGCCTTACGCGGTGCATGCGCTGGCCTGCGCCGCCGCACTTGCGCTCGGCTTGCTGGCACGCGCGCCGCATGCAACGCGGGCCGGTTCCTGGGCGGCCGCGGCGGCTGCGGGCGCCACGCTGGGCAGCACGGTTGCGGTGGCCGTGCACTGGGCAGGCGCCGCGGCGCTGCCCGGCGCGGCAGCGGCCATGATCATCCTCGGCGTCAGCGCGCTGTTCGATGCCGCGCGGCCGGCTGGCCTGTGGCCCCGCGATCCGGCGCGGGTCGCCACCACGATCGGGGCGATGTCGATCGCGGCCGCCTGCGTGGCAGTGTTCGCCGGAGGGTCCTACATGGGCGAGCGCTTCGCCGACAGCGGCCGCGACCTTGGCGGTCGGATGCAGCACTGGCGCGACGGCACGGCCATGCTCGACACGACCGGCGAGTGGCTGCTGGGGACGGGGCTGGGACGCTGGCCGGCGGACTATCTCGCCGGACGGCTGCCGGCGGAACGCCCGGGCGGCCACGCCTGGATGGCCGACGGCAACGGCCATCTCGCGCTGAGCGCCGCAGGCCATCCGGTGAGCTGGGGCGAGATGCACCGCGTCGGGCAGCGCGTGCCCGCGCTGCGAGGTCGCTGGCTGCTGCGCATGGATGTTCGCGGCGCCACGCCGGCACGGCTGCACCTCGAGATCTGCGAGAAGCATCTGCTCTACAGCGGCAGCTGCGCCGTGCGGTCGATCCGGGTCACCCCGCAGGCCGATCGGTGGCGAACCCTCGCCGTCGAGCTCGACGGCGATGCGCTGGGCGGGGGGCCACGCCTGGTGCCGCGCCTGACGATGTTCTCCCTCGCGCTGCCCGACGCGGGCACGCGCATGGACATCGACAACGTGATGCTGATGGATCCACAGGGCCGGCAGCGTACGCTCAATGCCGGCTTCGACGCGGGGCTTACCCACTGGTTCTTCAGCAGCGACCGCGTGCACCTGCCCTGGCACGCCAAGAACCTGGCGCTGCACCTGCTGGTGGAGCAGGGGGTGGTTGGCGTTGCCGCCTTTGGCGCGATGGTGGCCGTGGCGCTGGCCCGGCTGGTCCTCGGCAGCGCGCGCCGCCATCGGCTGGCCGCGCCGGTTGCCGGCGCGATCGCCGGCTTTCTGGTGGTGGGGTTGTTCGACAGCCTGCTCGACATCCCGCGCATCACCTGGCTCTTCCTCGTGCTGATCGCGGCCGCCTTGCTGCTGCGCAATGGCGACGGATCGACGCAGGGCGATCATCGCAGACAGCCCACGGGGTGAGCCGGCGCATCGCCGGCAACCGGCGCGGCCGCCTGCGAGACGTGACCGCGTGAGCTCACAACCGACGCACCCGACCGGGGCACAACCGCCGGGAACACAACCTCCGGAGACGCAACCGCCGGAGACGCATTCCCCCGACGAGGACATGCCGTTCGACACCATCGTCGATGTCCTCGGCGATCACGCCGGCCTGCGCGCGCTGCTGCCGCAGGACAAGGCCGCAACGACGGCCGATTCGCCGGTGCGGTTCAAGATCCGTCTGGCCAGCACGGCGGGCGTGCGCAGCGGCGCGAGCTATCTGATCGAAAAGCGCTACGCCTGGCGCGGCCTGCCCGTGACGCACAAGGCTGCGGCCCCGGGCGAGGTAACGCTGGTGGCCTCGGACACGACGCATGCGCTCGCAACCATCAGCGTCAGATTCGACGGCCTGGCCGGCCTGGCCGCCGACGAGCTCTACCGCGAGGAAGTCGAAGCGATGCGCGCCCGCGGCGCGCGGCTTTGCGAGTTCACCCGTCTGGCGGTGGATCCCGGCCCGCAGTCGCGCGAGCTGCTCGCGATGCTGTTCCATGTCGCGTACATGTACGCACGGCGCCTGCGCGAGTGCACCGACCTGCTGATCGAGGTTCACCCGCGCCACGAACATTTCTACGGCCGCATGCTGGGATTTCGCAAGGCCGGCTCGCAGCGCCCGTGCCCCCGGGTGGGCGGCGCGCCGGCGGTGCTGCTGTGGCTGCCGCTGGATCACGCCGAGCGCGAGATCGCCCTGCACGGCGGCGCGCGCACCCATGCCGGGGCGCAGCGATCGCTGTACCCGCTCTTCTTTTCGCCGCATGATGAGAACGGCATCGTCGGCCGGCTGCAGGCGATCGGGTGAGCGCGCGGCGCGTGCTCTTCTTCGCCGAGGCCGTGACGCTGGCGCACCTGGCCAGGCCCGCGGTGCTGGCCTCGGCGATCGCAACCACCCATCGGGTGGCGCTGGCGCGTCCGGCGCGCGCCGCGGCCTTCATCGACGATCCGCGGATCGAACCGCTCGATCTCGCCTGCATCGGCAGCGCAGAGTTCCTCGCGGCACTGCGCGCCGGTCGTGCGGCCTGGAGCGAAGCGACGCTGGCCGACTACGTCGAGGCCGACCTGGCGCTGATCGATGCGCAGCGCCCCGATCTGGTCGTCGGCGATCTGCGCCTGTCGCTGTCGGTGAGCGCCCGGCTGCGCGGCGTGCCCTATCTCGCGATCGCGAACGCCTACTGGAGCCCCTGGTATCGCGAGCCGGCGCCGCTGCCCGTGCTCCCCTGGACGAGATGGGTGCCGCTGCCGCTGGCGCGCGTTGCCTTCGCGCTGCTGCGGCGCCCCGCGCTGGCCCTGCATGCGCGGGCGCTGAACCGGGTGCGCCAGCGCTACGGCCTGCCCTCGCTGGGGCCCAGCCTGCGCCGCGTCTACACCGACGCCGACTGGCTGGGCATGGCCGACGTGCCCGAGCTCTACCCGACGCCGGACGCGCCGCCCACGCACCGGCATCTGGGCGCGATCGCCTGGTCGCCACCAGCGACAGGCGTGCCGCCCGGATGGGGCGGCGCGCCCCGCGGCCGACCGCCCATCGCCTATCTGAGCCTGGGCAGTTCTGGTGACCGGACGGTGACCGGCGCGGCAATCGACGGTCTGCTGGCCGCCGGTTACGAGGTCTGGCACGCCCGCGCCGGAGGCCCGCCGGCGCGGCCCAACCAGACGGGCGTGCGCGAGGCGCCGTGGCTGCCGGGCGATGTGGTGTGCGCCCGCGCCGACCTGGTGGCGTGCAATGGCGGCAGCCTCGGCGTGCAGCAGGCTCTGGCCGCGGCGCGGCCGGTGATCGCGATCGCCAGCAACATGGATCAGTTCCTGAACATGGGACCGGTGGTGCGCGCCGGTGCGGGGCGGTTGCTGCGTGCCGACCGCGTGGATGCCGCGACGGTGCGCGCGGCCGCGCGTTCGCTCGCCGACGACCCGCGCGCCGGCGAGGCCGCCGGCGAGATCGCGCGGCTGATAGCCCGACATCCGGCGAGCGCGCGCTTTCGCGACCTGGTCGACGAAATCGTCTAGCCCTTCACTCCTCACCGGACAGACCGATGCGCCGCATCACCGCCGCACAGATCGCGACCTTCCTTCTCCTGCTGACGGCGGCGGCGGCGCTGGCAGGTTTGCTTGCCGCTCGCCTGGACGCCCGGCTGCCGGCTGGCGAATGGCGGGCGCCGACGGTGGCCGTGGCCTTCGTGACCGCCCTGTACGCGGCGGCGATCCTGGAGTTTCGCGCGATGGTGGCGTTGCGCCCGCTGCCGGTGGGCGAGATCGCCGAGGGTTCGCGCGACGAATTCGTCTACCACGTCTATCTGCTCTTCTTCCTGATCCTGTTCTATCCGGTCATGCGCGCGGGCGCCCTGCCCGTGCCGCTCAGCCGGCCGCTGTACCTGGCTCTGGGCGCCCGCCTGGGCGCCAACACCTACAGCTCGGGGCTGCTGCTCGATCCGCCCTTCGTGAGCCTGGGCAGCGACTGCATCGTCGGGCAGAACGCGCTGCTGGTGCCGCACGTCATCGAGGGCCGGCGGCTTGCTCACTATCCGATCGAGATCGGCGACCGCGTGACCGTCGGCGCCGGCGCCATCGTGCTGTCGGGGGTGACGATAGGCGACGACGCGATCGTCTCGAGCGGCGCGGTGGTCACCAAGGGAACCCGCATCCCGGCGGGCGAGGTCTGGGGCGGCGTTCCGGCGCGGCGCTTGCGCGGTCGCTGAACGCGACCCGCTCCGACGCGGCCGCCCGCAGCCAGTAACCGCCTTCGTGCGGCCGCCGGCTGACGCCGGCGGCCGGTCCGTCGCATGCTCCCATCAGCATGCGGCGCGCGCTCTGCGACGGCGCAGCGCGAGCCCGAAGAGCGAGCTGCCCAGCAGCGCGAGCACCGGCGGCGCCGGCACATCGAAGCTCTGGTTGGCATCGGCCTGATAGACGAGGTCGCCGTTCTGCGGCGTGTAGCCGTCGAACGACAGCGGCGCGGTCCAGCCATTGGTCGTGTACTGGCCATCTTGCAGGGTGGAGCTGGCAATCGTGATCGATAGCTCGGGGTTGATGAAGGTCCCGTCGGTTAGGCCGACCTGCCCCGTCACGGCGCTGATGCCATAGCCGCCGGTGCCCGGAAAGCTGGTGAAGCTGCCGGTGGGCTGCGGACCGAAGCTGCCCTGCAGGACCATCGTGCCATCTCGAAACCCGGTCGAGGCCGTGCGCTGGGCGTTCTGCGCGGGGTCATACCAGATCTCCCAGCTGCCGCCGGTGACGTTGAAGCTGCAGGTGTTGACGACGCAACTGGCTACCGTCTCCTGCAGCGATGCATACAGCGTGTACTCGTAGCCGCCAGCGTAGGCCGCGACGCCATCGGGATTGATGTCCATGCGCGGCGTGGCGAGGTTGGTCGCCCCGTCCTTCAGATGAGCGGCCCACGACCACACCTCGAGGGTGAAGGCAGTGCCGGCGATCGGCTGAAAGCCGCGGATGAGGGCCGCGCCGTTCGAATCCCAGTCGAAGCCCGACCAGGATGCGCCGCTGAGGTCGGCGTTCGTGATGAACGCCGCGTGCGCTCCGCCGGCGGCGGCCAGAGCGAGCGCGCCGGCCGCGGCGCGCAGGGTGTATCTCGGTTTCATGGAAACTCCTTTTGGAAGTTGGAGCCAGGCGGGTCGGCCTGGCGGTTGGCGGAAAGCTCGATCGGGCGGCGCAGCGAGCGCGCCACCGCCGGCGGGCCGTAGCCCAGTCGGCACAACCAGACACCCCAGTGACGGCCCGCGACACCGGGCAGCGCCCGCCAGCGCCCGGCCAGCCGCCGTGCCTCGGCCAGCGAATCGCCCAGGCAGGCGGCATCGCGCATGCCGTACTCCGCGAAGATGGGCAACGCCATCTCCGGCTGCAGCCGCAGGCCGCGCGCCTCGGCCGTCAGCCAGGCGCGCTGGATGGCGGCGCCGAGCGCGAAGTCGTCCGTCGCATCGGGGGCGGCCGCATCGCGGCGCACGATCGCCAGATGCGCGGCGCAGGCCGTCGCCGGCCACAGGTCCAGCCACAGGCGCGGCCACAGGGTGGCGCCAGGACCACGGGCGAAGGACAGCGAGCGCGCCTCGCGCGCCATCACCCAGCGCATCAGCCGCAGCGTCGCGCCGTCCAGACCGATCGCCCGATCGGGGATGCGATCGGTGCTGAACCGCGCGCCCCACTCGATCACGCGGGCGTGGGTGCGCCAGGCGGCCGCCAGACGCAAGCGGATGCGGGTGCTGGCCGACAGCAGCCGCGCCAGCACAAGCCGCTCGTGCAGGCTCTCGAACCAGACGCAGGCAAAGTCGCCGGCGCGGGCCACCGCGGCCTCGATCGCTTGGCGGTCGTCGTGCGACAGCCGCCGCATCGACAACGCCCTGCGCTGCACGCTGCGCCGCGCGATCACGGCGGCGAGCGCGGCGTCGTCGGGCAGCCCCGAGCCGGCAGGCTCGGCGGCAGGGCCCGCGCTGGTCAGCACGAGCTCGATGCGCAACGCGGGGCCGCCCGAGTCGTCCATCAGCCGCCAGACGAGCTGGCGGCCGGCGAGAGCCGCGGCGGCGATGCGCAGCGTC
>JBILUW010000042.1:0-19581 GCA_044370795.1 Burkholderiaceae bacterium
CGGCCGGGTCATGCGCCCCGGCCGGCCGGCCGGTCAGTTGATCGTGAGCTTGCGCGCGCCGACCGCCGCCTTCTTGGGCAGCGTGAGCACCAGCACGCCGTTCTCGTAGCGGGCGGTCGCGGCGGCGTCGTCGATCTCGCTGGCCAGCGCGAAGCTGCGGCTCATCGTGCCGTAGCTGCGCTCGCCGCGCAGCACGCGCTCGCCGTCGCGCGCCTCGGTATCGCGGCGCACCTCGGCCGACACCGAGACGCGATTGCCATCGATCTGCACCTGGATGTCGTCGCGTGCCACGCCGGGCATCTCGGCGCTCACCGTGTAGGCGCCAGCGCTTTCGCGCACATCGATGCGCATGTCGAGCGCCGGTGCGCCGCTTGTGGCGCGGTTCGGCGCCAGAAAGCCGCGGAACAGCTCGGGGAAGACTTCGGCGAACGGATCATAGACGGACAGGCGGGTCATGGCGGGCTCCTCGGGGGTTGTCTTGGGACACCCTGGAGATGGGACCGCCTGCCGACGTTTCAAGGGGGCGCGCCGACGGTTGCGCGCGCAACCGGATCAGGCCAGCGCGCCGCCCCGTGCCGCGCGTGCAGCCAGGTGGCCGCGGGCGAGCGGACCCTCGCGCATCGCGCCGGCGTAGCGATCGAGCAGCCGGCGCACCCGCGGCGTCTCGTAGCCGAGCTGCACGAAGGCCACGCCACGGTCGAAGATCTCGGTGTACTCCTCGATCAGTCCGTCGCGCAGCCGGAAACGCGCCATGCCCTCGAACACGATGGTCGCGCCGGCGCTCTCGGGCTCGCGCGAGCGGTAGCTGAAGCAGTAACGCGCGTAGCCGATCGCGCCGCTGTGCGCGGGCTCGATGAACTGCCAGAAGAAGTCCTCGCCGCCGACGTAGAAGCGGTCGAGCATCGCCGCGATCGCATCGCGACCGTCGTGCGCGCCGAAGAAGCCGTCGTCGTAGCGGCCGTCGGGGGTGAACAGCGCGGCCAGCCCCTGCGAGTCGTGGGCGGCGACAGCCTCGACGAAGCGGGCGAGCAGGGTGTCGAAGGTCATGGTCGGAACTCCGGGGTCGGATGCGGTTGCGCGAGGACTCGGCCGGGCACGGATGCGGACCGGCGCGGGCTCAGCCGCGCGCCAGCGGCGCGCCGGTCAGCGCCTGCAGCTGCTCGAAGCTCAGGCCGTCGACCCACTCGCGGGCGATCAGCCCGTCGGCCGTGACGTCGACGACCGCGAGGTCGGTGTAGATGCGCGCGACGCAGCCCACGCCGGTCAGCGGGTAGGTGCAGCGCTCGACGATCTTGGGCACGCCCTCGCGCGTGACGTGTTCCATCATCACGAAGGTGCGGCGGGCGCCGATGGCGAGGTCCATCGCGCCGCCCACGGCCGGAATCGCATCGGGCGCGCCGGTGTGCCAGTTGGCGAGGTCGCCCGCGGCCGACACCTGGAAGGCGCCGAGCACGCAGATGTCGAGATGGCCGCCGCGCATCATCGCGAACGAGTCGGCGTGGTGGAAGAAGGCCCCGCCGGTGAGCAGCGTGACCGGCTGCTTGCCGGCGTTGACCAGGTCCCAGTCCTCGGCCCCGGGCGCGGGCGCCGGGCCCATGCCCAGGATGCCGTTCTCGCTGTGCAGGAAGATCTCGCGATCGGCCGGCAGGTGGTTGGCCACCAGCGTGGGCAGGCCGATGCCCAGGTTCACGTAGGCGCCCTCGGGGATGTCGCGCGCCACGCGGGCGGCCATCTGGTCGCGTGTCAGGCGCTTCACGAGCGGCCTCCCGTGACGGGTGCCGGGCCCACGGTCACGGTGTCGCCCACCGCGACCAGCCGGTGCACGAAGATGCCGGGCGTGACCACGTGCTCGGGGTCGAGCGCGCCCAGCGGCACGAGCTCGTCGACCTGCGCGACGGTGCAGCGCGCGGCCGTGGCCATCACCGGGCCGAAGTTGCGCGCGGCCTTGCGGTAGACGAGATTGCCCCAGCGGTCGCCGCGCAACGCCTTGATCAGCGCGAAGTCGGCGTGGATCGGGTACTCGAGCACGTGGTCGCGGCCGTCGATGCGGCGCGTCTCCTTGCCACGGGCGAGCTCGGTGCCGTAGCCGGTGGGTGTGTAGAAGGCGCCGATGCCGGCGCCGGCGGCGCGGATGCGCTCGGCGAGGTTGCCCTGCGGCACGAGCTCGAGCTCCAGCCGGCCGCTGCGGTACAGCGTGTCGAAGTGGTGCGAGTCGGCCTGCCGCGGGAACGAGCAGATGATCTTGCGCACCCGGCCCGCCTTGAGCAGCGCGGCCAGCCCGGTTTCGCCGCTGCCGGCGTTGTTGCTGACGATGACGAGTTCGCGCGCGCCCTGCGCGATCAGGGCATCGACCAGGGCCGAAGGCATGCCGGCGCCGCCGAATCCGCCGACGAGCACCGTGGCGCCGTCGGGCAGGTCGGCCAGCGCCTGGGCGCAGCTGGCGAAGGTCTTGTCGATCACGCGCGAAACTCCTGCGGTCAGTGTTCCATTCCCTCGATCGACCCGCCCGCCGGGTCTTCGGAATCCGAGATGATCCGCGACGCCTTCCCAGCCCAGCCGAGCACGCGATGACCCAGCCCTGGCACGACCCACGCATCCCGGCCCCCGAGCAGTGCGTGCTCGGCCCTCTGCTCGAGCGCCACGCCGCGGCCCAGCCCGACGCGGTCTTCGCGCGCTTTGCCGACGGCACCCACTGGACCTGGCGCGAAACGCTGGCGATCACGCGCCGCACCGCCGCCGGCCTGCAGGCGCTGGGCGTGCGCCAGGGCGACAACGTGCATGCGTGGCTGCCCAACGGGCCCGATGCGCTGCGCGTGTGGTTCGGCCTGAACTGGCTGGGCGCGGTCTACGTGCCGATCAACCTCGCCTACCGCGGCTCCATCCTCGCGCACGCCATCCGCCTGTCGGGCGCGCGGCTGATGATCGCCCATGCCGGCCTCGTCGAGCGGCTCGCCGGCATCGACCGCTCGCAACTGGCCGAGATCGTCGTCCTGGGCGCCGACGATGGCGCGGCCGGCACCGCGACGCTGCCGGGCATGGCGGGCCTGCGCCGTCATCCCGCAACCGCGCTCGAGTCGGCCGGCGCCGAACCCGAATCGCCGCCCCGGCCGGTCATGCCCTGGGACACCCAGTCCATCATCTACACCTCGGGCACCACCGGACCCTCGAAGGGCGTGATGTCGTCGTACCTGCACCTGTACGAGACCGTGCGCGCCTGGCACTTCATCAGGCCGTCCGACCGGCATCTGGTGGTGCTGCCGCTGTTCCACGTTGGCGGCACCGCGGCGGTCTACGGCTCGCTGGTGCAGGGCGGCTCGATCGCCGTGGTCGACGCCTTCCAGAGCGATCGCTTCTGGGAGGTCATCGACGAGACCGGCAGCACGATGGTGGTGCTGCTCGGCGGCATGGCCACGCTGCTGGTCAAGCGCGCGCCGCAGCCCGACGACCGCGGCCACGCGCTGCGGGTGGCGATGATGGTGCCGCTGCTCGAGGATGCGCCGGCGTTCTCCGAGCGCTTCGGCTGCGAGATCTACACGCTGTTCAACATGACCGAGATCTCGTGCCCGCTGGTCTCGGGCCTGAACCCGGGCCCGCAGGCAAGCTGCGGCCATCCGCGCCCGGGCTGCGAGGTGCGCATCGTCGATGAAAACGACTGCGAGGTCGAGTGCGGCCAGGTGGGCGAGCTGATCGTGCGCACCGACACGCCCTGGGCGATGAACTCGGGCTATTACGCCAACCCCGAGGCCACCGCGCGGGCCTGGCGCAACGGCTGGTTCCACACCGGCGACGCGTTCCGGCAGGACGAGGCGGGCAACTGGTTCTTCGTCGATCGCATGAAGGATGCGATCCGTCGCCGCGGCGAGAACATCTCGTCGTTCGAGGTCGAGGCCGAGGTGACCAGCCACCCGCAGGTGCAGGAGGCGGCTGCGGTGGCGGTGCCCAGCGAGCTCGGCGAGGACGAGGTGCTGGTCGCGGTGGTGCCGCAGCCCGGCGGGGTCGATCCGAAGGCGCTCACCGAGTATCTGATCCCGCGCATGCCGCATTTCATGGTGCCGCGCTACGTCCGGGTGATGGACGCGCTGCCCAAGACGCCCACGCAGAAGGTCCAGAAGCACCTGATCCGCGCCGACGGTGTCACCGCCGACACCTGGGACCGCGAGCGCGCCGGCATCGTGCTGCGCCGGCACAAGCTCTAGCCGCCCGCGCGGGCGGGCCTTGGAACGCGGGTGCGCGGCGCACCGCTAGAATCCCGTCAGGCCCGCGCGCGCCAGCGCGCCTTCATGCCGCCCCGGCCGCGGCCCACGTCCAGCCAGCCCGCCCCATGAACGACATCGCCAGCCGCAGCGCCACCGAATCCCCGCTCGACCTCGCCGCCCGCGCCCTGGGCCATGCCCAGGCCTACCGCGATGCCGCGCTCGCCGCCTGCCGCGCCATGGTCGAGCGTGGCGCGGCCGCCGGCGAAGACAACGAGACGCAGCAGCGCGCGCTGCACGGCTACGCCTGGGTGGCCAGCTATGTCGAGTCGCTGGCCCAGCTGCACGACTGGGGGCAGCGTCTGGCCGATCGTGGCGCCTTCGACGAACTGGCCGCCGACCACGTCGCGATCGGCTACGCCGAGTACCTGCAGCAGCTGCGCGGCGGCCTGCCGATGTCGCAGTGCGAGTTCGTGCGGCCGCTCGATTTCGGCCTGGCCGGCGCGCAGGTCGCGATGCTCGACCATCCCGACGTCACCCGCCTGATCGCCGCGGGCAACGCGCCGGCACGCCGCGCCGCCGTGGTCGCGGCCGCCGCCGCGGGTCGCTGGCCCGAGCCGCTGCTCGACAACGACGACATCGAGGCCTTCCGCCTGCAGGTGCGCCGTTTCGCCGACGAGCGCATCGCGCCGTTCGCCAACGACTGGCACCGCCAGGACATCCTGATCCCCGACGAGATCGTCGCCCAGATGGGCGAGCTCGGCATCTTCGGGCTGACGATCCCCGAGGCCTGGGGCGGCAGCGACATGGGCAAGCTCGCCATGACCGTGGTCTCCGAGGAGCTCTCGCGCGGCTACATCGGCACCGGCTCGCTGGGCACCCGCGCCGAGATCGCCGGCGAGCTGCTGGTCACCGGCGGCACGCCCGAGCAGCGCGACCGCTATCTGCCGGGGCTGGCCAGCGGCGCCATCCTGCCCACCGCGGTGTTCACCGAGCCGGGCTCGGGGTCCGACCTGGCATCGCTCAAGACCCGCGCGGTGCGCGACGGCGAGGTGTTCCGCATCACCGGCGCCAAGACCTGGATCACCCACGCCTCGCGCAGCGACCTCATGACCATGCTGGTGCGCACCGAGGCCGACGTGCCGGGCGCGCGCGGCATCTCGCTGCTGCTCGCCGACAAGCCGCGCGGCGTGCCCGGCAACCCCTTCCCGGCGCCCGGCATGCGCGGCAGCGAGATCCAGGTGCTCGGCTACCGCGGCATGAAGGAGTACGAGCTCGCCTTCGACGGTTTCACGGTGCCGGTATCGGCGCTGCTCGGCGGCGTGCCCGGCCAGGGCTTTCGCCAGCTGATGGCCACCTTCGAGAGCGCGCGCATCCAGACCGCGGCGCGCGCCATCGGCGTGGCCCAGAACGCGCTCGAGCTCGCGCTCGCCTACGCGCTCGAGCGGCGCCAGTTCGGCCGCCCGATCATCGAGTTCCCGCGGGTGCGCGACAAGCTCGCGATGATGGCCGTCGAAACCGTGATCGCGCGCCAGCTCACCTATTTCGCGGCCCGCCGCAAGGACACCGGCAAGCGCTGCGACGTCGAGGCCGGCATGGCCAAGCTGCTCGCCGCGCGCGTGGCCTGGTCGAACGCCGACAACGCGCTGCAGGTGCACGGCGGCAACGGCTACGCGCTCGAGTACCCGGTGTCGCGCCTGCTGTGCGACGCGCGCATCCTCAACATCTTCGAAGGCGCCGGCGAGATCCAGGCGCACATCATCGCGCGCGGGCTCGTCTGAGCCCGGCCCCAGGAAGCTCACCATGTTCAACGTGCTCAACGACCTTCGCGTGGTCGAGATGGCCGCCTTCGTGGCCGGCCCGCTCGCCGGCATGACGCTTGCCCAGCTCGGCGCCCGCGTGATCCGCGTCGACGACATCGGCGGCAACGCCGACATCGGCCGCTGGCCGATCGCGCGCAACGGCCGCAGCCTCTACTGGGCGGGCCTGAACAAGGCCAAGCAGTCGCTGTGCGTCGACCTCGGCGACGAGCGCGGCCAGGCGCTGGTGGCCGACCTGATCTGCGACGACGCGCCCGGCGCCGGCATCCTCATCACGAACTTTCCGATGAAGGGCTGGCTCGCCTACGACAGGCTCGCCGCCCGCCGCCCCGACCTCATCGTCGTCCAGATCACCGGCGACTGGCAGGGCCGCACGGCGCTCGACTACACGGTCAATGCCGGCGCGGGCTTTCCCTTCATCACCGGCGACGGCGGCCCCACCCATCCGGTCAACAACGTCACGCCGGCCTGGGACCTGATGTGCGGCTCGCACGTGGCCATCGCGGTGCTGGCCGCCGAGCGGCGCCGGCGCGACACCGGCCGCGGCAGCCACGTGCGCATTGCGCTGCAGGACATGGGTCTGGCCACCATCGGCAGCCTGGGCTACCTCGCCGAGGTCCAGATCAACGACGAGGATCGCCAGGGCTACGGCAACCACATCTTCGGCACCTTCGGTCACGACTTCGGCACCCGCGACGATCGCCGCGTCATGATCATGGCGATCTCGGTGCGGCAGTGGCGCGGCCTGCAGAAGGCGCTGGGCTTCGCGGCCGAGGTCGATGCGTGGCAGAAGGCCAACGGTGTCGACCTGAACGACGAGGGTGAGCGCTTTCGCCACCGCGAGCAGCTGGCGGACTGGATCGCGCCGCGGGTGCGCGAGCACACGCTGGCCGACATCGGCCCCCTGTTCGACGCCAACGGCGTGTGCTGGGGCGTGTACCGCAGCCCCCGTCAGGCGATGGTCGAGGATCCCAACTGCTCCACCGCCAACCCGCTGTTCCAGGAGATCGAGCAGCCCGGCATCGGCCGCTATCTCGCGGCCGGCTCGCCGATGCGCTTCGGCGACCTCCCCCCGCAACCGGTGAAGCCGGCGCCCACGCTCGGCGAGCACGGGCCGGCCATCGCCAGCGCCGATCTCGGCCGCAGCCCCGACGAGGTTGCGGCGCTGCGCGCAGCCGGCGTGCTGTCGGCGCCCTGAGTCTCACCACCATGCCCCTGCCCGCCAACGGTCGCGCGGCCGCCGATGTGCTCGCCGACCTCGACGCGATGAAGGCGGGCGATGTGCGCTGGCGCGATGGCCGCGCGTTCACGCTCGCCTACAACGCCGGCCCCGAGGTGATCGCGATCGCCGAGGAAGCCTATCGGCGTTTCGGCACCGAGAACGCGCTCAACGTGCACGCCTTCCCGAGCCTGCGGCGCATCCAGGCCGAGGTCGTCGAGGCGGTCTCGGGCTGGCTCGGCGCCGATGCCGGCTGCGCCGGATTCATGACCAGCGGCGGCACCGAGAGCCTGCTGATGGCGGTGAAGGCGGCGCGCGAGCGCGGGCGTCGCACCCGGGGCATCGAGCGGCCCAACATGGTCCTGCCGGCCAGCGCCCATGCCGCCCTCGAGAAGGGCGCGCAGTACTTCGGGGTGGAGAGCCGCCGGGTGCCGGTGCTCGCCGACTGGCGCGCCGACGTCGATGCGATGGCCGCGGCCATCGACGCGAACACCGTGCTGGTGGTGGGCTCGGCGCCGCAGTATCCGCAGGGCGTGGTCGACCCCATCCCGGCCATCGCCGCGCTTGCGCAGGCCCACGACATCAACTGCCACGTCGACGCCTGCATGGGCGGGGTCACGCTGCACTTTCTCGAGCGGCTCGGCCATCCGGTGCCACCCTGGCACTTCGCGGTTCCCGGCGTCACCAGCATCTCGGTTGATCTGCACAAGTACGGCTACGCGGCCAAGGGCGCCGGGGTCATGGTCCATCGCAACCGCGAGCTGCGCGCCGACCAGACCTTCGTCACCGACAACTGGCTCGGCGGCACCTACGGATCCTCGGGCATCCTGGGCACCAAGAGTGGCGGACCGATGGCCGCGGCGTGGGCGGTGCTGCAGCACCTCGGCGACGAGGGCTATCTGCGCCTGACCGCGGCCGCGCGCCGCGCCGCCGAACGGCTAGCCGATGCGATCGAAACGACGCCGGGGCTGCGCCTGCGCGCGCGGCCCGAGACCACGCTGCTTGCCTTCGGCGCGACCGACCCTGCCGCGCTCGACGTGTTCGCGGTGGCCGATGCGCTGTGGCGGCGCGGCTGGTATCTCGATCGGCAGGGCCCGCCGGCCTCGCTGCACTGCACGGTGAACGCGGTGCACGACAGCCTGATCGAGGCTTTCGTGGCCGACCTGCGCGCCGCCGTCGACGAAGTGGCGGCGGCCGGCACCACCGGCAAGCAGGGCGCGTACGGCACGGTGTCGTAGCGGGGTCGCGGCCGGCGGGCCGGCCCGGTTCAACCGTCGAGCAGCGCGCTCGCGAACTCGGAGGCCGAGAAGGCCTGGAGGTCGTCGAGGCCCTCCCCCACGCCGATGAAGTAGACCGGGATGGGGCGCTCGCGCCGGGTATGGGCGAGCGCCGCCAGCGCGCCGCCCTTGGCGGTGCCGTCGAGCTTGGTGACGATCAGGCCGGTGAGCCCCACCGCCTCGTCGAAGGCGCGCACCTGGGCCAGCATGTTCTGGCCGGTGTTGCCGTCGAGCACCAGCAGCGTTTCGTGGGGCGCGCCCGGCATCGCCTTGCCCAGCACCCGGTGGATCTTGCGCAGCTCGTCCATCAGGTGCGACTGGGTGGGCAGCCGGCCTGCGGTGTCGATGATCACCACGCCGGTCTGGCGGGCCTGGCCGGCGCTTACCGAGTCGTAGGCCACCGCGGCCGGATCGCCGCCCTGCTGGGCGATCACCTGCACGCCGTTGCGCTCGCCCCACTGCGCCAGCTGCTCGCGCGCCGCCGCCCGGAAGGTGTCGCCGGCGGCCAGGAGGATGGTCTTGCCTTCGCGTTGCAGGTGGTGGGCCAGCTTGCCGATCGAGGTGGTCTTGCCCGCGCCGTTGACCCCCGCGATCATCATGACCAGCGGCGCGGCGCGGTCGATGTCGATGGGCCGTTCGAGCGGCGCGAGCATCTCGGCCAGCAGCGAGCGCAAGGCCTCGCGCACCTGCGTGCCATCGCTCAGGCGCTGCTCCTTCACGCGCCGCCGCAGGGTCTCGAGCAGCCAGGCTGTGGTTTCGACGCCGGCGTCGCTCACCAGCAGCGCGGTCTCGAGTTCCTCGAACAGCGACTCATCGATCCGGGTGACGCCGAACAGCCCCGCGAGGTTGCCGCGGGTGCGCGACAGACCCTGCTTGAGGCGGGCCATCCAGCCAGTGCGCGCCGCGCCGGCCTCGGGGGCAGCGGCGGGCACCGCAGGTGCAGCGGCGGCCACCTCGGGCGCAGGGCTGGGCGCGGCTGCGGCGGCTGGCACCGGCGTGGGCAGGGCGGCAGGCGCCGGCGCCGGAGCCGCGGCGGGCGAGGCGGCCGGCGGTGTGGCCACCGGCTCTTTCTTGCGTCTGAGGAATCCGAACATGATTTCAGCGAGAATTCTACCCCTCGCAACCCCGTCGGGCCCGAGCCGACGTCGACCTCGCCGCTCGCGCTGCCCAAGGCGCCACGTCCGATGAATGCTCGCCGCCCGGCATCCGCCGCCCGATCCGCCGTCCGCCCGGCTGCGCACGCGCCGACCGCGCCACACCGCGTGCGCATCATCGGCGGCGACTGGCGGCGCACGCCGCTGCCGGTGGTCGATGCGCCGGGGCTGCGGCCCACGCCCGACCGCGTGCGCGAGACCCTGTTCAACTGGCTGGGCCAGCGGCTCGACGGGCTGCGCTGCATCGATCCTTTTGCCGGCACCGGCGCGCTCGGTCTCGAGGCTGCCTCACGCGGGGCCGCTCTCACGCATCTGGCCGAGACTCAGCCCGCGGCGCGGCGCGCGCTGCAGGCGCTCATCGACAGGCTCGACGCCGCCGGCCGCGTGCATCTGCATGCCGGCGATGCCGAGGGCCTGATCGCCCGCCTGCGCGCGCGCGGCGAGCGCCTCGATCTCGCTTTCGTCGATCCGCCGTTTCGCCAGGGGCTGCTCGATGCGGTGATGCCGGCGCTGGCCGGCGTGCTCGCGCCCGGCGCGCGGATCTATGTCGAGGCCGAGGCCGAGGTCACGCCGCAGCAGGCGCGCGACTGGCTCGGCCCCGATGCCGTCGTGCTGCGGCAGGCGAGGGCCGGGCAGGTGCATTACCATCTGCTCGCCTTGGCAACGGCCCCTGACGGGCCGCAGGAGACCCCATGAAGAACGTCGCCGTCTACGCCGGCACCTTCGACCCCATCACCGGCGGCCACGAGGATCTCGTGCGACGCGCCGCCACGCTGTTCGACGAGATCGTGGTTGCGGTGGCCGACAGCCGCGGCAAGAACCCGCTGTTCGAGCCCGAGGAGCGCGAAGCGCTGGCGCGCGAGGCACTCGCCGACGTGCCCAACCTGCGCGTGGTTCGTTTCTCGGGGCTGCTGGTCGACCTGATGCGCGCGCAGGGGGCGAGGGTGGTCGTGCGCGGCCTGCGCGGCGTCGTCGACTTCGACTACGAGTTCCAGCTCGCCGGCATGAACGCCCGCCTGCTGCCCGGCATCGAGACCATCTTCATGACGCCGGGCGAGGAGTTCCGCCACGTGTCGGCCACGCTGGTGCGCGAAATCGCCATGATGGGCGGCGACGTCGCCCAGTTCGTCTCGCCGATCGTGCTCGAGCGCCTGCGCGCCCGAGTGGCCGAGCGCGCGCGCGGCGCCTGAGCGGCCGGCGGCCGCCCCGCTCAGGCAGACAGGAGCGCAACCATGGCGCTGATGATCACCGACGCCTGCATCAACTGCGACGTCTGCGAGCCCGAGTGCCCCAACAGCGCGATCTCGATGGGCCCCGAGATCTATCGCATCGACCCCGCGCGCTGCACCGAGTGCGTGGGGCACCACGACGAGCCGCAGTGCCGACAGGTGTGCCCGGTCGAGTGCATTCCGCTCGACCCCGACCGGGTCGAGAGCCGCGACCAACTGATGGCGAAGTTCCATCGGCTGCAGGCTTCTGCGGCCTGAGCGATCGTCGTGCACCTCATCGTCTGGCGTCATGCGCACGCGCGCGAGGGCTCGCCCGATCTGGCCCGCGAGCTCACCGATCGCGGGCGCGAGCAGGCGCGCGCGATGGCCGCATGGCTCGCGCCACGCCTGCCCGCAGGCGCCAGGCTGGTGGCCAGCCCGGCGCTGCGCAGCCGGCAGACGGCGCAGGCGCTGCGCGAGCCCGACCTGATCGACCCGCGAATCGCCCCCGAGGCCGGTCTCCACGAGCATCTGGCTGCGATCGGCTGGCCGGCAGATGCTGCCGCCGCAGTGTCGGGCTCCGATCGGCACGCGACCGATCATGAGCGCGCGCTGGTGCTGGTCGGTCATCAGCCCACTCTGGGGCGCCTGGCCAGCCAACTGCTCGCCGGCCAGGCACTCGAGTGGCGTATCCGCAAGGGCGCGGTCTGGTGGCTGGCCACGCGGGCCCGCGAAGGGCACGCCCGGTTCTGGCTGCGCGCGGTGATCGAGCCGGACATGCTCTGAGCGAGCCGTGTCGTGGCGGGCGCGCGACGCCTGCGCCCCGACCCGGCCGCGTCTATCATCGCCGGGCCGGTGCCGTGCCGGCGCGTCAGGAACCCTCGCCATGACCTTTCGTGAACTCGGCCGCAGCGGCCTGATGGTCGCGCCGCTCGCCTTCGGCGGCAACGTCTTCGGCTGGACCGCCGACGAAGCCCGCTCCTTCGAACTGCTCGACGCCTTCGTGGATGCCGGCTGCAACCTGATCGACACCGCCGATGTCTATTCGCGCTGGGTGCCGGGTCATCGGGGCGGCGAGTCCGAGACCCTCATCGGTCGCTGGCTGGCGCGCAGCGGCAAGCGCGACCGCGTGCTGATCGCGACCAAGGCCGGCATGGACATGGGCGGCGACGACAAGGGCCTGTCGCCGGCCTACCTGCGGCGCGCGGTCGAGGCCTCGCTCACCCGCCTGGGCATCGAGCGCATCGACCTCTATCAGGCGCACACCGACGATGCCAATACGCCGGTGGAAGACACGCTGGGCGCGTTCGCCGACCTCATCCGGGCGGGCAAGGTGCGCGCGATCGGCGCGTCCAACTTCAGCGCGCCGCGGCTGGCGCAGGCGCTGGCCGCCTCGGCAAAGCTCGGGCTGCCGCGTTACGAGACCCTGCAGCCGGGCTACAACCTGGTCGATCGATCCGGCTTCGAGGCCGAGCTGCAGGCGCTGTGCGTGCGCGAGCAGGTGTCGGTCATCCCCTATTACTCGCTCGCGGCGGGCTTTCTCAGCGGCAAGTACCGCAGGCCCGAGGATCTGCAAGGCCGGGCGCGCGCCGCGCGCGCCGGCAGCTATCTGAACGAGCGCGGTCTGCGCGTGCTCGCCGCGCTCGATGCGGTGGCCGCGCGCCTGAGCACCACCCAGACCGCGGTGGCGATCGCCTGGCTGCGCGATCGGCCAGCGATTGCCGCGCCGATCGCCAGCGCCACCGATGTGGGTCAGTTGCAGGCGCTGCTTGCCGGCATGCGCCTGCGGCTCGATGCCGCCGCCGTGGCCGAACTCGACGCAGCGAGCGCCTGAGCGCACGAGCGGCTGAGCGCCCGGCCGGCCCGCGCCGGCCGGGCCGTTGCGCCTCGGCCGGAGTGGCTCAGCGCAGGTTGGCGACCTTCGGCGCTGCCGCCGGCTCGCCGAGCGTGGCCATGCCCAGCGTCACGCCACGGTTGATGCCCGAGACCAGCGCCTTGAGCGCGGCGGTGACGATGTTCTCGTCGATGCCCACGCCGTAGGCGCTCTGGTCCCAGCCGAACTTCAGCTGCACGTAGGCCACCGCGCGCGAGTCCTCGCCGGCGGTCAGCGAGTGCTCCGAGTAGCTCATCACCTGGGCGTCGATGCCGAAGGCCTGCTTGAGGCCGCGCATCATGGCGTCGACCGGGCCGTTGCCCGAGCCGCTGACCGTGACCTCGCGCCCGTCGACGGTCACGGTCGCGTCGACCCGTTCGGCCTGCGACTGTCCGCGCACGTGAGTCTGCCCGTGGTCGATGTAACGCAGCGCGCCGCCGTCGAGATAGGTGCGGTCGAAGGCCTGGCGGATGTCGGCCGAGCTCACCTCCTTGCCGGTGCTGTCGGTGATCGCCTGGATGACCTGGCTGAACTCGATCTGCAGCAGCCGCGGCAGATTGAGGCCGTGGTCGCGCTCGAGCAGGTAGGCCACGCCGCCTTTGCCCGACTGGCTGTTGACCCGGATGATGGCGTCGTAGGTGCGGCCGAGGTCCGACGGGTCGATGGGCAGGTAGGGCACGTCCCAGTGGCCCCCTTCGGTCTTGCGGGCGGCCAGCCCTTTCTTGATCGCATCCTGGTGCGACCCCGAGAACGCGGTGAACACCAGCTCGCCGCCGTACGGGTGGCGCGGGTGCACCGGCAGCTGCGTGCAGTACTCGGACACGCGGATGCTCTCGTTGATGTCGGAGAAGTCGATGCCGGGATCGACGCCCTGGGTGTAGAGGTTGAGGGCGAGCGTGACCAGGCACACGTTGCCGGTGCGCTCACCGTTGCCGAACAGGCAGCCCTCGATGCGGTCGGCGCCGGCCATCACGGCGAGCTCGGCAGCGGCCACGCCGCAGCCGCGATCGTTGTGCGGGTGCACCGACAGCACGATGCTGTCGCGGTACTTCAGGTTGCGGTGCATCCACTCGACCATGTCGGCGTAGATGTTCGGCGTGCTGTGCTCGACCGTGGCCGGCAGGTTGACGATCATCTTGCGTTGCGGCGTCGGCTGGAACACGTCGCCCACCGCGTCGCAGACCTCCTTGGCGTAGTCGAGCTCGGTGCCGGTGAAGCTCTCGGGCGAGTACTCGAAGATCCACTCGGTGCCGGGGTGCTTGGCGGCGTACTGCTTCACCCACTGCGCGCCCTGCACGGCGATCTGCTTGACGCCGTCGCGGTCGAGGCAGAACACCACCCGCCGCTGCGCGGTCGAGGTGGAGTTGTACAGGTGGACGATCGCCCGCTTCGCGCCCGCCAGCGACTCGAAGGTGCGCTCGATCAGTTCCTCGCGGGCCTGCACCAGCACCTGCGGCGTGACGTCGTCGGGGATGAGGTTCTCGTCGATGAGGCGGCGCACGAAATCGAAATCGGTCTGCGACGCCGAGGGAAAGCCCACCTCGATCTCCTTGTAGCCGAGCTTGACCAGGTGCATGAACATCGCGAGCTTGCGCTCGCCGTCCATCGGCTCGATCAGGGCCTGGTTGCCGTCGCGCAGGTCGACGCTGCACCACAGGGGCGCCTTCGTGATCGTGCGGTTGGGCCAGGTGCGGTCGGGCAGATCGACCTGCGGGAAGGCTCGGTACTTGGCGACGGGGTCGGGCATGGTCATGGCGGGTTCCTCGGGGGCATTCCTGGGGGGCGGGGCGCGCGGTTCTGCCCCGGCCATTGCGAGGCCGAGAGCACAACCGGAGATGGGGGAAAGAGTTGTCTGCGCCTAGCGGCGCAGTAGCAGTAGAAGCGCGAGCGCGCCCTGGCCGACGGCAGAAGCGCCGGCGCGAAGGGGGAGGGGGCGGCTGCAAGACATCCTTTCATCATGCGCGAAGCGGGCGCGGATTGTCAACCCGTCGGGCCGGTGGTCCATCGCCGGCGCCTGATCGCGCTGTCATCGTCGCTTCATCGTCCGGTCAATCGTTTGCAATCGGCGTCGGGCATCGTGGTTGCGGGCTCAACCAACGGAGCAGGCATGACCGCCCTTGTCGTCCCCGCAAACGCAGCGTGCAGACCCGAGCCGCTCCCGACGGCAGCTGATCCGGACCGCAGCGCAGGGCCGCTGGCCCGCGCCGGCAGCCTGTCGGTGGCGCTGGCCCGCGACACGGCCGACATCGAGCAGGCCCAGCGCCTGCGGCATCGCATCTTCGCCGGCGAACTCGGCGGGCGCATCGCCGAGCCGGGCGGCCTGGATCGCGACATCTTCGACATCCACTGCCTGCACCTGATCGTTCGTGACCACGACCGCGACGAGGTCGTGGGGACCTACCGGATGCTGATGCCCGAGCAGGCCCGCCGCCTCGGCTGCCTGTACACCGAGCAGGAGTTCTGGCTCACGCGGCTCGATCCGATCCGCGACGAACTCGTCGAACTCGGCCGCTCCTGCGTGCACCCGGCCTACCGGGGTGGCGCCGCGATCATGCTGCTGTGGAGTGCCATCGGCGCCGTGCTTGCCCGCAGCGGTCACCGTTTTCTGCTCGGATGCGCGAGCGTGCCGATGCACGATGGCGGAGCCGCGGCGGCGACCCTGTACCGCCAGCTTGCCCAGGCGCACCTCGCGCCCGAGCCCTGGCGGGTGTGGCCCAGGGAGCGGTTGCCGGTGGAGTCGTTCGCCGACGTGCCCGCGCAGACGCCGCCCCTGCTCAAGGGCTATCTGCGCGCCGGAGCCAGGCTGCTCGGCGAGCCGCACTGCGATCCGGAGTTCGGCTGCGCCGACTTCCCGCTGATGCTGTCGGTCGACGATCTCAGCGGGCGCTACCGGCGGCGGTTTGCCGGCTGAGCCGCTTCAGATCGTGCTGTAGGCCACTTCTTCGAACGGTCCGACCTCGTTCCAGGTCGCGGCTTCCGCGCGCAGGCTCTCGTCGGAGAGCGGATGCCGGGCCGCCCATTCGCGCGGCAGTTCGATGCGCACGTGGCCGCGCCGCGAGAACAGCGCCGGCAGCGGGATCTCCTCGCCGTCGCGGCGGCGGTGCAGGATGGTGGCAACCCGCAGGCACAGCAGCATCAGCCAGTCGCCCGGCTCGGTCAGCGCGCCGCGCATCTTGCGCAGCCCGCCCGCCTGCCCAAGTGCCAGGCTGGCCATGCGCGCCTGTTCGGTCTGGGTGAAGCCCGGCATGTCGGCATGCGTCAGGATGTAGCTCGAGTGTTTGTGGTGGTCCTCGTGCGAGATCGACATCCCGATCTCGGCCAGTCGCGCCGCCCAGCCCAGCAGCGCGCGGTCGGCGGCGAGCAGCTCGGCCGGGCCGCGGGCGGCCTGACCCAGCATGGCCTGCGCGGTACCGGCCACCCGTGCGGCGTGCGCCGGATCGGCGCCGTAGCGGGCGGTCATGCGCGAGACCGTGATCTCGCGCATGTCGGCTCCGGCGTCGCGTCCGAGGAGGTCGTAGAGCAGCCCCTGGCGCAACGCGCCCGGGCAGTAGCGCAGGGTGCTCAGCTCCAGCTCGTCGAAGACCGCGGTCATGACGGCCAGGCCGCCGGCGAACACGGGCCGCCGTTCGGCGCGCAGGCCTTCCAGGCGAACCCGTTCGGCGCTGCCGGCTCGCAGCAGCTCGTCGGCCATGGCGCGCAGCAGTTCGCGATCGAGCTCGGAGCGGCCCCAGTGCGCGCCGGCCACCTGGGTGAGCGCGCGGGCGGTGCCCGAGGTGCCGACCGCATAACGCCACCCCTCGCGCCGGTAGGCCAGCGCGATGGGGGCTAGCGCCGCTCGCGCTCGCAGCACCGCGCGCTCGAATCGGGTCGGGTCGATCTGACCGTCGGCGAAGTGCTTGCGGGTGATCGACACGCAGCCGGTTCCTACCGATTCGGTCAGGAAGGGTTCGTAGTCGCGACCGACGACGCACTCGGTAGAGCCGCCACCGATGTCGACGACCAGGCGGCTGTCGCCGTCGGCGGGCAGCGCGTGCGCGGCGCCTGCGTAGATGAGGCGCGCCTCCTCGAACCCGGAGATGATGTCGATCGGAAAGCCGAGAGCCGCCTCGGCGGTGGCGAGGAAGTGCTGAGGATTGCGGGCGCTGCGCAGGGCGGCGGTGGCCACGGCTCGCACCGCGTCGGGGCTGAACGAGCGCAGCCTCTCGCCGAACCGGTGCAGGGCTTCGATGGCGCGCTGGCGTGCCGGCGCGTCGATATCGCCGTCGGGCGTGAGTCCGGCGCCCAGGCGCACCGGCGACTTCAGGCTGTCCAGGGGCTGGACCTGCACGCCGGCTTCGGATTCCTCGACCCGCCCGATCAGCAGCCGGAAGCTGTTCGATCCGAGATCGACGGCGGCGAGGAGGCGACGGTCAGGCATACGATCGGGAACAGTGTGCCGCACAATGGCGCAGGAAGGGCGGCAGGATGGCAAAGAACGGCGGCGTCATCAAATCGCAATGCGGCGTCGTGACCATGCCGGTCATGAACGATCCCGCTCGTGCACCTGACGATGCGCTCGCGCAGGCGTATGCCGGGTTGCTCGACCGCGAGCAGGGCATGCTGGCCTTCAACGAGCGCGTGCTGGCGCTTGCCGACGACGGCGACGTGCCGCTGCTCGAGCGCCTGCGCTTCCTGACCATCGTCTCGAGCAATCTCGATGAGTTCTTCGAGGTGCGGGTGGCCGAGTTGCGTGCGATCGCCGACACGCCGCACGCCGAGGCGGCCGCCGCCCGCCGCAGCCTGCTGGCGGTCGCCGAGCGCGCCCGCCGCCTGGTTGCGCGCCAGTACGTGCTGCTCAACGAGGCGCTGATCCCGGCGCTGTCTGCCGAGGGCATCGTGTTCCACATGATCCCGAGCTGGACGCCGGCGCTGCGCGCCTGGGCCGAGCAGATCTTCCTCGCCGAGATCGAGCCGCTGCTCACCCCGATCGCGCTCGACCCGGCGCATCCGTTTCCGCGCATCCTGAACAAGAGCCTGAACTTCGTCGTCGAGCTCGAGGGCATCGATGCTTTCGGCCGACGCGCCGGGATCGCGATCGTGCAGGCGCCGCGCGCCCTGCCGCGCGTGCTGCGCGTGCCGCGCGAGGTCAGTGGCTCGCCGCATGGCGTGATGCTGCTCACTTCCGTCGTGCAGGGCTTTGTCGGCCGACTGTTCCCGGGGCTCGACGTGCGGGCGGTCCATCAGTTCCGGGTCACGCGCAACAGCGAGCTCTTCGTCGACGACGAGGAGATCACCGACCTGCGCAGCGCGCTGCAGGACGAGCTGCGGCAGCGCCACTACGGCGACGCCGTCCGGCTCGAGGTTTCGGCGGCCTGCTCGGTCGCGGTGCTGCAGCGGCTGCTCGACGAGTTCGAACTCGGGCTGGACGACTGCTATCGCGTTGCCGGTCCCGTCAACCTGCATCGGCTGGGGCAGGTCATCGATCTGGTCGATCGGCCCGACCTCAAGTACCCGGCCTTCGAGGCGCACGTGCCCGAGGCGCTCGCCGGCCCCGACCTGTTCGCGGCGATCCGCCGGCGCGATGCGCTGTTGCACCATCCGTACGAATCGTTCGGTCCGGTCATGGACTTCCTGTGCTCGGCGGCCACCGACCCCAAGGTGGTTGCGATCCGCCAGACCATCTACCGAACCGGTACCGACTCGGCCCTGATGGAGGCGCTGATCGAGGCCGCGCGCATCGGCAAGGAGGTCACGGTGGTGGTGGAGCTGATGGCGCGCTTCGACGAGGAGGCCAACATCGGCTGGGCGGCGCGCCTCGAGGAGGCCGGCGCCCACGTTGTCTATGGCGTGGTCGGCCACAAGACCCACGCCAAGATGGCCCTCGTGGTGCGTCGCGAGGACGGGCGGCTGCGCCGCTACGCGCATTTGGGCACGGGCAACTACCATCCGCGCACCGCCCGGGTCTACGAAGACTTCGGCCTGCTGACCGCCGACGAGGCGATCTGCGCCGACGTCCATCAGCTGTTCCGGCGCCTCACCGGGGTGGGGCGCGCCGACGCCCTGGCCCGGCTGGTCCAGTCGCCGTTCACGCTGCACGAGATGGTGCTGGCCTCGATCCGGCGCGAGGCCGAGCATGCGCGGGCCGGCCGCCGCGGCTACGTCTGTGCCAAGGTCAACGCGCTGCTCGAGCGCGCCGTCATCGAGGCACTCTACGAGGCCAGCCGGGCCGGCGTCACCATCGACCTGATCGTGCGCGGCGTATGCGCGCTGCGTCCGGGGGTGCCGGGGTTGTCCGAGAACATCCGGGTGCGCTCGGTCGTCGGGCGTTTCCTGGAGCACAGCCGCATCTATCACTTCTGGAACGACGGCGCGCGCGACGTCTGGCTGGCTTCGGCCGACTGGATGGACCGCAACCTGCTGCGCCGGGTCGAGGTGGCCTTCCCGGTGCTCGACGCGCGCCTCAAGAAGCGCGTGCTCGAGGAGGGCCTGCTCGAGCATCTGCGCGACAACGCGTCGGCGTGGATCATGGACGCGCAGGGGGGCTATCAGCGGCGCCGGCCGCGGGGAGCGCGCCGGCGAGTCTCGCAGCAGCGGCTGCTCGCCCGCATTGCCGGCGCCTGAGCGGCGCGGCTCAGGGCGCGGCTCAGGGCGCGGCCAGCTCCACCCGATTGCGCCCCGCGCGCTTGGCCCGGTAAAGCGCCGCATCGGCGGCTCCGACCAGGGATTCGGGCCCGCGCAGCGCCTCGTCGCCGGTGTCGGCGCTCGCATCGGCCTTGGGAGCTGCCATCGAGGCCACCCCGAGGCTGATGGTCACCCAGCCCGCCGTGGGCGAGCCGGCGTGAGGAATGCGCAGCGATC
>JBILUW010000043.1:0-19562 GCA_044370795.1 Burkholderiaceae bacterium
GGTACCGCGTCGTAGAGCAGCCCCACCTGCGACAGGCCACCGCCCAGCACGATGGCGTGCGGATCGAAGAGGTTGATCACGCCGGCCAGCGCGCGCGCCAGCCGGTCGACGTAGTCGGCCATCGCGGCGCGCGCCCGTGGTTCGCCGGCCTGCGCGGCAGCCACCACCGCGGCGGCATCGCGATCGGGGCGGCCGGCGAGCCGGGCCAGGGCCGGCCCCGACAGCCAGGTCTCGAGGCAGCCGCGGTGACCGCAGTAGCAGGCCTCGCCAGGCCACTCGCGCGTGGCTGCCGCAAGCGGCCCGTCGGCCGGCGCAAACAGCGGCAGCGGGTTGTGGCCCCACTCGCCGGCAATCGCGTTGGCGCCGCGCAGCACCCTGCCCTCGACGACCAGCCCGCCGCCCACCCCGGTACCGAGGATGACGCCGAACACCGTGGGCAGGCCGGCCGCCGCGCCCCCGTGCTGCGCCTCGGCGACCGCGAAGCAGTTGGCGTCGTTCTCGATGCGGATCTCGCGGCCGAGCGCGGCTTCGAGGTCGGTCTTGAGGGGTTGGCCGATCAGGCACACGGAGTTGGCGTTGCGCACCAGCCCCGTGCGGGGCGACAGCGCTCCGGGGATGCCCAGCCCCAGCGAGCCGCGGCGCCCGAGCGCGTCATCGGCCTGCCTCACGAGATCGACGATGGCCCGCACCGTGCCTGCGTAGTCGCCCTGCGGCGTGGCCACCCGCCGGCGCAGCCGAACCTCGTCGTCGCCTTCGATGGCGACGATCTCGATCTTGGTGCCGCCGAGATCGACGCCCAGGCGCAGGCTCACGATGCCTTCTTCTGGCCGATGCGCGACTCGCGGCCGGCCATCAGGTTGGCGATGTTGCCGCGGTGCCGCCACACGAGCAGAGCCGCCATCGCGAGCACGGCACCCCAGGCGGTGTCGAATCCGAAGAGCAGGCCCTGCCAGAACGGCGCGAACACCGCGCTGACCAGCGCCGCCAGCGACGAGTACCGGAAGAAAAACGCGACGATCAGCCAGGTGAGCAGCACGCCGCCGCCGACCGCCGGATGCACGGCGAGCAGCACGCCAGCGGCCGTGGCCACGCCCTTGCCGCCCTGGAAGCGGTGAAAGACCGGGTAGAGGTGGCCGACGAACGCCGCCAGCCCGGCCAGAGCGACCAGGTCTTCGCCCATGCCCACATGCGGCGCGAGCGCGCGCGCCAGCAGCACCGCGGCCGTGCCCTTGAGGGCATCGCCCAGCAGCGTGAGCACCGCCGCGGTCCGGTTGCCGGTACGCAACACGTTGGTGGCGCCCGGGTTGTGCGAACCGTAGGTGCGCGGATCGGCCAGGCCCATGGCGCGGCTGACCACGACCGCAAAGGAGATCGACCCTATCAGGTAGGCGCCGAGCAGCACGAGCGAGGCATGGACGGACATGGAGGCCTTCCGGGGGTCAGGGCGCGAGCGCGCAGTCGACGGGGCGCGCGCCCAGCGGACGCTCGAGCGCGGCCGGATCGATGGCGACCAGAAAGCCGCGCCGGCCGCCGTTGATGTAGATGCGCGGCAGCGCGAGCACGGTGCGCTCGACGTAGACCGGCAGGGGCTTGCGCAGGCCAAAGGGCGAGGTGCCGCCGACCTGATAGCCCGAGTGCCGCTGCGCGATCTCGGGAGCGCAGGGCGTGACCGTCTTGCAGCCGATCGCGCGGGCGAGGTTCTTGGTGGACACCGTGCGGTCGCCGTGCATCAGCACCACCAGCGGCCGGGCGGCCTCGTCCTGCATCACGAGGGTCTTGATCACGACGTGCTCGTCGACTCCGAGCTGGCGGGCCGATTCGGCCGTGCCGCCGTGCTCGACGTAGTCGTACGGGTGCCCCTCGAAGGCCACGCCCTGACGGCGCAGCCACTGCGTGGCGGGGGTCTCGGAGACGTGGCGGGAGGCGTGCGCGGGCATGGCGTGATCTTAGCGTGAAGCCCGGGCCCGGCTGCCCCTGGCGGCGGCGCGCGCTCAGCCGCGCGGATGGTGACGCGCGTGCAGCTGCCGCAGCCTCTCGCGCGCCACGTGGGTGTAGATCTGGGTGGTCGAGATGTCGGCATGACCGAGCAGCAGCTGCACCACCCGCAGGTCGGCCCCGTGGTTGAGCAGGTGCGTGGCGAACGCGTGGCGCAGCGTGTGCGGCGAGAGCGGCGCCACGATGCCGGCGCGCCGCGCATGGCGCCGGATCAGCTTCCAGAACATCTGCCTCGTCATGGGCCCGCCCAGACGGGTCACGAACAGGGCATCGCTGGCGCGCGCGCGCAGCAGCGCAGGCCTGGCCTCCTGGATGTAGCGCACGATCCAGTGCTGGGCCTCCTGGCCCAGCGGCACCAGCCGCTCCTTGTCGCCCTTGCCCACCACCCGCACCACGCCCTCGTTCAGCCCCACCTGCGATCCGGGCAGGCCGACCAGCTCGCTCACCCGCAGGCCGCTGGCATAGAGGGTCTCGAGCATTGCCCGATCGCGCAGCCCGGCCGGGGTGGCCACGTCGGGCGCGCCCAGCAGCGCCTCGACCTGGGCTTCCGACAGCGTCTTGGGAAAGCGCGGTGGCTGGCGCGCCGAACGCACCGGCAGGGTGGGGTCGTCGGGGCGCTCGCCACGGCGCACCAGATGCCGGAAGAAGCGCCGGAACACCGTCAGGCGGCGGTTGGCACTGCTCGCGCGCGAGCCGGGAAAGCGCTCGGCCACGTAGGCCTGCAGCAGGCCCGTGTCGACCTCGGCGAGCGCCACCGCCGGGTGTGCGCCCTCCAGCCACGACGACAGCCCGGCGAGGTCGCGCCGGTAGGCGGCCAGGGTGTTGGCCGACAGGCCGTCCTCGAGCAGCAGCGCCTCGCAGAACAGCTCGATCGCGCGGGCGTCGGCCGCGCGCAACTCGGGCGCGGTGTGGCGGCCATCGCGGGGCGCCGGTTTCACTTGCTTGACTTGCATCGCCTGCGGATTCTGCCCTGAGCGCGCGGCCTTCTACACTGGCGGGCTGCTCCCCGACTCCGGCGAGCCGCCGGCAGGCGGCTCGCCGACACGGATCGTCCGCGCGCGGACGGCCGCCCGCCCCGACCATGAACCCAGCCGCCCTGCTCTTTCCCGACCTCGCCCTGATTGCCCTGGGCTGGCTGCTCGCGCGTCATGTCCGGCTGCCGGCCGGCTTCTGGGACGGTGCCGAGTCGCTCGTCTACTTCGTGCTCTTTCCGGCCCTGCTCTTCGGCTCGATCGCGCGCGCCTCGCTGTCGGCCGGACAGGCGGCGCCCCTGGTGGCCACCGCCTACGGCGCGCTGGCCGTGGGCGTGGTGCTCGCCTACGCGGCCCGCCGCCTGCTGCGCCCCGATGGGCTGCGCTTTGCCTCGTGCGCGCAGTGCGGCTTTCGCTTCAACTCCTACATCACGCTGTCGCTGGCGGCGCGCATCGGCGAGGCCCCGGGGCTGGCGCTGGCCGCGCTGATCGTCGGTTTCATCGTGCCGCTGGCCAACACCGCGGCGGTGTGGCCGCTGGCCCGCCATGGCGGGGGCAGCGTCTGGCGGGCGCTGGTGCGCAACCCGCTGGTGCTCGCCACCGTCGGCGGGCTGCTGGCGCAGGCGGTGGGCCTGCGCATGCCCGAGCCCGTCGATGCCACCCTGCAGCGCCTGGGCCAGGCCGCCCTCGGGCTGGGGCTGCTGTGCGTGGGCGCGAGCCTGCGGCCTGCCGGCGCCGCGGGCGGCGATCCGACCCGCGCCCGCGACACCCGGCGGCTGGCAATCTGGATGACCGCGACCAAGCTGCTGGCCATGCCGCTCACGGCGCTGCTGCTGGCCCGCGCGCTTGGGCTCGACCCCCTGGCCAGCACCATCGTGGTGATGTTTGCGGCCGTGCCAACCTCGCCGGCCGCATCGGTGCTGGCCAGCCGCCTGGGCGGCGACGGCCCGCTCGCGGCCTTCCTGATCACCGTATCCACGCTGGCCAGCGCGGCCACGCTGCCGCTGTGGCTCGCGCTGGTGCGCGGCAGCGGCTGAGCCGCGGGACGCCGCGCGCCTAGGCGGTCAGCATGCCGCCGTCGATGGTGAGCGACTGGCCGGTCATGCCGGAGCTGGCGGGCGAGGCGAGAAAGACCGCCAGCCCGGCGATCTCGTCGACCCGCAGCGCCCGGCCCAGCGGCACCTTCTGGGCCAGGAAGGCGCCGATCGCCGCCTCGGCATCGATGCCCATGCGGCCGTAGTCCTGCTTGATGCCCGAGAGCATGTCGGTGTCGACGAAGCCCGGGCAGATGGCGTTGACCGTGACGCCGCGGGCGGCCGTCTCGAGCGCGACGCAGCGCGTGAGGCCCAGCACCGCGTGCTTGCTGACGTTGTAGCCGGCCTGGTTGCGCGAGCCCCAGCGGCCCGCAGTGGAGGCGATGTTGACGATGCGCCCGTAGCCGCGTTCGAGCATCGCCGGCAGCACCGCCTGGGTCATGTGGATGACCCCGAACAGATTGACATCGAGCAGCCGCTGGAAGTCGGCCGGCTCGTGGTCGAGGAAGGAGCGGGCGATGTGGATGCCGGCATTGTTGACCAGCGCATCGATCCGCCCGAAGCGTTCGCGCGCCTGCGCCACCGCCGCCTGGCAGGCCGCGCGGTCGGTGACGTCGAGGGCGACGGTGAGCCGCTGCCCCGGCAGCCCGGCGAGCGCGCGCTCGGCGGCGGCCAGCCGCGATGCGTCGCTGGCCATCAGGCACAGATCGGCCCCCTCGGCGGCCAGCGCCTGGGCGATCGCCAGGCCGATGCCGCGGCTGGCGCCGGTGATCAGCACCGCATGCCCTCCCAGCCTGCCGGCAACCCCCGCCGGCGCGTCGTGCCCGGAGGGCGCGCCCATCTCAGTACCCCGCCTTCTTGTCGACGATGTTGCGCAGCGCCTCGCCGGCGACGAAACGCGCATGGTTGTCGAGGAACACCGACATCGCGTGCTCCAGCCAGCCCTCCACCCGATCGGCGCAGTGCGGCGAGAGCAGCACGTTGTCGAGGCCGTAGAGCGGATGCCCGGCGGGCAGCGGCTCGGTGGTGTAGACATCGAGCGCCGCGCCACGGATGCGACCGGCGCGCAGCGCCGCGACGAGTTCGGCCTCGTCGAGGGTCGGGCCGCGGCCCACGTTGACGAGCACCGCCGTGGGCTTCATCGCGGCAAACTCGGCCGCGCCGATGAGCCCGGATGCGCCCGGCGCGTCGGGAGCGGCCGCAACGACGTAGTCGGCCTGCGCGATGATCTCGCGCCGGTCGGCCTCGCCCACCACCCGCTCGACGTTGGGGTCGTCGCGCGAGAGCTCGGGCCGGCGGCGGCAGGCGAGCACCCGCATGCCGAAGGCATGCGCGAGCGCGGCACTGGCCTGACCGATCTCGCCGTAGCCCACGATGGCCATGGTGCGGCCGGCGAGCTCCTGCATGTAGTACGGATCCCAGACGCCACGGGCCTGGCTGGCTCGCAGCCGGGCGATGTCCTTGGCGAAGTAGAGACAGCCGGCGATGACGAACTCGGCCAGCGCCCGCTTGTACATGCCGCGGCCGTTGGTGAGCACCGCCGGATGGGCAAGCATGGCCGGAAACAGCACGCTCTCGACACCCGCCGACAGGCAGTGCACCCAGCGCAGATTGGGCGGCGAGCCCGCCATCGCGGCCTCGAGCAGCCGCCCGCGGCCCATGTCGCACAGGATGGCGGTGGCGGTGGCCGCGGCCTGCGCGGCTTCGGCGGGATCGGCGGTGGCCGTCACGCGCGTGCCGGCAGGCAGGCGCGCGAGCAGGGCCAGGTGAGGTTCGCCCGGATTGCCCAGGGCGAGCAGATGGTGCTCGGACATGTCGGAGGTGGGTAGGGAGCGCGAGGGCGGGCGGCCATTGTCGCGCAAGCGCGGGCGGGCCGCACGGTCCGCGAACGAACCCGAGCGCGCCACGGGCACGCCGGCCGGCCCGGACGGTCGTGGGACAATCGGCGCCGTGAATCCGCCGAGCGCACCCGACCGTACCGATCTGGCCGCGAGCCTGCGCCGGATGGGGCTGCTCGACCCCGACGAACCGGCCGATCTCGTCGAACTCACCGGCGGGGTGTCGTCGCTGATCGTGCTGGCGCGCACGCGGCGCGGCCCGGTCTGCGTCAAGACCGCGCTGCCGCGGCTGCGCGTGGCCGCCGAGTGGCTCGCGCCGGTCGAGCGCAATGCCGCCGAGGTCGCGTGGCTGAAGCTGGCCGGCGGCATCGTGCCGCGGGCCGTGCCCCGGGTGCTGGGCGAGGATGCCGCGGGCCACGCCTTCGCCATGGACTGGCTCGATCCCGCCACGCACCCGGTCTGGAAGGCCGAACTGCGCGACGGTCGCATCGATCTCGCGATCGCCCGCGACGTGGGCCGCGCCCTGCTGGCCATCCACCGTCACACCGCCCATCGCGCCGACATCGCCGCCGCCTTCGCGCACGACGCGAGCTTTCACGCCCTGCGCCTCGACCCCTATCTGGGCGCGGCGGCCCGGGCCCATCCCGACTGCGCGCCGGCCCTCGCAGGCCTGATCGCCACCACGGCCGGCCACCGGGTCGCGCTGGTTCACGGCGACGTCAGCCCCAAGAACATCCTGTGCGGCCCGAACGGCCCGGTCCTGCTCGATGCCGAGTGCGCGTGGTATGGCGACCCCGCCTTCGATCTCGCCTTCGTGCTCAACCACCTGCTCCTCAAGAGCGTGTGGCGCCCCACGCATGGGCACGCCTATGCGGCCGCGTTCCAGACCCTTGCCGCGAACTACCTCGACGGTGTCGACTGGGAGCCGCGCGAGGCCCTCGAGGGGCGCGCCGCCCGGCTGCTCGCCGGCCTGCTGCTCGCGCGCATCGATGGCAAGTCGCCGGTCGAGTACCTCGACACCGAGGCGCTGCGGGCGCCGGTGCGCCAGATCGCGCGCCGGCTGCTGCTCGCGCCGCCGGCCGGCCTCGCGCAGTTGCGCGCAGCCTGGGATGCGGCCCTGACCGCCGGACCGCCCGCCGGCCCTGCCCCGGAGATCGCGCCATGACCCAGCCCTCCCACGCTCCCGACACCCGCATTCGCGCGCTGCGCGCCCGGCGCATCTGGGATTCGCGCGGGCGCCCCACCATCGAGGTCGATGTCGAACTCGCCTGCGGCAGCAGCGGTCGCGGCATCGCGCCCGCGGGCGCATCGCGCGGCTCGGGCGAGGCCATCGAACTGCGCGACGGCGGCGCCCGGCTGGGCGGCCTCGACGTCGGCCGCGCCATCGCGGCGGTGCACGGCGAGATCGCCACCTGCCTGGCCGGCCGCGACGCGCTCGATCAGGCGGGCATCGACGCCGCCCTCATCGCACTCGACGGCACCCCGGACAAGTCGCGCCTGGGCGGCAACACGCTGGTGGCCACCAGCCTGGCCGTGCTGCACGCGGCCGCCGCCGCGCGCGGACTGCCGCTGTGGGCCCACCTGGCGGGCGACCGGGCCGTGACCCTGCCCCTGCCCGAGATCCAGATCTTCGGCGGCGGCGCCCACGCCGGCCGGCGCGTCGACATCCAGGACTTCATGGTCATGCCGGTGGGCGCGCGCGATTTCGCCGAGGCGATGACCATGACCGCCGAGGTCTACGCCGCGGCCGGCGCGCTGATGCAGGCGGCGGGCCGCCGTCAGGGCGTGGCCGACGAGGGCGGCCACTGGCCGGTGTTCGCCGCCAACGAGGAGGCGCTGGGCATGCTGGTGCGCGCGATCGAGTCGGCGGGGCTGCGCCCCGGCCCGGACGTCGTGATCTCGCTCGACGTGGCCGCCTCCGAGCTGGGCCGCAACGGGCGCTACCGGCTGGGGCTCGAGGCGCGCGAGCTCGACACCGCGGGCATGATCGAGCTGCTCGGCGGCTGGCTCGCCGCCTATCCCATCGCCTCGATCGAGGACCCGCTCGCCGAGGACGACGACCTCGGCATGGTCGAGTTCACGAGGCGCCACGGCGCACGCGTGCAGATCATCGGCGACGACTATCTCGTGACGCGCGCCGCGCGCATCGACGCGGCCGCCGCGCGTGGCGCCTGCAACTGCGCACTCATCAAACCCAATCAGGCCGGCACCGTCTCCGAGACCCTGGCCGCGCTGCGGGCCGCGCAGCGCGCCGGCTGGAGCGCCGTGATCTCGGCGCGCTCGGGCGAAACCGAGGATGTCGCGATCGCCCACCTCGCGGTCGGCTGGGCGGCCGGCCAGCTGAAGGTGGGCTCGTTCGCCCGCGCCGAGCGCACGGCCAAATGGAACGAGTGCCTGCGCATCGAGGAAACCCTCGGCGCGCGGGCGCGCTACGCGGGGCGCGCCGCCCTCGCCGGGCAGGCCGCCCGCGAACCGGCGTCGCCGTCGCACGAACCCGTCACATCACGCTGAGGAGACCGACCCCATGCACGCCACGATGCAGGACGTTCCGCTTTCCCTGAACCACTTCCTGGAGCGCGCCGGCACGCTCTTTCCCACCCGCGAGATCGTCTCGCGACTGCCCGACAAGAGCTACGTGCGGCACACCTACGCCGACTTCTACCGGCGCTCGCGGGCGCTGGCCGCGGCGCTGCTCGCCGCCGGCCTGCGCAAGGGCGATCGCGTGGCCACGCTGTGCTGGAACCACCACGCCCACCTCGAGGCCTACTTCGGCATCCCGGCCGCCGGCGGCGTGATGCACACGCTCAACCTGCGCCTGTCGCCCGACGAGATCGGCTGGATCGCCCACCATGCCGACGACCGCATCCTCATCGTCGACGACATCCTGCTGCCGCTGTACCGCCAGTTCGCGCACCTGCACCGCTTCGAGCGCGTGATCGTGTTCCCGTTCTCGGGCGCGCCGGTGGCCGTGCAGGCGGGCGATCCGCACGCCGGCGAGCCCGCGGTCGACGACTACGAGCGACTGCTCGCGGCCGCGCCCGCCGGCTTCGACTACGTGCCCCACGCCGAGACCGACCCCATCTCGATGTGCTACACCTCGGGCACCACCGGCCGGCCCAAGGGCGTGGTGTACTCGCACCGCTCCACGGTGCTGCACTCCCTGGTGGCCTCGCTCAACGACTACGCGGCCATGACCGACGCCGACGTGGTCTTTCCGGTCACGCCGATGTTTCACGCCAATTCCTGGGGCGTGCCCTACATGGCCGTGATGGTCGGCGCCAGCCTGGTGTTCCCGGGCCCGCACCTGCATGCCGACGACCTGCTCGACCAGATGCAGCTTTATCCGCCCACGCTGTCGCTGGGCGTGCCCACGATCTGGCTCACCATCGTCCAGAACCTCGAAGCCCAGCCTGGCCGCTGGAAGATGCCGGCGGGCATGCGCAGCCTGGTCGGCGGGTCGGCGGTGCCCGAGTCGCTCATCCGCGCCTACGCCGCCCACGGCGTGCGCATCAAGCAGGCGTGGGGCATGACCGAGACCTCGCCGGTGGCCACCATGGCCTACCTGAAGGCCGAGCTCGCCGGCGCGAGCGACGACGAGTCGTTCCGCCGCAAGGCGCTGCAGGGCGTGCCGGTGCCGCTGGTGTCGCTGCGCATCGTCGGCGAGGACGGCAAGCCCGGCCCCTGGGACGGCAAGGCGGTGGGCGAGCTGCAGGTGAGCGGCCCGTACATCACGGGCAGCTACCACAACGTGCCGCGCGACCCCGAGAAGTTCACCGACGATGGCTGGCTGCGCACCGGCGACGTCGCCTCGGTCGACGAATACGGCTACGTGCGCCTGTCCGATCGCACCAAGGACCTGATCAAGTCGGGCGGCGAGTGGATCAGTTCGGTCGATCTCGAAAACGCCATCATGGCCCACCCCGCGGTGGCCGAGGCCGCGGTGATCGCGGTGCCGCATCCGAAGTGGGACGAGCGCCCGCTCGCCTGCGTGGTGCTGCGCCCGGGCCAGGCGCTCGAGCCGGCGGCGCTGCGCGAGTTCCTCGCCGGGCGCTTCGCGCGCTGGCAGCTGCCCGACGCCATCGAGTTCATCGACGCGATCCCGCGCACCTCCACCGGCAAGTTCTTCAAGGCAAAGCTGCGCGAACGCTACGCGGGCTGGCAGTGGCCGGCCTGAGGGCCGGCGGCGCGTCTCGGAATCGTCCCCGGCGGCGGCGCCGCGCGCCGGCCGGAGCGCGCTCATTCCGGCAGCGCACGGAGCACACCGGGCGGGGCCCGGCGCGGCGGTATAGTCGGTGATCGCCGCGCTTGCGAGCCGGTCCCGCTGCAGGAGTCATGCCATGGCCTACGCGAACGGGCGTCTGATCCACGATGCCGACAGTCACCTGATGGAACTCGCCGACTGCCTCGACCCCTGGTTCGAGCAGCGGCTGCTGCCGCGCTTTCACGCGCTGCCCGCCTACCGCGAGCGCACGGGCAATCCGCGGCCCGGGCAGTCGGCCCGCGAGCACGCCGACCCGGCATTTCGCGCTGGCGTCGAGGCCAACCTGCTGCTGCGCAAGAACTACGAGGCGCACGGCGCCTTCCTGCCGGCCGACCGGCCGCACGCGCTCGATCTGCTGGGCTTTGCCAGCCAGCTGGTGTTCACCACCTTCTGCCTGGGCAACTTCGGCCTCGACCAGGGCGACGACCTCGAGCTGTGCTATGCGGCCGCGAGCGCCCACAACCGCATGATCACCGACTTCTGCGCCACCGACCGGCGGCTGCTCGCGGTGGCCTACGTGCCGATGGAGGACTTCGAGCGCACGCTCGCCTGCGCGCGCGAGGCGATCGCGCTCGGCGCCAAGGCCCTGATGATCCCCTCGCTGTGCCCGCGCCGGCACTCGCCCAGCCACATCGGTTTCGAGCCCCTGTGGGCGCTCGCCCAGGAGGCCGGCCTGCCCATCGTGCTGCACGTGGGCGGCGAAGAGAAGATGAACCCGGTCTACAAGGTCAACGGCCTGCCGCCGGTTCCCGATTTCCACGGTGGCGACGACAACTTCACCTCGGTCAGCTACATGCCGATCCCCAATGCGGCGATGCAGACGCTGGCCACGCTGATCTTCGACGGCGTGTTCGACCGCTACCCGAAGCTGAAGTGGGGCGCGATCGAACTCGGCGCCTCGTGGCTGCCCGGCTGGATGCGCGCGATCGACTCCGCGGCGCACGCCTTCGTCAAGAACGAGGAGCGGCTGCGCAAGCTCTCCGACAAGCCCTCGCAGATCGTGCGCCGCCAGCTGCGCGTGGCGCCCTACCCCCACGAGGACGCCGGCTGGATCATCGCCAACAGCAGCGAGGAGATGTGCCTGTTCTCGTCCGACTATCCGCACATCGAGGGCGGCCGCGCGCCCCTCAAGCGCTTCGAGGAGTCGCTGGGCAGCGTCGGGGCGCTCGCGCGCCGGCGCTTCTACAGCGACAACTTCATCGACCTGATGGGCGCCGGGCTTGCGCCCGAGCTGCGGCATCCGGCCCATCTGCAGGCCGCCTGAGCAAGGCCCGCGCCGACCCATGTTCGACACCCCGATCACCCTCGCCGGGCCGCTGCGCGAGCCCCGGCAGATGCTCGCGCACCAGGAGTACGGCGGACACGCGTCCATCCACGACGACGCGATGGCCGAGAAGCTGGGCTTTCGCGCTGGCCCCATCGAGGGCCCGACCCACTTCAGCCTGTTCGATCCGCTGCTTGCCCGCCTCTGGGGTCAGGCCTGGTTCGAGCGCGGCTGCCTCTCGGCGCACTTCCTGAACATGGTCGTCGAGGGCGAGCAGGTGCGCGCGATCGTCGACATGCCGGCTGCCGGCGCGCGCGGCACCACGGTGCGCGCCCAAAAGGCCGACGGCACCCCGGTGCTCGAGGCCAGCGCCAGCATCGGCCCCGACCACGGCCCCACGCTGCTCGAGCAGCGCATGGCGGCGCTGCGCCCGCCCGGCCCGCTGGTCATCCTCGAGGGGGTGCGCGTGGGCATGCGCGGCGCGCGCGACGAGCGCGTGCGCATGGACGCCACGCAGCACATGGGCGCGCTCTATCCGTTTTCGCTCGCCGACAAGCTCGCGGCCATCACCGAGCGCACGCCCTGGTACGCCGACGCATCGGCCTCGCCCTGGGGCCGACCCATCATCCCCATCGAGATGATCAGCGTGCTGGCCCAGTACACCAGCCGCGAGGCCGGCTTTCCCGTCAAGGGCCCGGCGGTGGGGTTGTTCGCCGATCTCGAGATCCGCCTGATCGACGGGCCGCTGTTCGTCGGCGAGGACTACCTCGTGCGCCGCGAGGTGGTGGCGCTATCCGAGAGCAAGCGCACCGAGTCGCTCTGGATACGCACCGACATCCTCGATGCGAGCGGCCAGCGGCTGCTCGCGCAGACGCTGCTCAACAGCGCCACCCTGAAGCAATCGTACGCCGGCTACGACGCCGAGCGCGCAGCGAAGGCCTGAACGGCCCGCCCCTTCCTGGAGAAGCATGAGCTCCCTACCCACCCCCGCGGGTCTGGCCTCGATCGAGGCCGTCACCGCAGCGCTGGCCTCCGTCGGCTACATCTCCACCCGTCAGATCTCCACCGCGGTCTACCTCGCCCACCACCTGCGCAAGCCGGTGCTCATCGAAGGGCCGGCCGGCGTCGGCAAAACCGACCTTGCCGTGTCGCTCTCGCGCTCGCTCGCCTTCACGATGCTGCGCATGCAGTGCTACGAAGGCCTCGACGAGAGCAAGGCGCTGTACGAGTGGAAGTACGGCAAGCAGCTGCTCTACACCCAGATCCTCAAGGAGAAGATCGACCAGCTGATCGACGATGCCGACTCCCTGCAGGCGTCGTTCGCCAAGCTCGCCGGCTTCCAGGACCTGTTCTTCTCGCGCGAGTTCCTCGAGCCGCGGCCGGTGCTCAAGGCCATGGAGCAGGACGGCGGCTCGGTGCTGCTGATCGACGAGATCGACAAGTCCGACGAGGAGTTCGAAGCCCTGCTGCTCGAGATCCTGTCCGACTACCAGGTCACGATCCCCGAGATCGGCACGATCGAGGCCAAGGTGCCGCCACTGGTCATCCTCACCTCCAACAACACCCGCGAACTCGGCGACGCGCTCAAGCGCCGCTGCCTGCACCTGCACATCGGCTTTCCGGAGGCCAGTCGCGAGCGCGAGATCGTGCGCTCGCGCGTGCCCGAGATCTCCGAGTCGCTGCTGCGCCAGCTGGTGGCCTTCGTGCAGTCGGTGCGCGACGAGAACATCCGCAAGCTGCCCTCGATCAGCGAGACCGTCGACTGGGCCCGCACGCTGATGCTGTTGCACGCTGACGAGCTCGACCCGGCGCTGGTGCGCGACACGCTCAACGTGATCCTCAAGCGCCAGGGCGACATCACCGAGATGCAGCCGCGCCTCGAGCAGCTCACCCGCGAGGCGCTCACCGAAGGCAACGCGTGAGCGCGCGGCCGCGGCCCGCCGCCACCGGGCGCCGTCACCTTGCCGGGTCGCGATGGAACGCGCGCTGACCGGCTTCATCCGCGCGCTGCGCACCGCCGGTGCGCAGGTCTCGACCGCCGAGGCCATCGACGCGGCGCGCACGCTCGACGTCATCGGCTACGCCGACCGCCAGGCGCTGAAAGACTCGCTGGGCATCGTGCTGGCCAAGAGCGCCGACGAGAAGGCGGTGCACGACCAGCTCTTCGAGCTCTACTTCACCCCGGCGGCTGCCGCGGCCAGCGCGCCGCCGCCGCCACCCGCCAACGCCGACGCCGATGCCGAGTCGCAGCAGCGCGCCGGCGGCGAGTCGGCGCTGCCCGGCGAGCAGCCGGGAGGCGCGGGTGGCGGCGACCCCACCGACACCCTCGTCGATCTGGCCCGCGGCTCCGACCCCGAACGGCTGGCCATGGCCATGGAGCGCGCGGCCTCGGCAGCCGGCGCCGACGACATCCGCTTCGCCTCCCAGACCGCGTACTTCGTGCGCCAGATGCTGCAGCAGATGGGCATCGAGCAGCTCGAGGCGCGGCTGCTCGATCGCCTGCGCGACCGCAGCGAGGAGGGCCAGGCGCAGGCCCAGACCCTGATCGACACGCGCGCGGCCCTCACCCGCCAGGCGCGCCAGCACGTCGAACGGCGATTCGAGGTCTACGGCCGCAACGCCACCGAGGCCTTCCTCGACGACGTGGTGCTCAACCGCTCGATCGATGAGCTCGGCCCGCGCGACATGGAGCGCATGCGCGCCGTCGTGGCGCGCATGGCCAAGCGGCTCGCGGTCAAACACTCGCGCCGGCGCAAGCGGCTGCGCCGCGGCCAGCTCGATCTGCGGCGCACGCTGCGCGCCAACGCCGGCAACGACGGCGTGCCGGTCGATCTCGTCTGGAAGCGCGAGCGCACCGACAAGCCGCGCATCGTCGCGATCTGCGACGTGTCGGGCTCGGTGGCGCGCTACGTGCGCTTCCTGCTGCTGTTCCTGTACGCGTTGCGCGAAGGCGTGGCCGACCTGGAGGCCTACGCGTTCTCGGCGCGGCTCTCCGACGTCGGCGACGACCTGCGTCACTTCGACCCCGACGCCTCGATGCGCCGGATCATCGATCACGTGGGCGGCGGCAGCACCGACTACGGTCAGGCCTTCGCCGATCTGCGCGACACCCACTGGGACAGCATCGACCGCCGCACCACCGTGCTGGTGCTGGGCGACGGTCGCAGCAACTACGGTGACCCGCGCCTCGACCTGCTCGAGGAGATGGCCGACCGCGCCAAGCGGGTGGTGTGGCTGTGCCCCGAGCCGCCCTCGCGCTGGGGCTCGGGCGACAGCTGCATGCTGCGCTACCGGCCCTACTGCACCCACCTCGTGCACTGCGCCACCGCCGCCGATCTCGAGCGGGCGATGGACGAGGTGCTCACCGCCTACGGCTGAGCGGGCCGAGCGGCCTCACAGCGGGGCCTCGGTGCCTGACGGCGCGCCGAGCTGCCTGACGGCGCGCCGCGCGGGCGCGCACGGCCCGCGCACCGCTCAGGGCGCCGGCCGGTACATCTTGGGCCGCGCCCGCACCGGATCGAGCAGCGACCAGTCGCCCTGCTCGACCTCGAAGCCCTTCGGAAACGGCGGCCGCGGCTCCATGCCCAGCGACACCATCACCCGATCGTCGCGGTAGTAGCACTGCACGGTCACGCTGACCAGCAGCGAGGCCAGCGCCCGCGCGCCGGTGCGAAAGTCCTGGGCCGCCGCCTGGCGGGCGGGGCCGTCGCAGGCCGCGAAGCTGCCGCCGGCGAGTTCGTCGAGCCGGGCGATCGCGTCGCGCGCCAGCGCGGCGTGCGGCCGCAGCGTGGCCACGATGTCGGCGAAGATGCGTTCGTCGTCGGCGCCGGGCACCTGATACTGCGCGCTCGCGGGAATCATGAGGCCGACGAGCGCGCGCAGCGAACGCAGCGCCTCGGGGCCGAGCACGGGCTCGGTGGCGAGCGGAATCACGGACGGGGATGACACGGCGAGGACTCCTGCTCGGGATCGGGTTGGAACGTGCGAAGGGGTGGCGGCGTGGGTCGCTGCCCGCTCAGTCGAAGAGGTTGGCCAGGCGCTGCTTGATCTGATCGGCCACGTAGAGCGCGATCGCCTGGATGGTGGAGGTGGGGTTCACGCCGCCCGAGGTCACGAACACGCTGCCATCGACGATGAACAGGTTCTTCACGTCGTGGCTGCGACCCCAGCCATTGACCACCGAGCGCTCGGGATCGGCGCCCATGCGGGCCGTGCCCATCAGGTGCCAGCCGCCCACCGCCAGCGGCGCCTCGGTGCTCACCTCGTGGGCGCCGGCCGCGCGCATGGCCTCGGTGCCGCGGGCCACCGCGTGCGCGAGCATGCGCTGGCTGTTCTCGCTCAGGGTGTAGTCGATGCGCGGCGCCGGGATGCCGTCGCCGTCCTTCAGCTCGGGGTCGAGCGTGACCCGGTTGTGCGCCTCGGGCAGGTCTTCGCAGATCGCGACCATGCCGGTGCTGCGCCCGAACACCCGGCGCATGCCGGCGTGGTGCTCCTCGCCCCACGGAATGCGCCCCGAGCTCATGCCGGCCAGCGCCGTGAGCACCGGGCCGCGGCCACGCGTGAACTCGAAGGTGTAGCCGCGCAGAAAGCCGCGGGCCACATCGGTCTCGTAGAACTCCTGGCTCCAGATCACGTTGCCCGGGCCGCGCCAGCCATCGAGCGCCTCGTCGAAGTAGCCGTGGATGGCGGCATACGGGTGGAACATCAGGTTGCGCCCAACCTGGTCGCTGCTGTTGGCCAGCCCGTTGGGAAAGCGCCCGCTGATCGAGTTGAGCAGGATGCGCGGCGTGCCCACGCCGTTGCAGGCCATGATGACCACGCCGGCCGGCTGGAAGTGCTCGACGCCCTCGGCGTCCAGATACACCGCGCCGCTGGCCATGCCGTCGGGGCCCACCGTGATCTCGCGCACCCGCGCCCGGGTGCGCAACTGCACCCGGTTACGCAGCGCCTGCGGCCAGTAGGTGATGTCGGTGCTCGCCTTGGCGCCCTGCGCGCAGCCACCGATGCAGTGGCCCAGGTTGATGCACGGCGCGCGGCCTTCGTATTCGCGGGTGGCCACGGCGCTGTCGGAAGGCCACCAGTGCCAGCCTAGCGCGTTCATGCCGCGGCCCAGCGTGCTGCCGGCGCGCCCCAGCGGCACCGGCGGCATGACCGGCTGCTTGTCGGGGTAGGCGGGGTCACCGGCCAGCCCCGAGATGCCCATCATGCGATCGTTGAGCGCGTAGTAGGGCTCGAGCGTGGCGTAGTCGATCGGCCAGTCGTCGGCCACGCCGTCGAGGCTGCGCACCCTGAAATCCGACGGATGCAGCCGCGGGAAGTGGCCGGCGTACAGAATGGTGCCGCCGCCCACGCCATTGAAGTTGGCGATCTTGATCGGCGAGGCGCGGTCGTTGACCGGGTAGTCCCAGGGGCTCGCGCGGCGGTTGGGGCTGAAGTTGAACTCGCCGAGCTGGCGGGCTTCCCAGTTGCGGCCGTTGGTCGGGTAGTCGGTGGGCTTCACCCAGTCGCCCTGCTCCAGGCACAGGATGCGCATGCGGGTGTCGGCCAGGCTCCAGGCCACCGCCGCGCCCGAGGCGCCAGCGCCGATGATGAGGACGTCGACAGGATCCATCGAGGCAGGGTAGGAAATGCCGGCCGCCTTGGCAAGGCAGACCGCCCTGGAGCGGACCGGACGCCGGCTCGCCGACCGGCAGGTCACCCATCGGGGGCGACCACCGGCCGCTGCCGATCGCCGGACGCGCTCGGTCAGGCCATCCGTCCGTATCGAAGCGCCATCAGGCGGGGCGGCCATGTTGGCGCCACGAGCCGCCCGCGACAATCCCGCAATGAACGTCCGCGTCCTGCGCCTGCTGCTGCTCGACATCGCCCTGTGGTCGATTGCGCCGGCCGGCTTTCTCTGCGTCTACCTGCTGCATTTCGGCTATCCGGCGAGCGCCGTCGCGCCGCACGCGACCATCGTCGCCGTGCTCTGGATGGCACTGGCCACCCTGCGCGTGGGGCTGCGCCTGGCGCTGCCCGAGCGCGTGGCCCTGCCCGCATGCGCCGTCCTGCTCGGCAGCTCGACCTTCGCGCTCACGCTGTACTACGCGCTGGTCGTGATCGGACTGACGGCCTGGGGCAAGGTGGTCAGCTGGGAGCTGATCGAGAGCTACCTGCAGCAGGCGCCGATGGTGGCCGAGGCGCTGTCGCTCTCGCTGTCGGCGCTGGTCGCGGCCCTGGGCATCGCATGGGCTGCGGCCTGCCTGATCGCCTGGCTGCTGCTGCGCCGCGCCGACTGGACCGAGCCCTTCGCGCAGGCGGTCTCGCGACCGCTGCTGACGGTGGGCACATCGGCCAGCATCGGGCTGGTGATCCTGCTCATGGTGCAGTTCGAGTTCGCCTCGATCGCCTGGAGCCGGGCCGCCGAACCGCTGAGCCTGACCGCCTTCCCCCAGTACGGCTCGGTGCTGCTGCAGTCGCATCGCCTGTCGATGGGGCCCGATGCCGCGCAGCGCGACGCGCGCGAGGACGCCGCGCGCTCGGCGATGGGCGCGCCGGAGCCGCGCCGCGCCGCGCGCAACCTGGTGGTGATCGTCGTCGATGCGCTGCGCCCCGACCACATGGGCGTCTACGGCTATGCCCGCAACACCACCCCGTGGCTGTCGGCGCAGCAGCGCGAGGGCCGGCTCGCCCGCGTCGACGGGCTGCGCGCCGTCTGCGGCGAGTCGAGCTGCGGACTGCTCGCGCTGTTCACCTCGCGATACATGCACGAGATGCCCAGCCGGCCCATCACCCTGCATCAGGCGCTCAGCCGCCAGGGGTGGCGCACGCACGCCATCCTCGGCGGCAACCACTCGCAGTTCTACGGGCTTGCCCAGCTCTACGCCGGGGTCGACAGCTTCGTCGATGGCGGCACGCTGCGCCAGGGCGAGCCCGAATCGACCTGGTATGTCAACGACGACCGCTTCGTGCTCGATCGCACCGCCCGGCTTCCCGCCTGGGACGGCACGCCGACCATGCTGCAGTTCCACCTGATGTCGGCCCACCAGCTCGGACGGCGCGAGACACCCGGGCGGCCGTGGGGGCCGGCCAAGGTCTATTACCCGGGCGTTCCGAACTCGGTCGAGCTGGCGGTCAACTGGTACGACAACGGCGTCGCACAAACCGACGACATGATCCGCCGGCTGGTCGCCACGCTGCACGAACGCGGCTACCTGCGCGACGCGCTGGTGGTGGTAACGGCCGATCACGGCGAAGCCCTGGGCGAGCACGGCCTGTTCACGCACGCCAACTCGGTGCGCGAGCCGGTGCTGCGGGTGCCGCTGCTGCTGATGGCCTTCGGCGAGGCAAAACTGCCCGCGCTGCATTCGCGCCGCGCGGCCTCGCAGATCGATGTCGCCCCCACGCTGCTGAGCGCGCTGGGCGTGCGGCCGCCCTCGACATGGTCGGGGCGCTCGCTGACCGAGCCCGCCCCGGCGGGCCTGCTCGGCTTTCAGCAGGGCCCTGAGGTCGGGCTGATCGACACCCGCGACCCCGGGGGCGCGCTGTGGAAGTACTGGGTCGACACCCGCAGCGGCGCCGAAAAGGCGTTCGACCTCGCGCGCGACCCCGGCGAGAACGTCGACCGGCTCGCCGAGCTCACCCCGTCGCGCCGCCGCGAATACCGTCTCGATGTGATGGCGCGCACGCCAGGCTCACAGGCGCGCAAGCGCGGCGACATCGAGTTCTGACGGCTTCAGCAGCGCCAGTCGGAGCCCTTGCCCGCCACCGTCCGGCAAAGCGCGTTCCACTCGTGCAGGCCCCAGGTGGGCTCGCCGCGGATCTGCGGCATCTTGGAGGACAGCGCCGCGACCACCTTGGGATCGACCAGCTGCGGCGGCTCCGAGAAGGTGCGCGAGATCAGCTCGAGCTCGCAGGCGCGCTCGAGCATGTACAGGTTCATCAGCGTGCCGTGCACGGTGGTGCCCAGCGTGAGCAGGCCGTGGTTGCGCAGCACCACGCAGCTGCCCTTCTGGATGCTCTCGCCCAGCGCGTCGCACTCTTCCTGCGTGGCCGGCACACCGTAGTCGTGATAGATCACGTCGTCGAGCACCAGCAGCACGTCCTGGCTGATCGGCCGCAGGCCGTCGCGCAGCATCGCCGCGCCGGCGCCGGCGCGGGTGTGGGTGTGCATCGCGCCGTTTGCGTCGGGGCGGGGCTTGTAGTCGCCGCGGGGGATCG
>JBILUW010000048.1:0-19070 GCA_044370795.1 Burkholderiaceae bacterium
GGCTGGAGCGCAACCCCCGGCTCGATGCCGAACTCTACCGTTTCACGGTGCCGCGCGGCGCCGACGTCGTGGAGCAGTGAGCGATGACCAGCCTCGCCATCGAGCCGGCCCGTCCGGGCGATCCCGTCGAGCAGGTCGATACGCCGGCGCTGATGCTCGATCTCGACGCCTTCGAGGCCAATCTTGCCGCGGTGCACCAGGCGGTGGCCGCTCGCGGCCTGGTGCTGCGCGCACACGGCAAGGCGCACAAGAGCGTCGAGATCGCCCGCCGGCAGGTCGCCGCCGGCGCGGTCGGCGTGTGCTGCCAGAAGGTCGGCGAGGCCGAGGTCTTCGTGGCCGGTGGCATCCGCGACGTGCTGGTGTCCAACCAGGTGGTCGCGCCGGCCAAGCTGCGCCGGCTTGCCCGGCTGTCGGGCCAGGCCACCATCGGCATCTGCGTCGATCACCCGGCGCAGGTGGCGGCGCTGGCCGAGGCGGTCCGCGCCGAAGCCGGCCGCGTCGAGGTCCTGATCGAGGTCGACGTCGGCGGCGGCCGCTGCGGCGTGACGTCGCCCGCGCAGGCCGTCGAGCTGGCCGCGCTGATCGCGGCGGCATCGCCGGCGCTCGTGCTGCGCGGTCTGCAGGCCTACCACGGCCGCGCCCAGCATCAGCGCACCCCGCAGCAGCGGCGCGAAGCCATCGCGCAAGCCTGCGAGCGCGCCGCCGCCGCCCGCGACGCCCTGCTCGCGGCCGGCTACCCCTGTCCGGTGGTCACGGGCGCGGGCACGGGCACCTATCCGCTCGAGGCGGCCTCGGGCTTGTATACCGAGGTGCAGCCCGGCTCCTACGTCCTGATGGATGCCGACTATTTCGCCAACGAACCCGACCCGGCCGCCCCGCCTCTGCGGCAGGTGCTGAGCGTGCGCTGCCAGGTGATCAGCGAGCGGCCCGGCCAGGTGGTGCTCGACGGTGGCCTCAAGGCCTTCTCGGTCGATTCCGGCCTGCCGAGGCCCATGGCTGCCGGCTGGAAGGCGGTGTCGATCTCCGACGAGCATCTGGTACTGCGGCCCGAGGCCGACGCGACGCCCGCGCCGCTGGCGCTGGGCGACACGCTCGCCCTCATTCCCGGGCACTGCGATCCCACCGTCAACCTGCACGACCGCTATGTCGTGCACCGCGGCGGGCGGGTGGTCGCCGTGTGGTCGGTCGATGCCCGCGGGGCGATCTCCTGAGGCGCCGGCCGCCGGCGGTCACGCAGGCCTGTCGATGAGCACGTCGCCCGATCCGCGCCAGCCGTCGCTGTCGCTCGGCGACGACGCCAGCGCTGGCCCGACCGCCGTCAGCGGTCCGGCCTCGGGTTGCGCGTCGGCCCTGCCATCCGGATCCGCCCCGGCCGGTCCGGCCTCGGGCGTGCGCGCTCCTCTCGCCGAGCGGCTGCGGCCGCGCCGGCTCGACGAGGTGGTCGGGCAGGAGCATCTGGTCGGGCCGGGCAAGCCGCTGCGCGTGGCCTTCGAGGCGCGCCGGCCGTACTCGATGATCCTGTGGGGCCCGCCGGGGGTGGGCAAGACCACGCTGGCACGCCTGATGGCCGATGCCTTCGGCGCCCGCTTCCTGCCGATCTCGGCCGTGCTCGGCGGCGTGCGCGAGATCCGCGAGGCGGTGGCGCTGGCCCAGGAGGCCGCGGCGGCCGGCCAGCGCAGCATCGTCTTCGTCGATGAGGTGCACCGGTTCAACAAGGCGCAGCAGGATGCCTTCCTGCCCCACGTCGAGAGCGGGCTGTTCGTGTTCGTCGGCGCCACCACCGAGAATCCTTCCTTCGAGGTGAACTCGGCGCTGCTCTCGCGTGCCCGCGTGCATGTGCTCGAGCCGGTCGGCGAACCGGCCCTCGATGCGCTGTTCGGCCGCGCGCTGTCAGCGCTGGCGGGGGAGCAGGCGGGCGTGCCGGTCTTCGAGGCCGACGCGCGGGCGCGCCTGGTCGCCTGGGCCGACGGCGATGCCCGGCGGCTGCTCAACGCCATCGAGAGCGTGGTCGATGCCGCACTCGCGCAGGGCGATGCGCGCATCGATACCGCGTTCCTGGGGCGCGCGCTGTCCGAGAACCTGCGCCGCTTCGACAAGGGCGGCGACGCCTTCTACGACCAGATCTCGGCGCTGCACAAGTCGGTGCGGGGCTCGCATCCCGATGCCGCGCTCTACTGGCTCGCGCGCATGCTCGACGGTGGCGCCGACCCGCGCTACACGGGCCGGCGCATCGTGCGCATGGCCATCGAGGACGTGGGTCTGGCCGATCCGCGCGCGCTGCGCCTGGCGCTCGATGCGGCCGAAGTCTACGAGCGGCTGGGCTCGCCCGAGGGCGAACTGGCGCTCGCCCAGGCGGTCGTGTACCTGGCCTGTGCGGCCAAGTCCAACGCCGGCTACTCGGCCTGGAATGCGGCGCGCGCTTTCGTGTCCGGCCGTGGCTCCGAGCCGGTGCCTGTCCATCTGCGCAATGCGCCCACCCGGTTGATGAAGTCGCTCGGCCATGGGCGCGATTACCGCTACGCCCACGACGAGACGCACGGCTACGCGGCCGGCGAACGCTACATGCCCGACGGCGTGGACGAACCGCGGTTTTACCGTCCCACCGACCGCGGCCTGGAGGCGCGCATCGCGGAAAAGCTGCGCTGGCTGCGCGGGCTCGACGAGGAGGCCGCAGCTGCCAGCCCGCCCCCGACGCCCGGCCGAGCGCCAGCCGCTCCGGGGGCTGACGATGAGGGCTGACGAGCTGGGTTGAGCCCCGCGCACGGCCGCCCGCTGCCGCGGGCGCGCTCAGCCCGAGCTAGCCGCCGCGCTCCTCGCCGTCGATCAGGCGGCTGATCACCGGGTGATAGCGCTCGCCGTCGCCGGCTTCGATCGCGCGGTCGAACCACCGGTCGACGAGCTCGGCGGCGCTCGCCTCGACGCCGCTCTCGCGCGCCAGAGCCAGGGCATAGCGCAGGTCCTTGCGGGCATAGGACACCGGGAAGGCCCGCTCGGGAAACTCGCCCGGCACGATCGCCTTCATCCCGTGGTTGCGCAGCGCGAAGCTGTCGGCCGAGCCGCGCGCGAGCACCTCGAAGAGCAGGGCGGGCTCGACCCCGGCCCGGCGGCCGATGGCGCGCGCCTCCGACAGCGCGACCACCGTCTCGAACAGCACCATGTTGTTGAGGATCTTGACCACCTGGCCGCAGCCGCTGCCGCCGCACAGCGAGATCTCGGTGGCGAAGGTGGCGATCCAGGGCCGCAGGCGCTCGAACAGGGCCGGCTCGGCTCCGACCATCACCGACAGGGTGCCGGCTTCCGCGGCGGCCCGCGTGCGGGCTACCGGGGCGTCCACGAAGGCGACCCCGCGCGCGGCGAAATCGGCGGCAAGCCGACGGGTGCCGGCCACCGACGAGGTGCCCAGATCGACCACGATCTGGCCCGCGCGAGCGTTCGCGAGCAGGCCGTCGGGGGCGCGGCACACCGACTCGACCACCTCGCCCGAGGGCAGCGACAGGAACACGAGACCCGCATCGCGGGCGATCTCGGCCACCGACGCGGCGGCGCGCACGCCGTCGGCGGCCAGGCGGGCGAGCGGCGCGGGATCGGGATCGTAGCCGGCGAGCGGCTGACCGCCCTTGCGGGCGAGATGGCGGCAGATCGGCTCGCCCATGACGCCCAGGCCGATGAAGCCGACCGGGCCGAGTGCGTTGTCCATCGTGTGAAATCCTTGTCGGAGCTGGTGTCCCGATTGGAACAGAGCGCGCATCGCGGGTGGCGCCGCACCCGGCACGGCATCTCGATTCGGGCGTAGCATCCATGAATGACTGCCTACGCTGCACTGCGGCCGGTGGCGCCCATCCTGATCGGGGCTGCCGTCATGCTCACGCTGGTGATGGGCCTGCGCCAGAGCCTGGGCCTGTTCGTGCAGCCGGCGGTGCGCGATCTGTCGCTCGCGGTGGCCGACTTCACCCTCGCCATCGCCATCCAGAACCTCGCCTGGGGCGCGCTGCAGCCGGTTGCCGGCGCCTGGGCCGCGCGCTACGGTTTCCGGCCGGTCATGACCGGCGGCGCGCTTGCCTTCGTGCTCGGGCTCGCGGTGCTCGCCACTGCCTCGGGCTTCGTGGCGGTCGTGATCGGCGCGGGGCTGCTCATCGGCCTGGCGCTGGCCTGCTGCGGGTCGGGCCTGGCGATGGCGGTCGCCTCGCGGCCGGTGCCGGTCGCGCTGCGCAGCACGGTGCTCGGCCTGGTGTCGGCGGTGGGTTCGCTGGGCGCCATGATTTCGGCGCCCATCGGTCAGACCCTGGCCCAGTCCTTCGGCTGGCGCACCGGCGTGTTCGGTTTCGTGATCATCGCGCTGCTGGTGCTGCCGGCCGCCTGGTTCGCCGGCCGCGTCGACCGCGTGGCCATCGCGCCGTCCACGGGCGCGGCGTCGCGCGCCGGCACGGCCCGCGACGCCGTGGCCATCGCGCTGCGTCACCGCCCCTTCCTCGTCATGAGCCTCGCCTACTGCGTGTGCGGGTTGCAGCTGGTCTTTCTCACCACGCACCTGCCCTCGTACATCGCGTTCTGCGGCATGGATCCCATGCTGGGCGCCCAGGCGCTGGCCGCGATCGGCGCCTTCAACATCGCCGGCAGCCTGTTCTGGGGCTGGGCGGGCGGGCGCTGGTCCAAGGGGGCGCTGCTCGGTCTGCTCTACATCAGCCGCTCGCTGGTGCTGGCCTGGTACTTCGGCGCCACGCCCACGCCGGCCAGCACGCTGGTGTTCGCCTCGTTCATGGGCTTTCTCTGGATGGGCGTGAGCCCCCTCATCTCGGGTCTGGTGGCCGAGATGTTCGGCCTGCGCTGGCAGGCAACCATCCAGGGCGTGGCCTTCACCAGCCACCAGCTGGGCAGCGCGCTCGGCGCCTTCGGTGGCGGCTGGCTGTTCGATGCCTTCGGCAACTACACGCTCGCCTGGCAGATCGGGGTGGGCATGGGGCTGGCCATGGGCACCCTGCAGTTCATCGACGGGCTCGGACGCAGGCCGCCGCCGCCGGCGGTGCCCGCGCCGGCCGGGTAGCAGGCGCGGCGCAGGCGTCGGCCCCCGGCTGCCTCGCTCGGCCGGCGTGCGCCGGGGCTGCGCCAGTCCCCTTCGTCGCACGGCAGTCGCAGTGTCCGGATCCCACCCCCCGCAGTCCCTCACCGCCAGTCCCGCCCCCGGTCGCTCGGGGCCGTCCGGGCGCGACTTCGCCATCGTCGGCGGCTTCGAAGCGGTGGTGCGCGGCACCACGCTGTCGGTCTATCCGCTGGCGCTGTACCGCCAGTGGCAGGACGCCGTGGCGGTCTCGCAGGCCTACCTCGCGGTCGGCATCGCCTCGCTGCTGGCGGTGCTGGCCATGCCGCTGCTCGCCCGCCACGTGCCCCGGCGCTGGCTGCACACGGCGGCGGTGGCGCTCTATGCCACCAGCGCGCTGCTGGGCATCGCCGGCGGGGCGATGGTGGTGGCGGCGCTGCTGTGCACCGGCCTGGGCACGGCGATCGCCTTCGTCTGCTACAACAACAACGTGCTCGATCACGTGCCCAAGGACCAGCTCGGGCGCCTCGAGAGCCTGCGCATGTTCTGCGCCGGACCGGGCTGGGCCGCCGGGCCGCTGCTCGGCGTATGGCTGCACGGGCTGTGGCCTGGCGCGCCGTTCGCGCTCACCGGCACCGCGGCCTGCGGGATGCTCGTTGCGATCTGGTGGACCGGCATGGGCAGCCGCCGCATCGGCGCGGTCCGCGCGACGGTTTCGGTCAACCCGCTGCGCTATCTCGGCCGCTTCCTCGGTCGGCCCGAGCTGGTCGGTGGATGGTTCATGCTGGTGGTGCGCTCCTACGGCTGGTCGATCTACATGGTCTATGTCGGCATCTTCGCCATCCAGGCGGGGCTGGGCGAGCAGGTGGGCGGCCTGACCGCCTCGCTCGCCTCCTGCGGGCTGTTCTTCACGCCGCTGATGCTGCGCTGGATCCGGCGCCGGCCGCTGCGCGCCGCCGTGCGCATCGGCTTTCTGGTCTCGGGTGTGTGCTTCGTCGGCGCAAGCCTGGTCTCGGGGCTGCCGTGGCTGAGCATCGCCCTGCTGCTGCTGGGGGCGGCCTTCCTGCTGCTGCTCGATCTCTGCGGCGCGCTGCCTTTCCAGCTGTCGGTCAGGCCATCCGAGCGCGCCGAGATGTCGGCGATCCACGGCACGGTGCGCGACGTCTCCAACCTGCTCACCCCGGCGGTGGTCTGGCTGGTGCTGCTCGTGGGACCGATGCCGGCGGTGTTCGCGGCCGGTGGTGCCGGTCTGCTCGCCGCCTGGGTGGTGGCGGGGCGCATGCATCCCAACCTGGGCGTGCCGGTGCGCGAGCGGCAGCGCGCGCGCGCTCGCGCTCGCCCGGGCTGAGCCGGAGTCGGTACAATCACGCTCTCGCGCCGACCTGCTGGCGGCCGCCCCGCGCTCCTCGCGCTGCGGCCTGCCCACAACCAACAATCCTGCTGGAGACGCCCCATGGACAAGGTCACGATCGACGCCGCGCGCCACCGCGCATTCTCGCTGCCGCTTTCCGAGATCAACGTCAGCGATCCGGGGCTGTTCAAGGACGACACCGTCGGCCACTACTTCGAGCGGCTGCGCCGCGACGATCCCGTCCACCATCACGTCGACGAGCGTTTCGGCCCGTTCTGGTCGGTGACGAAGTACAAGGACATCATGCAGGTGGAGGTCAACCACCAGATCTACTCGTCCGATGTGCACCTCGGCGGCATCACGATCCGCGACGTGCCGCCCGAGCATCGCCGGCCGATGTTCATCGCAATGGACCCGCCCCTGCACGACGAGCAGCGGCGCACCGTCAGCCCCATCGTGGCGCCCGGCAACCTCGCCCAGATGGAAGCCACGATCCGTCAGCGCACGCGCAACGTGCTCGACAGCCTGCCGCGCAACGAGACCTTCAACTGGGTCGAGAAGGTCTCGGTCGAGCTCACCACCCAGATGCTGGCCACGCTCTTCGACTTCCCCTTCGAGGATCGACGCCTGCTCACCTACTGGTCCGACGTCGCCACCGTCGATCTCAATTCCGGCGGCCCCATCGACACCGACGAGAAGCGCACCGCCGAACTCCTGAAGTGCCTGCAGTACTTCACCGGCCTCTGGAACCAGCGCGTCAATCAGCCGCCGGGCAACGACCTCATCTCGATGCTCGCCCACTCGCCGGCCACCCGCAACATGGCGCCGGTCGAGTTCCTCGGCAACCTGATCCTGCTGATCGTCGGCGGCAACGACACCACGCGCAACTCGATGTCGGGCGGCCTGCACGCCCTGCTCACGCACCCGGCCGAGTTCGCCAAGCTGCGCGCCAATCCGGCCCTGATCTCGAGCCTGGTGCCCGAGATCATCCGCTGGCAGACGCCGCTGTCGCACATGCGCCGCACCGCCACCGCCGACGCCGAGCTTGGTGGCAAGCAGATTCGCAAGGGCGACAAGGTCGTCATGTGGTACCTGTCGGGCAACCGCGACGAGGATGCGATCGAGCGGCCCAACGAGTTCATCATCGACCGCGCGCGGCCCCGCCAGCACATCTCCTTCGGCTTCGGCATTCATCGTTGCGTGGGCAACCGTCTTGCCGAACTGCAGCTGCGCATCCTCTGGGAAGAGATGCTCGAACGCTTCCCGGTCATCGAGCTGATGGGCACGCCCGAGCGCACCTACTCCAACTTCGTGCACGGCTTCACCGCGCTGCCGGTGCGCATCCCCGGCTGATGACCGCGAGCACCGGGGTTCTGGTCGTCGGCGCCGGTCACGCGGCGGGCGCGCTTGCCGCCGCCTTGCGTCAGGGCGGCTACGAGGGCCGCATCATGCTGGTCGGCGAGGAGCCGCTGCCGCCCTATCAGCGGCCGCCGCTTTCCAAGGCCGTGCTCAAGGGCGAAGCGGCCCCCGACACGTTGCTGCTGCGGCCAGCAACCTACTACGCCGACAAGTCCATCGACCTGCGTCTGGGCGTGCGCGTGGCGGCCCTCGACCGTGCGGGGCGTACCGCCACGCTCGAGGACGGCAGCGTCCTCGCCTGGGAAACGCTCGTGCTGGCCACCGGGTCGCGGCTGCGGGCGCTGCCTGTGCCCGGCGCGAGCGCGCCCGGCGTGCTCGAGCTGCGCACCGCGGCCGACGGTGCGCGGCTGCGCGAGGCGCTCGGCCCGGGTCGCCGTCTGGCGGTGGTCGGCGGCGGTTACGTCGGTCTCGAGGTGGCCGCGTCGGCGCGTGCCCTCGGCTGCGAGGTCGTGGTCGTCGAACGCGAAGCGCGGCTGCTCGCCCGCGTGGCCAGCCCGGTGCTTTCGGAGTTCTTCGCCCGCTGCCACGCTGCCCACGGCGTGACCCTCGAGCTGGGCGCCACCGTGGCCGGCTTCGAGCTGGCCGCCGATGGCGCGGTGGCCGGCGTGCGCCTGGCCGACGGCCGCGTGCTCGGCTGCGACGTGGCGGTGGTCGGCATCGGCGCGCTGGCCAACGATGCGCTCGCCGCTGCCGCCGGTCTCGAATGCCGTGACGGCATCGTGGTCGACGACGCCGCCCGCACCTCCGATCCCGCGGTGTTCGCCATCGGCGACTGCACCAACCGGCCGCTGCCGCGCTACGGCCGGCGCATGCGCCTCGAGAGCGTGCCCAATGCGCTCGAGCAGGCCAAGCAGGCGGCCGCCGGCATCCTGGGCAAGCCGGTGCCACGCGCCGAGCTGCCGTGGTTCTGGTCCGATCAGTACGACGTGCGGCTGCAGATCGCCGGCCTGCCCTTCGACGTCGCGCGCACCGTGGTGCGTGGCGATCCTGCCGCGGGCCGCTTCGTCGTCTTCCACCTCGACGCCGGCAACCGCCTGCAGGCGGTCGAGGCCGTGAGTTCGCCGGCCGAGTTCATGGCCGCTCGTGGCTGGGCCGGCGCAGGCCAGGTCATCGATCCGCAGCGCGCGGCCGATGTCGCCGTGCCGCTGAAGGCGATCCCCGAGGGGGCGCCGCCGCCCGCCTGACGCTCCATCCATCCCGGGCCGGCATGCCATCGCCTGCCCATCCTGTGCTGCCAGAAAGGACAACACGATGCCGAAGGTCACTTTCATCGAACACGACGGTACCCGCCACGAGGTGCAGGCTACCGCCGGCCTGTCGCTGATGCGCGCCGCCGTCGACAACGGCGTACCCGGCATCGACGCCGACTGCGGCGGCGAGTGCGCCTGCGCCACCTGCCACGTCTACGTCGAGCCGGCCTGGTTCGATCGCACCGGCGAGCGTTCCGAGATGGAGCGCAGCATGCTCAGCTTCGCGGCGGTCACGCAGGACAATTCGCGGCTGTCGTGCCAGATCGCCGTCACCGAGGCGCTCGACGGGCTCGTGGTGAGCCTGCCCGAAGGCCAGCACTGACGCCCCCGCCCACCGTCCGCCCGGAGCTCCCGCCATGAAAGCTGCCGTCTTCCACGCCCCCAACCAGCCGCTCACCATCGAGGATGTCGAGATCGACAATCCCGGGCCGCGCGAGGTGCTGGTGCGCACCGCGGTGGCCGGCCTGTGCCACAGCGACCTCCACTTCATCGAGGGCAAGTACCCTACGCCGGTGCCCATCGTGCTGGGCCACGAGTCGGCGGGCATCGTCGAGAAGGTGGGCCGCGATGTCACCTACGTGAAGCCGGGCGATCACGTCATCACCTGCCTGTCGGTGTTCTGCGGTCATTGCGAGTTCTGCCTGACCGGCCACATGTCGATCTGCCAGAACCCCGAAGTCAAGATGCTGCCGGGCAAGGCCAAGCGCCTGCGCTGGAAGGGCGAGCACCTCAACCAGTTCACCAACCTGTCGTCGTTTGCCGAACAGATGCTCGTGCACGAGCATGCGATCGTGAAGATCACCCCCGACATGCCGCTCGATCTGGCCGCGCTGATCGGCTGCGGCGTGATCACCGGCTACGGCGCCGCGGTGCACACCGCGAAGGTGGAGCCGGGCTCCACCGTTGCGGTGGTGGGTTGCGGCGGCATCGGTCTGGCGGCGGTCAACGGCGCCAAGATCGCGGGTGCCTCGCGCGTGATCGCCATCGACAAGGACCCGGCCAAGCTCGATCTGGCGCGCACCTTCGGCGCGACCGATGGCGTGCTCGCGGCCGACGACACCGCCAAGCAGATCATGGAGATGACGCAGGGCGGCGTGCACTACTCGTTCGAATGCATCGGCCTGAAGCAGACCACCGAGCTGTGCTTCCAGATGCTGCGCCCGGGCGGCACCGCCACCATCATCGGCATGATCCCGGTGGGCACCAAGATCGAGCTGCACGGCCCCGACTTCCTGCGCGAGCGCCGCATCCAGGGCTCGATGATGGGCTCGAACCGTTTCCGCATCGACATGCCGCGCCTGATCGAGTTCTACCAGCAGGGCCGTCTGCCGCTGTCGCATCTGGTCTCGGGGCGCATGAAGCTCGGCCAGATCAACGAGGGTTTCGCCGCGCTGCAAAAGGGCGGTGTCGCGCGCAACGTCATCGTCTTCGACCAGTGAGCGCGAACGCGTCGGCCGTCTTCACGCGGGTGGTGCTCTGCACCGCTGCCGACGGTCGCGCGCGGTTCCACGAGGAGCCGGTGCCGCTCGAGCAGGGCACGCCGCAGTCGCGGCTCTCCCCGCTCTTTGCCAGCGGCGGCTATCAGCTGCGCGAGAGCCCGGTGGGCTTTCGCAGCGAGTTCCACTGCACGGGCAGCCCCCAGTGGTGCTTCATCCTGTCGGGCCGCATGGAGATCGGCCTTCAGGATGGCAGCAGCCGGGTGTTCGGACCCGGCGAGCACTTCTACTCGGCCGACCTGCTGCCCGAGGGCGCCACCTTCGACCCGGCCGTTCACGGCCACTGGAGCCGGCAGGTCGGCGATACGCCGCTCGTGACGCTGTTCGTGCGCGGCTGAGACCGCGCCCCGTCCCGCCGCGCTGCCGACCCCGGCCCGTCCGCCACGCTCCGTCCCGTCCGCCAAGCCCGCCCCGCCCCCACCACACTCTCGATAGCCCCCACTTGCTTGCCTACCGCCACGGCTTTCACGCCGGCAACCACGGCGACGTGCTCAAACACGTCGTGCTCGTCCACACGCTGTCGCACCTGGTGGCCAAGCCGGCGGCGCTGATGGTCGTCGACACCCATGCCGGCGCGGGCACCTACCGGCTCGACGATCGCCATGCCCAGACCACCCGCGAGTACGACGACGGCATAGGGCGTCTGTGGGGCCGCGCCGATCCCCCGGCAGCGGTTGCCGATTATCTGGCCATGGTGCGCCGCTTCAACACCGGCGACGCGTTGCTGCGCTACCCGGGTTCGCCCGCCATTGCGCGGGTCCTGTTGCGTCCCAAGGATCCGCTTCGCCTGTTCGAGCTGCATCCCACCGACCTGCGACACCTGGTTGCCGACTTCGGGCGCGAGCGCAGCTGCCAGGTCACGCAGGCCGACGGATTCGAGGCGCTGCGCGCGCTGCTGCCGCCACCCTCGCGGCGGGCGCTGGCTCTCATCGATCCCTCGTACGAGCTGCTGCCCGACTACGCGCGCGTGGTTACCTGCGTGCGCGATGCGCTGGCACGCTTCGCCCAGGGCGTCTACGTGGTCTGGTACCCGGTCGTCGGACGCGCGGTGTCGGCGCAGCTGCCGGCGCGTCTGGCCCGGCTGGCGCGGGCAGCCCCCAAGGGTTGGCTGCATGCGAGTCTGAGCCTGGCCGAGCCCGACGAAGGCGGCCACGGCATGACCGGCAGCGGCATCGTCGTCATCAACCCGCCGCACACGCTGGCCGATGCGCTGCGCGAGGCGCTGCCGTGGCTGCGCGATGCGCTTGCGCGCAGCCCGCGCGCCCGCTGGCTGCTCGAGGGCGAGGGCCAGGCCGGGCTCGCCGCGCCACCACGCGGGCCCGTCGGCGTCTGGCGCCCGTCGCGTCCCCGACCCGGAGCTTCGTCATGACCGCAGCCGCCCCCCTCGACGAGCAGGCGATCGCCGTTCTGCGCGCCGTCTCGACTGCCACCATCACCACGCTGCTGCTCAAGAAGGGCCTGCGCAACGTCTGGCTGCGTGGCACCCGGCCGCTGGCGCCGGGTCAGCCCCGACTGGCGGGGCGCGCGTTCACGCTGCGTTTCGTGCCCGCGCGCGAAGACCTGGCCACACCCGAGTCGTGGGCCTCGCCGATCTCGACCCGCGCCGCGATCGAGGCGATGCCGGCCGGCTGCATCGCCGTGGCCGATGCCATGGGCGTGACCGACGCCGGCATCTTCGGCGACATTCTCTGCGCGCGCATGCGCCGGCGCGGCGTGGCCGCTCTGATCACCGATGGCGTGGTGCGCGATCAGGCCGGCGTGCTCGGCACCGGCCTGCCGGTGTGGTGCCAGGGCGCCGCCGCGCCCCCCTCGGTGGCCGGGCTGACCTTCGTCGGCTGGCAGCAGCCGATCGCCTGCGGTGGCGTCGCGGTCTTTCCGGACGACGTGATCGTCGTCGACGACGACGGCGCGGTGGTGATCCCGGCCGCGCTGCTGCCGGTGGTGCTCGCCGAGGGCCCCGAGCAGGAGCGCTACGAGGCCTGGGTGATGCGCCAGGTGGATGCGGGCGTGCCGCTGCCCGGGCTGTATCCGCCCGACGCCGCGACCCGCGCCCGCTACGAAGCCGAGCGCGGCGGCTGAGCGGCCGGGCCCGCGGCTGCCCGCACGGCGCCGCCTCGCCGCGCAAGCCCGCCCCGCGCCCCGCTCCGACCCCCGCCCCGCCCTCCGGCCAACGCGCGCGCCTGCGCGGCGATGGCCTCGAACTCGGACTGTCGCGCGCTGGTCTGGCGAGCCACCAGCGCGATCGTGCGCCGCGGGGCAGGCGCGGCCAGCGGGCGGGCGATGAGGCGCGTGCGCTCGAGCAGACCGGCCTTGAGCGCCATCTCGGGCAGCAGCCCGATGCCCAGTCCGGCCTCGATCATCGGTACCAGGGTGGCCAGGCTGGTTGCTTCGATGCCGCCGGGGTTGGCGCTTTCGCGCAGCCCGCAGCCGGCCAGCGTGTGCTCGCGCAGGCAGTGCCCCTCCTCGAGCAGCAGCAGCCGCTGGGGGTCGATCGACGCCACCCGCAGGCTGGCCCGCGCGAGCGCCGGATCGCCGCGCGGCGCCACCAGCCAGAGCTCCTCGATCAGCACGGTCTCCACGCGCAGGCCGTCGGTGTCCCAGGGCAGGGCGATCAGCGCGAAGTCGATCGCGCCCTCGCGCAGCCGGGCGAGCAGCGGCACGGTCTGGTCCTCGCGCAGGGCGAGCTTCAGGCGCGGATGCGCGTCGCGCATTGCGCCGAGCAGACCGGGCAGCAGGTAGGGCGCGATGGTCGGGATGGCGCCGAGGCGCAGCAGGCCCTCCATGGAGCGCGCGAGGCCTGCAACCTCGTCGGCGAGGTCGCGCGCGGCAGCAAGCAGCCCGCGGGCCCGCGCAGCCGCGCGCTCGCCGGCGGGCGTGAGCCGCACCTGCTGGCGGCTGCGCTCGACCAGCTGGCCACCCAGGGTGCGCTCGAGCTCCTGCAGCGCGCCCGATAGCGTCGATTGCGTGACGAAGCAGCGCTGCGCGGCGCGCGTGAAATTCAGCGTGTCGGCCAGCGCGACCAGGTAGCCGAGCTGGCGCAGGGAAGGCAGGGCGGTCATCGGACGATAGTCATCGGAAAATACGATCAACGCAATCAGAATTATCCGTTGGACCGATGGATGGGCCGCTCGCAGAATTCGCGCATCGCAATCGCAAACGCAGTCGCGATCCCGACTTCCCCTTACCGATCCGGGAGCACACCATGAGCAGCAACAGGAATTCCGTGACCCTGCGCAACCTCGAGGCCGCCTTCGCCGGCGAGTCGATGGCTCACATCAAGTACCGCTACTTCGCCCGCGTGGCGCGCGCCCACGGTGACGAGGAAACCGCGCGCGTCTTCGAGGCGACCGCCGAGCAGGAAGTGGCGCACGCCTTCGGCCATCTCGATCTCCTCTACCCGCAGGCCACCCTCACGCCGGCGCGCGCGCTCGAACTGGCGATCGAGGGCGAGACCCACGAGTACACCGAGATGTACCCGAGCTTTCGCCACCTCGCTCTCGAGGAGGGCAACCAGACGGCGGTTGGCGAGTTCGACGAGCAGATCGCCGAGTCGAAGGAGCACGCCGCGCAGTTCCGCGCGGTGCTCGAGAAGGCCGCGCGGCGCTTCGCGGCGCTGGCGAAGGTCGAGGAGCGGCACGCCGCGCACTATCGCGCCAGCCTCGAGCGCATCGGCGCGCTGCCGAAGGCGGCCTGATGCCGTGTCGCTCGCCGCCGTCCGGCCGCGAGCGACGCAGGCGCCTGATGCAAGATGCCACAACCCTGGAGATGACGATGAAGACCTGGTCCTGTGTGGTGTGCGGTTTCGTGTACGAGGAAGCGCTCGGCTTGCCCGACGAGGGCATACCGGCTGGCACGAAATGGGAGGACGTGCCCGACGACTGGTGCTGCCCCGAATGCGGCGTGGCGAAGTCCGACTTCGAGATGGTCGAGCTGTAATCGGTCCGCGGGGCGCGCCGCTTCTGGGGCGCGCCGCTTCCGGTGGCGCTCCGATTCGGTGGCCGCGCCTGCCGGGCGATGGAGCCGCCCAGCGGTTACACTGCGCCCCCGCAACCCCGGCCCGCTCCCATGGAAGCCCTGCTCCTGTCCGCCGGCATCGTCGCCCTGGCCGAGATCGGCGACAAGACGCAACTGCTGTCGTTCATCCTGGCCGCGAAGTTCCGTCGGCCATGGACGATCTGCGCTGGCATCCTGGTTGCCACGCTGGCCAATCACGCTCTCGCCGGCGCGCTCGGCAGCTGGCTGACCGGCGCGATCGGCCCGCAGACCATGCGCTGGGTGCTGGGCGTGTCTTTCCTGGCGATGGCGGTCTGGATGCTGATCCCCGACCGATTCGACGAGAGCGACGCCCGCTTCGCGCGGTTCGGCGTCTTCGGCACGACGCTCGTCGCGTTCTTCGTGGCCGAGATGGGCGACAAGACGCAGGTGGCAACCGTCGCGCTGGCCGCCCAGTATCAGGCCTTCGTCGCGGTCGTGGTGGGCACCACGCTGGGCATGATGATCGCCAACGTACCCGCGGTGCTGCTCGGCGAGCGTATCGCGCACCGCATGCCGGTGCGGCTGGTGCATGCGGTGGCCGCGCTGATTTTTGCGGTGCTGGGTGTGCTCACGCTCGCGGGGGTCGGCGAGCGCTTCGGGCTGTAGCGGGGAGCTGGCGGTGCATCGGGCTGCCGTGCGGCCCGCGTTGCCGCGGCCTTCGGGCCGCGGAACCTCGGGCCGCGGCCCCCGGTGCTGCGGCCCCCGGTGCTGCGGACACCCGAGGCCGCAGGGGCACCCTCAGCGCCCCTGACGCAGCAGCCGGCCGGGCAGGGGCCGGTGCACCGGCCCGTTCGCGTCGGCCACGCGCTGGCCGTTCACCCACACCCCATGCACGCCGCGCGGCCGGGTCACAACGCGGGTGGCGCCCGCTGGCAGGTCGTTGGCGCGCGAGCGCGCGCCGCGGCCGACCGTGGCCGGATCGAACAGCAGCAGGTCGGCGGCCATCCCTTCGCGCAGCGCGCCGCGGCCGGCAATGCCGAAGAACTCGGCCTGCGCGCTGGTGAGCCGGCGCACCGCCTCGGTGAGCGGCATCACCTTGCGCTCGCGCACCCAGTGGCCCATCAGGTGCAGCCCGAAGCCGGAGTCGTCGAGGAAGGACAGGTGGGCGCCCGCGTCCGACAGCGACAGCAGGCTTTCCTGGTGCGTGAGCAGCTTCGCCACCGCCTGCTCGTCGTGGTTCAGTGCCGTCAGGGAGAACAGCGTGCCGAGGTTCTCCTCGATGGCCAGGTCGAACAGGCAATCGAGCGGGTCGATCCCGCGCTGTGCGGCGATGTCGGCGATGGTCCGGTCGACCAGACCGCGGTTGGCCGGCAGCACGGTCTCGAGCACCTGGATCAGGCGCCAGTCGCCCGAGAAGATGCGTCGCGCCGGCACCCGCAGCTCCTCGCGCAGCGCGTCGCGCAGCGCCGGGTCGCGCATCCGCGCGATCAGCGCATCGCCCTTCAGTCCGAACACCGGTTTCCAGGCCAGCAGCGGCTCGAGCGGGTAGGGCGACTCGAATGAGAAATCGAAGACCAGCGGCGTGGCCGCGACCGCGCCGCGCATCCGGTTGCCGCGCCGGTTGGCCGCCGCGATGCCGTCGAGATCCTCGAAGACGCTGTTGGGGGTGAGGCTGGAGTGCAGCAGCGCGGCGACCAGCACCGGCCGCTGGCTGGCGGCCGCGAACTCCTCTAGGCGTGGCACCGGCGTCGAGGGGCCCTTCGTGATCATGAACACGCCGTGGCCGCGCTGGCGCAGTGGCTCGGCCAGCGCGAGGAACTCCGACCAGTCGGCCACCCGCGATGGCATCGGCCGGCCGTCGTAGGCGTTGTGCGAGGTGGTGGTGGTGGAGGCCAGGCCGATGGCTCCAGCCGCGAGCGCCTCGTCGACCAGCGCCCGCATGCGGGCGACCTCGTCGGGCGTGGCGACGCGGTCAGAGGCTGCCGAGCCCATCACGTAGGTGCGCACCGTGGAGTGGCCGACGAATGCCGCGAGGTTCATCGCGCAGCCGCCGGCCTCGATCTGGTCGAGGTATTCGGCGAACGATTCGAAGCGCCAGCGGATGCCTTCGCGCAGGCTCGCAAGTGACATGCCTTCGACCTGCGTGAGGTTCTTGGTGACCAGATCGCGCGAGGACTCGTCGGGCCGGCAGGGCGCGATCGTGAAGCCGCAGTTGCCGATCACGGCGGTGGTCACGCCCATGCCGATCGACTGGTCGAGGTAGGGGTCCCAGGTGATCTGGGCGTCGTAGTGCGTGTGGTTGTCGATGATGCCCGGCATCAGCGCCAGACCTGCGGCATCGACGTGCTCGCGGGCCTGGCTGACGGGCAGCGCCTCGGTCTGGACGCGCACGGCGCTGATGCGCCCGCCGTCGACGGCAAGCTGGCCGGTGCGGGGCTCGTTGCCCAGGCCGTCGTAGAGGGTGGCGTTGGAGATCAGCAGGTCGTGCATCGCGCGGTCCTCGGGCATGCGGTGGCGCCCGAGTATAGGCGCGGCGGCCGCGCCGATCAGTGGCGCCACGGGCGATACGGACCGTTCCAGTCGCGATCGTGGCGGCCGTGATCGTGAGCGCGTCCGTGATCGTGGCCATGGGCGGGCGGATGGCTGCGGCTCGGACCATATCCGTAGGCGGGTCCGTGGCCATAGGCCGGCCCGTAGCCATGGGCCGGCCCGTAGCCGTAGCCATAGGCTGGCCCATAGCCGTAGGCCGGCCCGTGCACGTGAGCGGGGTAGGGAACGAACGCGCGGCGGTGCCAGTGCTGCTGGACCGGCCTGCCGTGCACGGCCCAGGCCGACGGCACGGCGATGACGACGGCGGGCGCGTGGGCGCGGGCTAGCACCACCGGCGCGGGTGCCGCCGATTGCCAGTGCACCGAAAGCCCGAGCGCGACCGGCGTGGGCAGATAGGCGCCCGCCGCCACGGCTTGCTGGGCGTGGGTGACTGGCGCGGCGAGGAGGGTGACGCCCAGGGGGATGAGAACGGCCAGTAAGCGACGCATGATGCGGCTCCGCGATAATCGGGGCGCGGCGACGGCCGCGACGACCCTCGCCTCTCAACGCCCGCCCGTTGCGGTCTGCCGACCGCCCCGGCGCGGCCTTACAAGCGGTTACCGGCGCCGTCCTGACGCCCATCGTTCACCGCCCCGTCGCCAGTCCGCCCGCACCCACCCGCCCGCCCGACGTGCTCCTTCCCTCCAACCCCGTCGCCTCCGCCCGCCCCCGCGCGGCGGCCGTCGCCGCGATCCTGTTCGCCGGGGTGTGCGCCGCGGCCAGCATCGGCAAGCTGCCCCCCGCTCTGCCCGCCCTGCGCGCCGAGTTCGAGCTGAGCCTGGTGCAGGCGAGCTGGCTGGTGTCGGTGTTCCAGATCGCCGGTCTGGCGCTGGGCGTGTTTGGCGGGCTGCTGGCCGACCGCTTCGGGCCGCGGAGAACCATGAGCGCGGGCCTCGCGCTGCTGACGATCGCCAGCGGCGCCGGCGCGGTGTCGGACTCGGCCGGCGGGCTGCTGCTGCTGCGCGCGCTCGAGAGCGCGGGCTTTCTGCTCACGGTGCTGCCCGGTCCGTCGCTGGTGCGCCGCCTCGTGGCCCCGGGCGCGCTGTCGGCGGTGCTCGGCGGCTGGTCGTGCTACATGCCCACGGGCATGTCGGCGATGATGGTCGCAACCCCAGCGCTGCTGGGTGCCGGCGGCTGGCGGCTGGCGTGGCTCATGGGCGCTGCGCTTGCCGCCATCGCCTGCGCCGGGGTGCTCGCGCTGGTGCCGGCCGACGAACCGCGCCCCGCGGGCGCGCAGGGCGCTGCGGCGCTGGCCCGCGCCACGCTGGCCACACCCGGAGCCTGGCTGCTCGCGCTGTGCTTCGGGCTCTATGCCGGGCAGTTCATCACGGTGTTCAGCTTCCTGCCCACGGTGTACCAGGCGGCCGGCATAAGCGCGGCCACGGCCGGCCTGCTGTCGGCGCTGGGGGTGGCCGTCAATGTCGTCGGCAACCTCGCCGCGGGGCTGCTGCTCGGACGCGGCGTCGGGCGTACCCGCCTGATCGCCACGGCCTCGGCCGTGATGGCGGTCTGCGCGGTGGCCGCGTTCGCGCCGGCGCTGCCCTTCGGATGGCGCTATGCCGCCGCGGTGCTGCTGTCGGCGGCCGGCGGGATGATTCCCGGCACGCTGTTTGCCACCGCGCCGCGGGTGGCGCCGCATCCGGGCGCCGTGGCCACGACCACCGGTCTGATGCAGCAGGGATCGGCGCTCGGTCAGTTCGTGCTGCCGCCGGTGGCAGCGGCCGTCGCGAGCGGACCGGGCGGCTGGCCGGCTGCGGCCGGGGTGCTGGCCGCCTGCGCGGTCGCGAACCTCGTCGTGGCTGGCTGGGTGGGTCGCGCCGCGGCCCCGGCCCGCTGAGATCGGCTGGCGGCGGTGGTATCGTCGCCCCCATGAGACGCGTCGTCTTCAACCAGAAGGGCGGTGTCGGCAAGTCGACCATCGCCGTCAACCTCGCGGCCATCGCCGCCTCGCGCGG
>JBILUW010000241.1:0-5871 GCA_044370795.1 Burkholderiaceae bacterium
CGGGCGGGTCTTGTTGGACTGGATCGGGCCGATGAAGTGCCATTCGAGAGGCAAATCCGGCCGCTGGGTGGCGCATGCGCTGATCTTGTCCTGCGCTTCCTGTAGATAGTTCTCACCGAAGCTGCGCTGACCGCAGTCGGCCAGCGCGAGAACGCTGCTGGCCGGGAAGGTCTTGCTGACCGCGAGCAGCGTCACGCTGTCGGGCCGCCTGCCCGCGGCCCGGCACGCGGCCTCGATGCGCGTCAGGACGGCGGCGTGGCGTTCACGCAGCGCGGTCGGCGAGGTGTCTGACGAGGGTTCGTCGAGCATCGGCGCATTCTAGCGCCCGCGCGTTGTGTCATCGGAATGATGGAGAGAGACGGGAACCATGGACATCGCGGAACTGCTTGCCTTCGCGGTCAAGAACAAGGCTTCCGACCTGCACCTGTCGGCCGGCATGCCGCCGATGATCCGCGTGCATGGCGACGTGCGCCGCATCAACCTGCCGCCGATGGCCCACAGCGATGTGCACGGCATGATCTACGACATCATGAACGACGCGCAGCGCAAGGACTTCGAGGAAAACCTCGAGTGCGACTTCTCGTTCGCGATACCGGGCCTGGCGCGCTTCCGGGTCAATGCCTTCCTGCAGCAGCGCGGCGCGGGCGCCGTGATGCGCGCGATCCCGTCGCGCATCCTGACGCTCGAGGAGCTCAAGGCGCCGCGCATCATCGCCGACATCACCAGCCAGACCCGCGGCATGGTGCTCGTCACGGGCCCCACCGGTTCGGGCAAGTCGACGACGCTGGCGGCGATGATCAACCACATCAACGAGAACCTCTACGGACACATCCTGACCGTCGAGGATCCGATCGAGTTCGTGCACGAGTCCAAGCGCTGCCTGCTCACGCAGCGTGAGGTCGGGCCGCAGACGCTGTCGTTCAACAATGCGCTGCGCTCGGCGCTGCGCGAGGACCCCGACGTGATCCTGGTCGGCGAGCTGCGCGATCTCGAGACCATCCGGCTGGCCCTGACCGCGGCCGAGACCGGGCACCTGGTGTTCGGCACCCTGCACACCTCCTCGGCCGCCAAGACCGTCGACCGGATCGTCGACGTGTTTCCGGCCGCCGAGAAGGAGATGGTGCGCACGATGCTGTCGGAGTCGTTGCGCGCGGTGATCTCGCAGTCGCTGGTGCGCACCAAGGACGGTTCGGGGCGGGTCGCGGCGCACGAGATCATGCTGGGCACCCCGGCCGTGCGCAACCTGATCCGCGAAGCCAAGATCGCACAGATGAACGCCGCGATCCAGACCGGCGCGGCGGTTGGCATGCAGACTCTCGACCAGTGCCTGACCGACCTCGTGCGTCGCAACGTGATCTCGATGTCCGAGGCGCGCCAGCACGCCGCAATCAAGGAGAACTTCCCCGGCTGATCCAGGGGCGGGCGTCGACGCGCCGTCAGGCGACGGCGTCGCCCCGCGGATCACCCGGCAGGGACAAGGCGATGGAACGCGATCAGGCTTCGAAATTCCTCAACGATCTGCTGCGACTGATGGTCGGCAAGAACGGCTCCGACCTCTTCCTGACGGCGGAGTTCCCGCCGGCCTTCAAGATCGACGGCCGGGTGACACCGGTCTCGACAGTGCCGCTGACCAGCCAGCACACGATCGAGCTGGCGCGCGCGCTGATGAACGACCGGCAGGCGGCCGAGTTCGAGGCGCGCAAGGAGGTCAACTTCGCGATCAGTCCGACCAGCATCGGGCGCTTTCGCGTCAATGCGTTCATGCAGCTGGGCCGGGTCGGGATCGTGCTGCGGACGATCAAGAGCGAGATCCCGACGCTCGAGGGTCTGCGGCTGCCGCCGGTGCTGCGCGACCTGGCGATGTCCAAGCGCGGACTGGTGTTTGTCGTCGGAGCCACCGGCTCGGGCAAGAGCAACACGCTGGCCGCGCTGATCGGGCATCGCAACGAGAACTCGGCCGGCCACATCGTGACCATCGAGGATCCGGTCGAGTTCGTGCATCCGCACCGCAACAGCATCGTCACCCACCGCGAGATCGGCGTAGACACCGAGAGCTGGGAGATCGCGCTGCGCAACACGCTGCGCCAGGCGCCCGACGTGATCATGATCGGCGAGATCCGTGACCGGCAGACCATGGAGCATGCGGTCGCGTTCTCCGAGACCGGCCACCTGTGCCTGGCCACGCTGCACTCGAACAGCGCCAATCAGGCGCTCGACCGCATCATCAACTTCTTCCCCGAGGACAAGCGCCAGCAGCTGCTGATGGATCTGTCGCTGAACCTGCGGGCGATCGTGTCGCAGCGGCTGATCCCGCTGGCCGGCGGCGCCGGCCGGGTGCCGGCGGTCGAGGTGATGCTGAACTCGCCGCTGATCGCCGAGCTGGTCTTCAAGGGCGAGGTCGGCCTGATCAAGGACATCATGAAGAAGAGCCGCGAGATGGGGATGCAGACCTTCGACCAGCACCTGTTCCAGCTGTACGAGGAAGGTCTGATCGTTTACGAGGACGCGTTGCGCAACGCCGATTCGGTCAACGACCTGCGGCTGAACATCAAGCTCAACAGCAGGCATTCGGACAAGGACCTGAACCGGGGCATCCAGCACCTCGGGATGGTCTAGGTCGGGGCCCGGCGGGCCCGCCGCGCGCGGGGCCTGGGCGTTCAGGCCGCGCCGCGCAGGCGGTCGTGGCGCGCCTGCTGCTCGCGATCGTGCGCCTCGCGGGTGCTGCGGTCGAAGACGTCGAAGCGATACAGCCGGCACTCGAGCGCGCCGTTGAACAACGGCACCTTGCGCGACTCGCGGATGCCCAGCTGCCGCGGCAGCTCGCGGTCGGACGACAGCACGTGCGCCTGCCAGCCCGGAAAGCGCGCCTTCAGCGCCTGGCCGAAGGCGGCCATCGCGAGCCGGTGCGTTGCGAGCCCGTCGGCGTCGGCGTCGGGAGCGGCGGGCGCCGTGCCGACCGCGTCGATACGCTCGCCGTAGGGCGGATTGGTGACGATGATGCCGGGCTCGTCGTCGGTTGGCGAAATCGCGGCGGCGTCGCCCACGGCCAGCGCGATGCCGGCGTCGGCCAGGCCCGCGCGCTCGATGTTGCGCCTGGCCTGCGAGATGGCCACCGGATCGATGTCGATGCCGGTGATGCGCAGCGGCCGCGCCGGCCGCGCGCCCGCCTGCTGCGCCTCGCGGATCGCCTGCGCGCGCAGCCCCGCCCACGCCGCCGCGTCGTGGTCGAGCAGCCGCTCGAAGCCGAAGGCGCGCGACAGCCCCGGCGCGATGCCCAGCGCGCGTTGCGCGGCCTCGATCAGCAGGGTGCCCGAGCCGCAGTAGGGATCGAGAAGCGGCCTGTCGGGCGTCCAGCCCGACAACGCGATCAGGCCGGCCGCGAGGTTCTCCTTGAGCGGCGCCAGGCCCTTGTCGTCGCGCTCGCGCCGCCAGCCGCGCTTGAACAGCGACTCGCCCGAGGTGTCGACGTAGAGCGTGGCGCGCAGCTCGTCGAGAAAGACGAAGACCCGCACGTCGGGGCGTCGGGTGTCGACCGACGGGCGATCACCGCGCGTCTCGCGCAGACGGTCGACGATGGCGTCCTTGACCCGCAGGTTGGCGAAGTTGAGGCTGCGCAGCGGCGAGCGCACCGCGGTGGTGTCGACGCGCAGCGTGAGCCGCGGATGCATCAGCCGCTCCCAGGCCACCTGACGGGCCAGCCCGAAGAGGTCCTGCTCGTCGCGGCAGGCGCCGACCGCGACCTCGCGCAGCACGCGGCTGGCCAGCCGCGAGCGCAGGTTGGCCTGGCAGACGAGGTCGGGCCCGCCTTCGAAGGCCACGCCACCGGGCACGATGCGCGCTGCAGCCGCGCCGAGGCCCGAGAGTTCCTGGGCGAGCAGCGCCTCGAGCCCCCGCGGGCACGAGGCGAACAGGCGCATGGGCGCCGCCGGCCGGGTGCTCACCGCGCAGCCGCGCGCGCCAGCGCCTGCTCGAGGAACTCGAGCCTGTCCTGGCCCCAGAACGGCACCTCCTCGAACACGTACCAGGGCACGCCGAACACGCCGTGGTCGATGGCCTGCTGCGTGTAGCCGTCGAACACCGCGTGCGCATCGGGGACCGCGTGGAAGAGCGGGTCGGACGGCAGGCCGGCCTCGTGCAGCACCGCGCGCAGCACGTGCTCGTCGGCGACGTCGCGCTCCTCGCACCAGGTGGCGCGCATCAGGCGGCCGGCGAGATCGAGCGCCGCATCGGCGCCGTGCAGGCGGTCGGCGGCGATGATCAGCCGGCACGCGGTGTCGGCATTGGCCGGAAAGAACTTCGGATGCAGGTTGATGGGCACCTCGCGGCGCTCGCGCCAGCGGGCGAGCTCGACGAGCCGGTACTGCTGGCGCTGCGGCGCGCGCTTGGCCAGCGGCAGGCCGCCGGAGATGGGGAAGACCTTCGCGCCGAGGTCGATGGGCTTGATGCGGATGTCGGCGCCGTGCAGCGCGCAGATGCGGCGCAGCTCCTGGTGGCCCAGGCAGCTCCAGGGCGACTGGGGATGCATGTAGTAGTCGACGAAGCGGCTCATCGGGGCGGACTCCTCAGAAGGGTTTGACGACGACCAGGACGACGGCCGCGAACAGGGCGAGAACGGGGATTTCGTTGAACCACCGGTACCAGACATGCGAGCGGCGGTCGGTGCCGGCGGCGATGGTGCGCAGCAGCCGCCCGCACACGTGGTGATAGCCGAGCAGCACGACGACCACCGCGAGCTTGGCGTGCATCCAGCCGCCGCCCACGCCGTAGCCCAGCCACAGCCACAGGCCGAGCGCCAGCGCGAGCAGCATCAGCGGCTGCATGAAGCGCCACAGCTTGCGCGCCATCAGGAGCAGCCGCTCGCGTTCGGCGCTCGGGCCGGGCTCGACCATCGCGAGATTGACGAAGATGCGCGGCAGGTAGAAGAGCCCGGCGAACCAGCTCGTGACGAACACGATGTGCAGCGCCTTCACCCACAGGTAGCCGCTGCTCACCGGCGCACCTGCCCCGAGCCCAGCACCACGTACTTGACCGAGGTGAGGCCCTCCAGGCCGACCGGGCCGCGCGCGTGCAGCTTGTCGGTGGAGATGCCGATCTCGGCGCCCAGGCCGTACTCGAAGCCGTCGGCAAAGCGGGTGGATGCGTTGACCATCACCGACGAGGAGTCGACCTCGCGCAGGAAGCGCATCGCGTTGGCGTGGCTGTCGGTGACGATGGCGTCGGTGTGCTGCGAGCCGTGCTCGGCGATGTGCGCGATCGCCTCGTCGAGGCCGGCGACGATGCGGATCGAGACGATGGGCGCCAGGTACTCGGTGCGCCAGTCCTCATCGGTGGCCGCCACGCAGGGCAGGCCGGCGGCCGCGAGCAGCGCCTGGGTGGCCGCGCAGCCGCGCATCTCGACGCCCTTGTCGGCGTAGATGCGCGCCAGGGGCGGCAGCACCGCGGCCGCGGCGGCCTGCGCGACCAGCAGCGTCTCCATGGTGTTGCAGGGCGAGTAGCGCTGCGTCTTGGCGTTGTCGGCGATGCGGATGGCCATCGCCGGATCGGCGCTGTCGTCGATGTAGACGTGGCAGATGCCGTCGAGGTGCTTGATGACGGGCACCCGCGACTCGCGCGAGATGCGCTCGATCAGGGACTTGCCGCCGCGCGGCACGATCACGTCGACGTACTCGGGATGGGTGATGAGTTCGCCCACCGCGGCGCGGTCGGTGGTCTCGATCACCTGCACGGCGTCGTCGGGCAGGCCGGCGGCGCGCAGCCCCTCGCGTACCAGCGCGGCCAGCGCCTGGTTGCTGTGGATGGCCTCGGAGCCGCCGCGCAGGATGGTGGCGTTGCCCGACTTGATGCACAGGCCCGCGGCATCGATCGTGACGT
>JBILUW010000242.1:0-5835 GCA_044370795.1 Burkholderiaceae bacterium
CCAGTCGCGCTCGCCGGCGCGTGCAAGCTCGCGCAGCACCGGACCCACCTGCCAGCCCGGCGGCTGGCCCAGGCCGGCGGGCAGCTCGCGCCACAGCCGCCGCAGCACGTTCTCGGGCACGGCAAAGCGCTGGGCCAGCGCCTCGATGACCGCGCGGTCCTGGCCGGCGTCGATCGCCCGGCGCAGCACGCCCGCCCAGTGCAGGCTGTGCGAGCTTGCCGCCCGGGCAGCGAGGCTGCGCAGATCGAAGCCGGCCGAGCCGCCGCTGCGGCCGTCGGCCTCGAGCGGCACCAGCGTCTGGGCGAAAAACCCGGCGAGGCCCGGCAGCCGCGACAGCACATGGGCGCGGGCGGCGGCGTGGCGAGGGTCGAGCATCAGCCAGTTGTAGCAGCCCAGGTGCGCGCCGGCGGGGGTGCCCGCGACCCGGCCGAGCACGATGGGATCGAGGGCCGATTCGATCAGCGAGGCCAGCCGCCGCTCGACCGCCTGCTCGCGCAGATCGGTGGCGCGCAGCGCGCGACCGTAGAACCCGACGTCGATCACGCCCTGGCGCAGCGCCGCCCGCAGCGCGGCGAGGAAGTCGGGGTGGCGGGCCTGCCGGTCGAAGAGGCCGCGCGGGGCCTCGGGTTCGAGCCGGTGCTCGGTGTCGAGGTGGCGCCGCCAGTCTTGCCGCCGGCGCTCGAGCACCGTGAGCATCTCGCCGGCAAGCGCGGCGAACAGGGTGTCGAGCACACGGGTGGCGCCCTCGGCGGGCTGCCCGACATCAGCGTTCAGCGCGTCGACCAGCAGACGCAGCGTGCGGTCGGTGAGCAGCGAGCGGAAGTCGTGCACCAGGCCGTCGCGGTCGATGCCGACGAAGCGCGCGCTCAGACCCCAGGCGCGGGCGAGCTGCGCGAAGATGGGGTTGGTCATGAGCGACAGCCGGGAGGCGATGGGCAGCAGCAGCACGAACAGCCGCCAGTCGGACGACGGATGCCGCCAGACGAGCGCGCGCGGGCTGCGCAGATAAACGTCAGCCAGATGGGCGAGTTCGGGGCCGGTGGATCCGGCATCGATGAGTTCGGCGTCGACCGGGTAGGCGTCGACGCGGATGGCGGCGAATTCGGTCATCGGATCGCGGCGCAGGCAGCCGCGGCCGGTGGATCAGTCGGCGCGCTTGGCGACGTAGAGCAGCCCGCCGCCGAAGGCGATGAGGGCCGCGGCCATGAGGGTGCGGGCCACCGAGCCGCGCCAGAGCGCTTCGAGCGCGACCAGCCAGCCGGCCGCAAGCAGGAAGCGGGCGGTGCCGGCGGTGCGCTGCGCGGGACTGAGGTCGGGCATGCGAAGACTCTACATCAGAACAGCGGGCGCTGGGACTTCCCATGCGCCAGGCGGTGGCTTTCGAGGATGCTCACGATGCGCTCGCCCGGTTGCACGAGCACCGACTCGCCCGCGCACAACCGGCCCGCGCGCACCACCGAGCAGTAGGCGCCGGTGTAGCCGCTCTGGATCATCATCTTGGCGGCCCACGAGAAGCCCATGCGCAGGTTGAACTTGTGGCAGGGCGAGCGTGGCGATTCAATGCGCAGCACCACCTCGCCCACCGTCAGGCGGTCGCCGACGTGCAGGTCGGATTCGAGCAGCCCCTCGAGCAGCAGGTTCTCGCCCACCAGCCCGGGTCCGGTGTCGCCCGCCACGCGCGCCTGATCGCGCACCGTGCGCCAGAAGGCCAGGTGCTCGGACGGATAGACGTAGACCGCCTTGTCGCGGCCGCCGTGCACGCTGAGATCGACGATCTCGTCGCCCGCCACGCCCAGCTCGCCGACCGCGACGGCCACCGGCAGCTCGAGCGTGCTGACCGGTTTCTTGGCGATGCCGCTGACGATGCGCTGCGCGCGGCCGCCCTCGTCGCGCGCGAGCAGATCGACCGCCTTGCCCGCCGACACCGCGACGAGGCGCCCCGCGCCGCTCATGGCGGGTTGCCGGCCGACAGGACGGCCGGATCGAGGTTGGCGCCGCACACCAGCACCCCGACGCGCTCGTCGGGCTGCGGCCGCCAGGCGCCGCTCAGCAGGGCGGCGAAGGCCGCGGCGCCACCCGGCTCGGCCGGGATGCGGGCCTGCGCCCACAGCGTGGCCTGAGCCTGGCGGATGGCGTCATCGGTGACCAGGACCGACTCGGCCACGTGCTGCTGCGCGATCGGGAACATGAGCGCCCCCGCGCGGCGCGCGCCCAGCGAATCGGCAGCCAGCCCGCCCACGGCGACGTCGATCGGCCGGCCGGCAGCCAGCGCCCGGTGCAGGGTAGGGCAGCCTTCCGACTCGACGGCGATCACGCGGACCCGGCCGCCGTACCACGCCGCCATGCCGCCGATCAGGCCGCCGCCGCCCACCGCGACCAGCACGGTGTCGAGATCGGGCGCCTGCCACTGCCATTCGCGCGCCAGGGTGCCCTGGCCGGCCAGCGTGGCCGGGTGGTCGTAGGCGTGCGATTCGAGCGCGCCGGTGGCCGCGCGGAAAGCATCGCAGGCTGCCAGCGCCTCGGCGTAGTCGCGCCCGCCGCGGTGCACGCTGGCGCCGAGCGCGGCGAGCCGGTCGCGCTTGGCCTGGGGCGTGGGCTCGGGCACGAAGACATGGGCGGGCACGCCCAGCTCGCGCGCGGCCAGCGCCACCGCGATGCCGTGGTTGCCGCCCGAAGCCGCGGCCACGCCAGCGGCCGGCACGTCGGTGCCAAGCAGGCGGTTGAAGGCGCCGCGGGCCTTGAAGGTGCCGCTGGTCTGGAGGTATTCGAGCTTGAGGTTGAGGGTGCGGCCAGCCCAGGGTAGCTGCAGGCAGGGCGTGACCCGCACGTGCCCGGCGATGCGCCGGGCCGCCGCGGCAATCTCGGCCGCCCAGGGGTGGTTGCTCACTCGGCGCCGTCGGCCACCGCTCCCAGAGCTGGCGCGACGATCCGGAAGTGCCGGCCCTGGCGGTCGAGGTCTTCCATCAGGCCCTCGCGCCGGAAGGAGGCCACGGTCCGGCTGGCGGTTTCGGTGGTGATGCCCAGCAGCGCGCCGACGTCCTCGCGCGAGGGCAGCAGCACCTGGTGGTGGCCGCCATCGCCGGCCAGGCGCAGCAGCAGACGGGCAAGACGCTGGCGGGCGCTGCCGGTGGCGAGATCGGCGATGAAGTCGTCGGCCGTCTTGAGGGCCTCGTGCCACTTGCGCACCAGTTGCTGGTGCAGGCGTGGCGACTCGGACTCGAGGCGCTGGATCACGGAGATCGGGATCCGGCAAGAGTGCACGTCGGTGATCGCGATGGCGGTCGATTCGTAGCTGGCGCCGGCGGTGGATTCGAGGCCGGCGATGTCGCCGGGGCCGAGCAGCCGCACGATGCGCTGCGCCCCGTCGGACTGGTAGCGCACCAGCTTGACCAGCCCCTTGCGGATGGTGAACACGTACTCGCCGGCATCGCCCTCGGCAAACAGCGTGCCGTGGGCCTCGTGGGAGAGGTCGTGGATGGGCTGGTCGATCAGCTTGAAGTCGGCCGGACTGAGGTTGGCGAACAGGGACTGGTCGCGAACACCACAGTTGGCGCAGTCGGTTTCGCCCATCGGATGAATCTTGACGTGCATGCCTGGCAACCGATCCTGCTCATTGATGAAGCCAGATTATCCCCTTTCCCGACCGGGGTGGGCGCGGTTTGTTCCACCGGTCGATCCCCTCGGCCGGCTGACAGCCGCTGACCCGCCGCCACGCTTGGTCTTTGCACGGGTGTAAAATGGCCGGTTTCACTGCCCGGATCGGTGTTTTCTCCGGGCGGCCGAAGCGACACGGCAACGCCCGGAGTTCCGATGAACCAGCCCCTCGCCGCCCAGGCAGTTTCGTCCGCCCAGAGCCTGCGCACGCTCGTTGGCGCCCCCGACCACGTCCGCCATCCGGGCCTGATCGAGTGGGTCGCCCGCATCGCCGCCCTCACGCGCCCCGACCGCATCCACTGGGCCGACGGATCGCAGGAGGAAAACGACAGCCTGTGCGAGGCCATGGTGGCCGCCGGGACGCTGCGGCGGCTCAATCCGGCTCTGCGGCCCAACTCCTACCTGGCGTGGTCCGACCCCACCGACGTCGCCCGGGTGGAAGACCGCACCTACATCTGCAGCGAGCGCGCCGAGGAAGCCGGCCCCACCAACAACTGGATCGACCCGGCGCAGATGCGCGCCACGCTCGGCGGGCTCTTCGAGGGCTGCATGCGCGGCCGCACCCTGTACGTGGTGCCGTTCTCGATGGGGCCGCTGGGCAGCCCCATCGCCCACATCGGCGTCGAGCTCTCCGACAGCCCCTACGTCGTGGTCAACATGCGCATCATGACCCGCATGGGTCGGGCGGTCTACGACGTCCTCGGCGAGGACGGCCACTTCGTGCCCTGCGTGCACAGCGTGGGCAAGCCGCTCGCCGCTGGCGAGGCCGACGTCGCCTGGCCGTGCAACCCCACCAAGTACATCGTGCACTTCCCCGAGTCGCGCGAGATCTGGTCGTACGGCTCGGGTTACGGTGGCAATGCCCTGCTGGGCAAGAAGTGCTTTGCGCTGCGCATCGCCTCCAACATGGGCCGCCAGGAGGCGCTGGCCGGCGGCATCGGCTGGCTGGCCGAGCACATGCTCATCCTCGCGGTCACCTCGCCCCAGGGCAAGACCTCGCACGTGGCGGCGGCCTTCCCGTCGGCCTGCGGCAAGACCAACTTCGCGATGCTCATCCCGCCCAAGGGCTTCGACGGCTGGACGGTGCGCACCATCGGCGACGACATCGCCTGGATCAAACCCCAGCCCGACGGCAGCCTGCGGGCGATCAACCCCGAGGCCGGCTTCTTCGGCGTGGCGCCCGGCACCAGCGCCCGCACCAACCCCAACTGCCTGGCCGCGCTGTCGCGCAACACCATCTTCACCAACGTCGCCCTCACCGACGATGGCGACGTCTGGTGGGAGGGCCTGTCCGACGCGCCGGCGCATCTGCTCGACTGGCAGGGCCGCGACTGGACGCCCGAGGTTGCCCGCGCCAACCCGGTCAACGGCAAGCCCCGGCCGGCCGCGCATCCCAACGCCCGCTTCACGGTTCCGGCCGACCAGTGCCCGTCGATGGACCCGCACTGGGACGATCCGGCCGGCGTGCCCATCGACGCCTTCATCTTCGGCGGACGCCGCTCCACCACCGTGCCGCTCGTCACCGAGGCGCGCAACTGGGAGGAGGGCGTCTACATGGCCGCCACCATGGGCTCCGAGACCACCGCTGCCCAGGCCGGCGCCACCGGCATCGTGCGCCGCGATCCCTTCGCGATGCTGCCCTTCTGCGGCTACAACATGGCCGAGTACTTCGGGCACTGGCTTGACATCGGCCATCGCCTGCAGGCCGCCGGTGCGCGCCTGCCGCGCATCTTCTGCGTCAACTGGTTCCGCACCGACGAGAACGGCAAGTTCGTCTGGCCGGGGTTCGGCGACAACATGCGGGTGCTCGTCTGGATCCTGCAGCGGCTCGAGGGCCGTGCGCAGGGCACCGAACACGCGCTGGGCATCACCCCGCGCTACGACGACATCGTCTGGGATGGCACCACGTTCCCGCGCGCCGCGTTCGATCGCATCACCGCGCTCGATGCCGCCGACTGGCAGCGCGAACTCTCGCTGCACGACGAGCTCTTCACGCAGCTCGCCCAGGGGCTGCCCGCGGCGCTGCCCCGCGTGCGCAGCCGGCTGCGCGAGCGCCTGGGCGCCTAGGCTGGCGCTACGCGGCGCGCCGGTACGCCGGCGTGCGTGCCTGCGCGCCGGCGCCGGTTCGCGCCTGCGCGCCAGGGTCTGCGCCCGTGTCGGCGCGGGGGCCTCGATGTCGGC
>JBILUW010000243.1:0-5800 GCA_044370795.1 Burkholderiaceae bacterium
GACGCGCGCGAGCTCGAGGCTGCCGCGCGCCAGCGCGTAGGTCAGCGCGACACGCACCGGCCGCGCATCGGCCTCGGTCGGGTGTGCCGGGCGCGCGGCGAGCGCGGCGGCCGCCGGCAGCAGGGCGGCGATCAGCCGGCGACGCCCGCGGGCGGGCATCGGCTGCAGACGGGGGAGCGTCTCGGGCATGGGCGGGAGCGCCCGCTGGGCGGCGCCAGCGGGGTCAGCGGAGGACGGCGGGGGGCGGGAGGGGGGCGTCGGGGGGAGGCCAGGGCAACGCGGGCAGTGCCGCGGCGGGCTCCTTCGATGACCAGGCGACCCTCGACGAACCAGCGCACCGCCTGCGGGTAGAGCCGGTGCTCCTGCACCAGTACCCGCGCGGCGAGCGAATCCTCGTCGTCGTCCTCGAGCACCGGCACTGCCGCCTGCGCGATCACCGGGCCGCAGTCGAGCGCGGGTGTCACGAAGTGCACGGTGCACCCGTGCAGCCGCACGCCGTCGGCCAGCGCCCGCCGGTGGGTATGCAGCCCGGTGTAGGCGGGCAGCAGCGAGGGATGAATGTTGATCATGCGGCCCTCGTAGCGGCGCACGAACGCATCGCCGAGGATGCGCATGAAGCCGGCGAGCACCACCAGCGCGGGGCGGTGGGCGTCGATCGCAGTGGCCAGCGCCGACTCGAAGGCTGCCCGATCGGCGAAGGCGCGGTGATCGACCACCTGCGCGGGGATGCCGCAGGCGCGCGCGAAGTCGAGGGCCGCCGCCTGCGGCCGGTTGCTGATCACCGCGGCGAACTCGCACGGCGGGCGGTCGGCGACGATCGCCCGCAGGTTGCTGCCGCGCCCGGACACGAGCACCACGACCCGGGGCAGCGAACCGCCATGTGCCGGCCCGGCAGCGGCCGCCCGGCCCGTGCCGCTCATCCGATCAGCACCGCGTCGGCGTCGACGGCGCGCGCCTCGATGCGACCGATCGGCATCGCGCGCTCGCCAGCCGCCTCGAGCAGCGCGATCGTCCGACGCGCGTCGGACTCGGGCACGACCAGTGCCATGCCGATGCCGCAGTTGAAGGTGCGGTACATCTCGTCATCGGCCACCTGGCCTGCCGACTGCAGCCAGTCGAACAGCGCAGGACGCGACCACGCCGCCGCGTCCAGCCGCGCGGCCATCGCGGCCGGAAGCACCCGCGGCAGGTTGCCGGGCAGGCCACCGCCGGTGATGTGCGCGATCGCCCGTACCGGGACCTCGGCGAGGAGTGCGCGCACCGCGCGCACGTAGATGCGGGTGGGCTCGAGCAGCGCGTCCCCCAGCGTGCGGCCGGCGAAGGGCTGGTCCAGCCGCGCGCCCGCGTGTTCGACGATGCGGCGGGCGAGCGAATAGCCGTTCGAATGCAGGCCGCTCGAGGCGAGCCCGACCACGCAGTCGCCCGGGGCGACCGACGAGCCGTCGATCACCTGCGACTTCTCGACCACGCCGACGCAGAAGCCCGCGAGGTCGTACTCCCCCTCGGCATACATGCCCGGCATCTCGGCGGTCTCGCCGCCGATCAGCGCGCAGCCGGCCTGCTCGCAGCCGGCGGCGATGCCGCGCACCACCTCGGCGGCCACCGGCACGGACAGGCGTCCGGTGGCGTAGTAGTCGAGAAAGAACAGCGGCTCGGCGCCCTGCACCAGCACGTCGTTCACGCTCATCGCCACCAGATCGATGCCGATGGTGTCGTGACGGCCGAGCGCGAAGGCGAGCTTCAGCTTGGTGCCGACGCCGTCGGTGCCGGACACCAGCACCGGCTCGCGGTAGCGGCGCGGCACCTCGAACAGCGCGCCGAACCCGCCGATGCCGGCGAGCACGCCTTCGCGCAGGGTGCGGCGCGCGAGCGGCTTGATCCGGTCGACGAGCGCATCGCCGGCGTCGATGTCGACGCCGGCATCCTTGTAGGACAGCGGGGTGGTCATGGCTGGGGCTCGATGGCGTGTGGCCGCTCGCGGCGGCCGGCGCCGGGCGCGGCGCCAGGGGCGAATTGTAGCCGGGCGACCGGCCGCCGGCCCTGCGCTGGACTAGAATCGGCGCGATACCGCCCCTCCGGGTTTCCCGCCACGCACGGAGCGCTTCTTGCCCCTCACCACCCCCCAGCGCCAGACGCTGGGCTGGACCGTCGTCGGACTGCTGCTGCTCGCGCTGCTGGCCGTGCTCGGCCCGGTGCTGAGCCCCTTTGCGGCGGCGGCCGTGCTGGCCTACGTGCTGCAGCCCGGGGTGGCCTGGATGCAGCGGCACCGGGTACCGCGTCCGGTGGGTGCCACGCTGGCGCTGCTGCTCGCGGTCATGGCCCTGGTGGCGGTGGTGCTCATCCTGGTGCCCATCGTGCAGGTCGAGGTCGTCCAGATCCGCCAGCGCCTGCCCGGGCTCGTCCAGACGGTCACCGAGCGGCTGCTGCCGTGGCTGCGCGAGGCCACCGGGCTGGAGCTCAGCGTCGATGGCGCGGCCATCCGGGCCTGGCTCGCGCGCCATCTGGCCAGCGCCGGCGAAGACTGGGCGGCCGCGCTGCTCGGCTACGTGCGCTCGGGCTGGTCGGCGGCCATCGAGGTGCTGGGGCTGCTGTTCCTGGTGCCGGTGCTCGCCTATTACCTGCTCGCCGACTGGCCAGGGCTGGTCGGGCGCGTCGGCGCGCTGGTGCCGCCGCGCTGGCGGCCGTCCACCGCCAGCCTGCTCGGCGAGATCGACGCGCTGCTCGGCCAGTACCTGCGCGGCCAGCTGCTGGTCATGCTCGCGCTGGCCGGCTACTACGCGCTGGCGCTGCTGGCCGCCGGCTTCTCGCTGTGGCTGCCGATCGGCGTGCTCACCGGACTGCTGGTGGCCATTCCCTATCTCGGATTCGCGCTGGGCGCGGTGTTCGCGCTGATCACCGGCATGCTCGAGCTCGGCCCGCTGCGCGGGATGATGGTGACCGGCGTGGTCTACGGCGTGGGCCAGGTGCTCGAGAGCTTCGTGCTCACGCCGCGGCTGATCGGCGAGCGCATCGGCCTGCATCCGCTCGCCGTCATCCTCGCGCTGATGGCCTTCGGCGCGCTGTTCGGCTTCGTCGGCGTGCTGCTCGCGCTGCCGCTGGCGGCGATGGCGGCGGTGGGGCTGCGCCGGCTGCACCGGAACTATCTCGCCAGCGAGTTCTACCGGCGGCCCCCCTGATGACGCAGCTTGCCCTCGACCTGCTCGCCAGCGTCGGACCCACGCTCGAGAACTTCGTCGCCGGCCCCAATCGCGAGTGCCTGCAGGCCCTGCGCGAGCTCGCCGCGGGCGAGCGCCGGCACCGCCTGGTCTATCTGTGGGGGCTGCCCGGCAGCGGCCGCAGCCACCTCGCGCGTGCGCTCGCCGGCACGCCACTGCTGCTGGCGGTCGACGACGTGCACCGCCTCGACGCGGCCGGCCAGCAGGCGCTGTTCGGGCAGTTCGTCGCCGCCGCCGCCGACCCCCGACAGGCCATCGTCACCACCGGCGACCGCCCGCCGCTCGCGCTGGCGCTGCGCGAGGACCTGCGCACGCGGCTGGGCGCAGGCCTGGTCTACGAGCTGCGCGCGCCCGACGATGCCGGCCGGGCGCAGGCGCTGGCGCTGGCCGCGCGCGAGCGCGGACTGGCGCCCGCCCCGGAGGTCATTGCCTGGCTGCTCACCCATCACGACCGCGACCTGCGGGTGCTGATGTCCACCCTCGAGGCGATCGACCGGCACGCGCTGGCCCGCAAGCGCCCGCTGACCCTGCCGCTGCTGCGCGAGTGGCTCGCGCAGTCCGATGGCGCCGGCTCGCCGCCCGGCCGCTGCTAATATCCGGGCCGACCATGAACCTTGCCCTGTTCGATCTCGACCACACCCTCCTGCCCCTCGACAGCGACTACGAGTGGGGCCGATTCCTCACGCGGGTGGGAGCGGTCGACCCGGAATACCAGGAGCGCGAGAACGACCGCTTCTACCGCGACTACCAGGCCGGCACCCTCGACATCGGCGCCTTTCTCGCCTTCCAGCTGGCGCCGCTCGGTGCGCATCCGCCGCAACAGCTGCATCGCTGGCACGAGCAATACATGACCGAGATCATCGAACCCGCGCTGCGGCCGACGGCGCGCGCGCTGGTCGAGGAGCACCGGGGCCGCGGCGAGCTGTGCGCCATCATCACCGCGACCAACGAGTTCGTCACCGGACCGATCGCCCGGCGCTTCGGCATCGAGCACCTGATCGCCACCCTGGTCGAGCGCGACGGCGAGCGCTACACCGGCCGCTCGGTCGGCATTCCGAGCTTTCGCGAAGGCAAGATCGCGCGTCTCGACGCCTGGCTGGCCGGGCGCGGCACCACGCTTGCCGACTTCCCTCGCTCGACCTTCTACAGCGACTCGGCCAACGACATCGCGCTGCTCGAGCGCGTCACCCACCCCGTCGCCACCAATCCCGACCCGCGACTGGCCGAGGTCGCGCGCGAACGGGGCTGGCCGACCCTGAAGCTCTTCGCATGATCACCCGCCTCATCCGCAGGCTGTTCGGGCGCACCGACGCCCCGGGCGCGGCCACCGCGCCAGCCGCCGTCCGCCCGCCGCAGGCCGTGCCCCGCGAACCGGTGCGCTACGTGGCCAGCACCGAAGGCATCCGACGCCCCGACCTGCCCTCGTCGGCGATCCGCACCTGCGAGACGCTGCAGAAGGGCGGCTACAAGGCCTTCGTGGTCGGCGGCGGCGTGCGCGACCTGCTGCTCGGCCTGAAGCCCAAGGATTTCGACGTCGCCACCGACGCCACCCCGGAGCAGGTCACCGCGCTGTTTCGCCGCTCGCGCGTCATCGGCCGGCGCTTCCAGATCGTGCACGTGATGTACGGCCGCGAGACCATCGAGGTCTCGACCTTCCGCGCCTTGCAGACCGACGCCGAGACCGACGAGCACGGCCGGGTGCTGCGCGACAATGTCTGGGGCAGCCAGGCCGAGGACGCCACGCGCCGCGACTTCACCATCAACGCGCTCTACTACGACCCGGTGGCCGACGCGCTGCTCGACTACCACGACGGCGTGCCCGACCTGCGCCGGCGCGTGCTGCGCATGATCGGCGACCCCGCCACCCGCTACCGCGAGGATCCGGTGCGCATGCTGCGCACGGCGCGGTTTGCCGCCAAGACCGGCTTCGAGGTCGAGGCCGGCACGCGCGCGCCGATCAGCAGCCTGGCCTCGCTGATCCACAACGTGCCGGCGGCGCGGCTCTTCGACGAGATGCTCAAGCTGCTGCAGTCGGGCCACGCCCTCGAGAGCCTGCAGCAGCTGCGCGCCGAGGGCCTGCACCACGGGCTGCTGCCGCTCCTCGACGTGATCCTCGAGCAGCCCGACGGCGAGCGCTTCATCCGCGTGGCACTCACGAGCACCGACGAGCGGGTGCTCTCGGGCCGCTCGGTGGCCCCCGGCTTCCTGTTCGCCACGCTGCTCTGGCAGGAGGTGCGCACCCGCTGGGCCCAGCGCCTGCAGGCCGGCGAGCAGCCCATCCCGGCGCTGCACGAGACCATCGACGACGTGATGGCTGAGCAGGGCGCGCGCCTGGCCATCCAGAAACGCATCATCGCCGACATGCGCGAGATCTGGACCCTGCAGCCGCGCTTCGAGCGCCGCCACGGCAGCGCGCCGGCGCGGCTGATCGAGCACCTGCGCTTTCGCGCTGCCTACGACTTCATGCTGCTGCGCTGCGAGGCGGGCGAGCTGCCCGCGGAGCTGGCCGACTGGTGGACGCGCTACGCCGACGCCGATGCCGCCGGCCGCGAGGCGCTGCTGGCCGAGGCGGCGAGCGCCGGGCG
>JBILUW010000244.1:0-5795 GCA_044370795.1 Burkholderiaceae bacterium
CCAGCGCGGCGGCCCGGCGCACCTGCGCCCGGTCGCCCGGCAAGCGCAGCGTCAGGACGCGGCTTGCCCCGCCGCGCACAGCCCAGCCGAAACACACCGTACCCACGGGCTTGGCCGGGCTGCCGCCGCCGGGGCCGGCCACGCCCGTCACCGAGAGCGCCAGCCAGGCCGCCGAGCGCGCGAGCGCGCCTTCGGCCATCGCCCGGGCCACCGGCTCGCTGACCGCGCCGTGCTCGGCAATGGTTGCGGCGGGCACGCCGACAAGCTCGGTCTTGGCCTCGTTGCTGTAAGTGACGAAACCGCGGTCGAACCACAGGCTCGAGCCCGGGGTCTCGGTGAGCGCGCAGGCGATCAGCCCGCCGGTGCACGACTCGACCGTCGCGATGGCGTGTCCGTCGGCCGCCAGCGCACGCCCGAGCCGGGTGGCCAGGGCCACCACCGCGCCGTGGTCGAGCCCCTCCTGGTGCGGCCGCATGCCGTGGCCGCGGCCAATCTCCGGTCCGGCAAGAGGCTCGGGCGGCGCGGGCTCGGCCCGGTCGTGCGGATGGTCGGGGTGGTTCATGGCTGATCGGGGTGGGCGCACTCAGCCCCAGGCGCGGAAAGCGGCCAGGATCAGGAGCGTGGCGAAGGCGGCGGCGAGATCGTCGACCATCACCCCCAAACCGCCGCCGACGCGCCGGTCGAGCCAGCCTATCGGCGGCGGCTTGGTGGCGTCGAGCAGACGAAAGAGAGCGAATCCGGCGAACTGCCAGACGGGCGAAGCCGGCAGCACCGCGAGCACGATCCAGAAGGCGACGATCTCGTCCCAGACGATGGCGCCGTGGTCCTTGACGCCGAGGTCCTCGGCCGTGCGCCGGCAGGCCCACGGGCCGATCGCCAGCCCGAGCACGATCGCGACGGCCTGCGCCGTCGGCCCCAGCGGCTGCAGAGCCGCGAGCCACACCACCCACGCCCACAGCGTGCCCACCGTGCCGGGCGCGACAGGCGCCAGGCCACTGCCGAAACCCAGCGCCACCCAGCGCGCCGCCCGCGGGCGCATGAAGGCGAAGCCGGGGCGCGAGGCTGCGCGGCCCGCCGTCATGGCCTGGGACCTTCAGCGAAAATGGTCGAAGGACGCGAGTTCATCGACCGGAATGGTAGTGCCATCGGCGGCCAGCAGCCGGATTCCCGGCTCGGCGACCAGCGTGCCGATGCGCGACGGCGGCTGGGGATGGCCAGCGGCGGCGGCCAGCGCGGCGATGGTCTCGCGCGCGGCCGGCGGCGCGCTGAACAGCAGCTCGTAGTCGTCGCCGCCGGCCAGCGCCAGCGCCAGGCGCTGCGCCAGCGGCCGATCGCGCAGGCAGGCGGCGACCGGCACCGCCGGCCAGTCGAGCCGGGCGCCCAGGCGCGAGCGCTTGCAGACATGACCGAGGTCGCCGAGGAGACCGTCAGACAGGTCGATCGCGGCGCGCGCCGTGCCGAGCAGCGCGCGCCCCAGGCTCACCCGGGGCTGCGGCCGATCGAGGCGGTCCAGCGCCGCATGACCGGCCGGCAGCGGCCGGCCTGCCTGCCGGCAGACCACCGCCCAGGCGGCCGCGCCCAGCGGCCCCGAGACCCAGAGATCGTCGCCCGCCCGGCCGGCGTCGCGGCGCAGCGCAAGCGACGGCGGCACGCTGCCGAAGACGGTGATAGCCATGGTGAGGGGACCGCGGGTGGTATCGCCGCCGACCAGCTCGCAGTCGTGGACGCCGGCGATCTCGAGCAGGCCGGCGCTGAAGGCGGCCAGCCAGGCATCGTCGACTTCAGGCAGGGCCAGCGCCAGCGTGAACGCCAGCGGCCGCGCGCCCATGGCGGCCAGGTCGGAAAGATTGACCGCCAGCGATTTCCAGCCCAGACCGGCCGGGTCGGCATCGGCGAAGAAGTGCCGCCCCGCGACCAGCATGTCGGTGCTCACGGCCAGGCATTCGCCAGCGGGCAGATCGGCGAGCAGAGCGCAGTCGTCGCCGATGCCCAGTCGCGCGCGGCGCCGCGGCGCGCCGGCGAAGTGGCGCGCGATGAGTTCGAACTCGCCGCCCGGGGCGGCTGCGGGCTGGCTCACGGCCGCCGGGCGGCCGCGACCTCCACGGCGCGCAGCCGGCCAGCCACCCGGTCGAGCACGCCGTTCACGTAGCGATAGCCGTCGGTGCCGCCGAAGGTCTTGGCCAGCTCGACCGCCTCGTTGATCACCACGCGGTAGGGGATCTCGGGGTGGCGGGCAAGTTCGAAGGCGCCCACGAGCAGGGTCGCGTGCTCGACCGGGCTGAGCTCGGCGAGCGTGCGATCGAGGTGGGGCGTGAGGGCCTCGTGGAGCTGGTCGCGGTCGCGGATGACGCCGTGGAGCAGGTCGCCGAAGTGCTCGCGGTCGGCCTTGGCGAACTCGGGGGCCTCGGTGAGGTGCGCCTCGATCGCGCCGGCATCCTCGCGGGAGACCAGCCACTGGTAGAGCCCCTGGACGGCGAGCTCGCGCGAGCGCCGACGCGCACTGCGCTGCGGCGCGCGGGCGGCGCCCGACGCGGCGGCGGGCGGCCGGCCCATGGGTCAGTCGTCCTCGTCGGGATCGGCGCCGCCGCCCAGCGTGGCGATCGAGGCGACGAGGTTGGCCATCTCGATGGCGACCCGCGCGGCGTCAGCGCCCTTCTCGGCGGCACGGACCATCGCCTGGTCGTCGTCCTCGGTGGTAAGGATGGCGTTGGCGATCGGGATGGAGAAATCGAGCGACACCCGGGCCACGCCTGCCGCGCTCTCGTTGGAGACGACCTCGAAGTGGTAGGTCTCGCCGCGGATCACCGCGCCCAGCGCGATCAGGGCGTCGAACTCGCCGGTCTGGGCGAGCTTCTGCAGCGCGAGCGGGATCTCGAGCGCGCCGGGCACGGAGCACACGAAGATGTCTTCCTCGCCCACGCCCAGACGCTGCAGCAGCTCGAGGCAGGCCTCGCGCAGCGCCTCGCACACCGGCTCGTTGAACCGGGCCTGCACCACACCTATCCGCAGGCCTTCGCCGTCGGTTCCGGCATTGAATGTGTCCACGCTCATCCTTGGGCTGACTCGCCGGTTTCGTAGCCGACGATTTCGAGGTCGTAACCGGTGACGCTGGGCAGCTTGCGCGGGGATGTCAGCAGACGCATCCGGCGCACGCCCAGCTCCTTGAGAATCTGCGCGCCCGTGCCGTACGTGCGCAGATCGAACTTCGTGGTGCGGCGGCGCGTGCCGTTGCCGCGGGCGAGTTCGGCCATGAGATCGCCCTGCGCGAAGATACTCTCGGCGGGAGCCGCGCAGTTGAGCATGACCAGCACGCCATGGCCGCGCGCGCGTATGGCCGCAAGCGAGCGGTGGATGCTCCAGGCGTGCGTGCCGCGCGAGGTGTCGATGAGGTCGAGGGGCGTGGTGGGCTCGTGGACCCGAACCAGCGTCTCGTCGTGGGCCGACGGATCGCCGAGCATCAGCGCGATGTGCGGCTGGCCGGTGGGCTTGTCGCGGAACAGCACCATCTCGAAGACGCCGTGCGCGGTCTCGACGCTGCGGCTGGAGGTGCGCTCGACCAGCGACTCGGTGGCGCTGCGGTACTGGATCAGATCGGCGATCGCGCCGATCTTCAGGCCGTGCTCGCGGGCGAACTCGATGAGATCGGGAAGACGGGCCATGGTCCCGTCGTCCTTCATGATCTCGCAGATGACCGACGCCGGCGTGAGACCGCAGAGCGCGCCGAGGTCGCAACCCGCCTCGGTGTGGCCGGCACGCGCGAGCACGCCGCCGGGCCGCGCCTTCAGGGGAAACACGTGCCCGGGCTGGACGATGTCGTCGGGGCGGGCGTTGCGGGCCACCGCCGCGGCGATCGTGCGGGAGCGGTCGGCCGCGGAGATGCCGGTGGTGACGCCCTCGGCCGCCTCGATCGACACCGTGAAGTTGGTGCCGGTGCGCGCGCCGTTGTTGGCGGTCATGAGGGGCAACTCGAGCAGCCGACAGCGCTCCTCGGTGAGCGTGAGGCAGATCAGGCCACGGCCGTAGCGGGCCATGAAATTGATGGCCTCGGGGGTGACGAAGTCGGCGGCGAGAACCAGATCGCCCTCGTTTTCGCGATCTTCCTCGTCAACGAGGATGACCATGCGGCCAGCGCGAAACTCGGCGAGGATCTCGGGGATGGATGAGAGGGCCATCGGCGCATTCTACCTTGGGGGCGCGGGCGGGCGGCGGGCGCTCATGCCGGCCGGCGGACGTCGTCGCCCAGCATGCGCTCGACGTAGCGGGCGATCAGGTCGACCTCGAGGTTGACCCGGTCGCCCGCCGACAGGTGGCGCAGGGTGGTCACGGCGATGGTGTGCGGGATCAGGTTGATGCTGATCGTGCAGCCATCCGTGCCGTCGATCACCGAATTGACGGTGAGGCTCACGCCATTGACGGTGACCGAGCCCTTGTACGCGAAGTAGCGCGCGAGCTGCGCGGGCACGGCGATGTCGAGGCGCCAGCTCTCGGCGATCTGCTCGAAACGCGCGACCGTGCCCAGCCCGTCGACGTGGCCCGCGACCAGATGGCCGCCGAGCCGGTCGGCCAGGCGCAGCGCCTTCTCGAGATTGACCTCGCCGTCGCGCTCGAGACCGACCGTGCGGTTCAGGCTCTCGCGCGAGACCTCGACCTCGAAGCGTGGCGGCTCGATCATGACCGCGGTCATGCAGGCGCCCTGGATGGCGATCGAGTCGCCGATCGCGACGTCGGAGAGGTCGAGGGGGCCGGCATTGATGGTGAGCCGCAAGCCGTCGCCCAGGGGGCGCCTGCCTTCGATGCGGCCGACCGCCGCGACGATGCCTGTGAACATGGACTCGCTCCTGGAGTGGCGTGAGGGTTGCGCGACGGCAGTCGGGCGTCAGTCGGGGGCGACCAGGCGCGCGAGCACGCGCAGGTCGTCGCCAACCCGGTCGATGTCGCCGAAGACGAGCCGCCTGCGGGCCTCGAGCCCGGGCAGCGCGGCCAGATCGACCATGCCGGCGGCGTCGCCGAGCAGGCAGGGCGCGAGATAGACGAGCAGCTCGTCGACGCAGCCCTCACGCACCAGCGAACCGTTCAGGCGAAAGCCCGCCTCGACGTGCAGCTCGTTGATGCCGCGGCCGGCCAGCGCGCGCATCAGCGCCGGCAGGTCGACCTTGTCGCCGGGCCCCGGCAGATGCAGCACCTCGCAGCCGCGGTCCTGGAGCTCGCCTTCGCGGGCCGCATCGCGCACCGCGCAGACCACGAGCGCTCCACCCTGCAGCAGCCGGGCGTGGGGATCGACCTGCAGCCGCGAATCGACCAGCACGCGCAGTGGCTGGCGCGGGGTATCGACCTCGCGGGCCGTCAGGCGGGGGTCGTCGTCGCGCACGGTGCCGATGCCCGTGAGCACGGCGCAGGCGCGGGCCCGCCAGTGATGGCCGTCGGCGCGCGCGCGCTCGCCGGTGATCCACTGGCTGCGGCCATCATGCAAGGCGGTGCGGCCGTCGAGGCTGGCGGCGATCTTCATGCGCACCCAGGGCAGGCCGCGGGTCATGCGCGACACGAACCCGACGTTGAGCGCCTCGGCCTGCGCCGCGAGCAGCCCGCAGCGCACGTCGATGCCGGCATCGCGCAGCATGGTGAGGCCGCGGCCGTTGACCGCCGGGTTGGGATCCTGCATCGCGGCCACGACCCGCGCGACGCCGGCTCCGATGAGGGACTGCGCGCAGGGCGGCGTGCGCCCGAAGTGGCTGCACGGCTCGAGCGTCACGTAGACGGTGGCCCCGCGGGCGAGCTCGCCCGCCTGCGCCAGGGCC
>JBILUW010000245.1:0-5791 GCA_044370795.1 Burkholderiaceae bacterium
CCGGGGCCCGGCGGCTTGCGTGGGCTAGGGCTGGGGCAGAACGCGATCGCGCGCAGCGATCGTGCGTGCGGGCCGCTCAGCGCCAGGCGAACGCCGGCTGCTCGTAGTGCGCCACCCGGGTGTCGAGGCCGCGCAGGCAGACCTCGCGGAACTGGTACAGGATGGCCGCCGTGGGCGCCGCGATCCAGTCGTCGCCCACCGGCATGCGCAGCACCGGTGCGCCGCCGCCCTCGACCGGATCGAGCAGCGGGGCGTCGGTGCGCATGAACTCGGTGACCGGGATGCGGTGGATCGAGGCCACTTCCTCGGGGTTGGGTTCCAGGAGCGTCTGCGGCCCGGCCCACACCACCACCGGCGTCATCACGAAGCCCGAGCGCGTGACGAAGTCGTCGAGCCGGCCGACGACCGCGCTCTCGTCGAGCGCCAGGCCCACCTCCTCGCGCAGTTCGCGCAGCGCCGTCTGCTCGGGCGTCTCGCCGGCGTCGATGCGCCCGCCCGGCAAGGCCCACTGGCCCGGGTGATTGCGCAGCTTCAGCGAGCGGCGCGTGAGCACCAGCGCCGCGCCGGGATGCCAGCTGGCGTGGCTGGGCATGCCCGAGAGCTGCGAGCCCAGGCCGGCGTCGGTGACGGTGACCGCGACCGCGGCGGCGCGCGCCGCGCTGTCGGCCGCGTGTACCGGAAAGGCGGCAAGGTGCCGGACGATGGTGTCGCGCAGGGTCGGGTCGCAAAGCATGGGGCCATCATAATGGCAACGCGTCGGCTGCCCGTTCCGCATCGTCGTGGCAGCCCGCTCCGGAGACCGATCCCATGCATGACATCCTGATTCGCGGCGCCACGGTGGTCGACGGCCTCGGCGGCGAGCCCTACGTCGGCGATCTTGCGATCACCGGCGGCCGGATCGCCGCCGTGGGCCCCGGCGTTGCCGGCGGCGCCCGCCAGACCATCGACGCCGGCGGCGCGCTGCTCGCGCCGGCCTGGATCGACATCCACACGCACTACGACGGGCAGGCCACCTGGGATGACACGATGGATCCCTCGGCCAGCCACGGCGTGGGCACCGTCGTGATGGGCAACTGCGGCGTGGGCTTCGCGCCGGTGGCCCCTGGCGGCGAGGCCGCGCTGATCGAACTGATGGAGGGCGTCGAGGACATCCCGGGCACGGCGCTGCACGAGGGCATGCCCTGGGGGCAGTGGCGCTCCTACCCCGAGTACCTCGATCTGCTCGCGCGCCGTGAGTACGCGCTCGACGTCGGCTCGATGATCGCGCACGGGCCTTTGCGCCACGCGGTGATGGGCGAGCGCGGCCGGGCCAACCTGCCGGCCAGCACCGACGACGCCCGCGCGATGGCGGCGCAGGTGGCCGAGGCGCTCGCGGCGGGCGCGCTGGGTTTCTCGAGCTCGCGCATCGTCGGTCATCGCGCGGTCGATGGCGCGCCGGTGCCGGGTACCTTCGCCGAGGACGACGAGCTGCTCGCCTTCGCCGGCGCGCTGAAGCAGGCGGGGCACGGCGTGTTCCAGATGATTCCGGCAAGCACGCTGGGCAGCGCGCCGCAGTTCGGCGGCGAGCGCCACACGCTGATGGACGAGGTCGAGCGGATGGCTCGGCTGTCACGGGCGAGCGGCCGGCCGCTCACCTTCACGCTGATGCAGTCCGACGAGAGCCCCGGGTTGTGGCAGCGGGTGCTCGAGCGTGTCGGCGAGCTCAACCGCGACGGCGCGAAGCTGTTTCCGCAGGTTGGCGCGCGCCCGGTCGGCGTCGTGATGAGCCTCGACACCTACCACCCGTTCATGCGCCGGCCCACGTGCCTGGCGCTGCGCGAGCTGCCGGTGGCGCAGCGCGCGGCGCGCATGCGCGAGCCGGCCGTTCGCGCCGCCATCCTCGCCGAGGACAGCGTGCCGCACGCGCAGCCCGGGCGCATGGAGAACCTGATCGCCTTCGCGCGCACCAACTATCCCCAGACCTACGCGCTCGCCGATCTCGACGACGCCGAGCCGCCGCCGCAGCGCTCGTTCGCCGCGCGCGCCGCAGCCGCCGGCCAGGATGAGACCGCCTTCCTCTACGACTTCCTGGTCGCCGGCAACGGCCGCGACTTCTGCGTGCGCTACTTCGCGAACTACAGCGAGCACGACCACGAGGCCCTGCGCGCGATGCAGGCGAGCGACCTCACGGTCACCGGCCTGAGCGATGCGGGCGCCCACGTGAGCGTGATCTTCGACGCGGTTGCGCCCACCTTCCAGCTCACGCACTGGGTGCGCGGCCGCACCCGCGGGCCGCGCCTGCCGCTGGCGCGGGTGGTGCACCGCCAGACCCTGCGCAACGCGCAGCTCTTCGGCCTGGGCGACCGCGGCTCGCTCGAGGTCGGCAAGCGTGCCGATCTCAACCTCATCGACCTCGACCGGCTGGCCCTGGGGCCGCTCACCCTGCACCGCGATCTGCCGGCCGGCGGCGCGCGGCTGCTGCAGCCTGCCACCGGCTACGTTGGCACCTGGATCGCCGGCGTGCGCACGCGTCGCGACGACCGCGACACCGGCGCCAGGCCCGGTCGGCTGGTTCGCGGCGCGCGGGCCTGAGCGGCCCGGCGCAACGGCGCTTGCCGGGCATGAGCGCGCGTGGCTGCTGCGTGCCACGGACTGCGGCGAGCACGCCAGGTTCGGAAAGGCGCGCTGGTGCGGCGTCCGCCACGGCCGCCGTGCGGGTGGGCGGCGATGCGGCGGTGATTGCCCGTGGCGCGGAGCCGGCCGAGATGGTGCTGCTGCCCGGTGGCGAGTTCCTGATGGGCAGCGATGCCGACGAGGGCGAGCCGGGCGACGGCGAGGCGCCGGTGCGACCGGTGACGCTGCGGCCGTTTCGCATCGCCCGCACGGCGGTCAGCAACGAGGAGTACGCCGCCTTCGTGCGGGCCACCGGCCACGTGACGCTGGCCGAGGAACTGGGCGCGAGCTTCGTGTTCGCCGGCCTGCTGCCCGACGACTTCCCCGCCACCCGCGGCGTGGCCGACGCGCCGTGGTGGCGCGAGGTGCCCGGTGCCTGCTGGCACAGCCCCGAGGGGCCGGGATCGTCGCTTGCCGGCCGCGAGCGGCATCCGGTCGTGCACGTGGCCTGGCACGATGCGGCGGCCTATTGCGCCTGGGCCGGGCTGCGCCTGCCCACCGAGGCCGAATGGGAGTACGCGGCCCGTGGCGGGCTCGCGCAGCGCCGCTATCCGTGGGGCGACGAACTCGCGCCCGACGGCCGGCATCGCTGCAACATCTGGCAGGGCCGCTTCCCGATGCACAACAGCCGCGACGACGGCCACTACGGCACGGCGCCGGTCGATACGTATCCGCCCAACGGCTACGGTCTGCACAACGTCTGCGGCAACGTGTGGGAGTGGTGCGCCGACTGGTTCACGGCCGAGCACCCGCCGGGGCGGCTGCGCGATCCGTCCGGCCCGGCGCATGGCGAGCGGCGCGCGATGCGCGGCGGCAGCTACCTGTGCCACGAGAGCTGGTGCTTTCGCTACCGGGTGGCCGCGCGCGGCGCGAGCCCGCCCGAGGCCTGCACCGGCCACCTGGGATTCCGCTGCGCGGCCGACGAGCCCGCGAGCGATGCCATCGAGGAGACGACATGACCGACCGCCCCAACCGCAACCGCCTGGGCCTCACCGCCAGCGAATCCGAGCCGCACTGGCCGGCCCCGGCGCGCCCGCGCGAGGGCGCGCCCAACGTCGTCGTCATCGTGTTCGACGATCTGGGCTTCGCCGATCTCGGCTGCTACGGCTCGGAGATCGCCACACCGAACATCGATGCGCTCGCAACCAACGGGCTGCGCTACACGAACTTCCACACCACCGCGCTGTGCTCGCCCACGCGCGCCGCGCTGCTCACCGGGCGCAATCATCACTCGGTGGGCATGGGCGGGCTGGCCGACTGGGATCTGGGCTTTCCGGGCATGCGCGGGCGCATCGCGCGCAGCGCCGGCACGCTGGCCGAGATGCTGCGGCCGGCCGGCTACAACACCTTCGCGGTAGGCAAGTGGCACCTGACGCCCACCTTCGAGACCTCGCAGGCCGGCCCGTTCGACCAGTGGCCGCTGCAGCGCGGCTTCGACCGCTACTACGGCTTTCTGGAGGGCGAGACCAGCCAGTGGCATCCGGAACTGGTGCTCGACAACCATCACATCGAGGCACCCGACCGCGAGGGCTACCACCTGACCGAGGACCTCGTCGATCAGTCGATCGGTTTCGTGCGGGCGCAGCAGGCGGTGGCCCCGGGCAAGCCCTTCTTCCTCTACCTTTGCCTGGGTGCGCAGCACGCGCCGCACCATGCGCCCAGGCAGTACATCGACCGCTACGTGCCAGTGTTCGAGAAGGGCTGGGACCGCACGCGCGAGGACAGGCTGGCGCGGCAGAAGGCGCTGGGCATCGTGCCGCCCGATACCGCGCTGCCCGAGCGCAACGCCGGCGTGAAGGCCTGGAGCGAACTCGGTGACGACGAGCGCCGGCTCGCGGTGCGCCTGCAGGCGGCGTTCGCCGGCATGCTCGAGCATGCCGACGCGCAGCTCGGCCGGCTGGTGGGCTGGCTGCGCGAATCAGGCTGCCTCGACAACACGCTGCTCGCGCTGATCTCGGACAACGGCGCAAGCCAGGAGGGTTCGCCCTTCGGCACGGTCAACGCGCTGCGCTACTTCAACGGCGTGCGCGACACGCTCGCCGACAACCTGCCGCACATCGACGCGATCGGCCAGGCGCATCTGAACAACAACTATCCGCTGGGCTGGGCGATGGCCGGCAACACGCCGCTCAAGCGCTACAAGCAGAACACGCATGGCGGGGGCATCCGCGATCCGCTCATCGTGCACTGGCCCGCCGGCATCGCCTCGGGTGGTGGCGTGCGGCCGCAGTTCCACCACGTCAGCGACATCACGCCGACGGTGCTCGAGGTGGCCGGCGTCGCGCCGCCCGCTGCGATCGCCGGCGTCGCGCAGCAGCCGATCGAGGGCACGAGCTTCGCCTACACCTTCGCCGCGCCCGGCGAGCCCACGCGCAAGCGCACGCAGTACTTCGAGATGCTCGGTCACCGCGGCATCTGGCACGAGGGCTGGAAGGCCGTCACGTTCCACCGTCCCGGCACGCGCTTCGAGGACGACCGCTGGGAGCTCTACCACCTCGACACCGACTTCAACGAGAGCCGCGACCTTGCCGACGAGCAGCCGCAGCGTCTGCAGGCGATGATCGCGCGCTGGTTCTCGGAGGCGGGCGCGTGCAACGTGCTGCCACTCGACGACACGCTGAACCGCTTCGTGAGCTCCAACCCGCACAGCATCGCCGCGCGCCGGCACTGGGTGCTGCTGCCCGGCGCCGGCCGTATTCCGCAGGCCGCCGCGCCCGACATCCGCAACCGCTCGTACCGGATCGTCGCGCACGTCGAGATACCGCCGGGCGGCGCCGACGGCGTGCTGATCGCTCAGGGCGACTGGTGCGGCGGCTACGCCCTCTACCTGCGCGACGCTCACCTGGTGCACGACTACAACTTCGTCAACCGGCACTACGTCGCGCGCTCGGCGCAGCCGGTGCCACCGGGCGCGCACGAGCTCGCCTGGGAGGTGCGCAAGACCGGCGAGTACCGCGCCGAGGGTACGCTGAGCATCGATGGCGTGCCCTGCGGCGCGGTGGCGCTGCCGCAGACCTACCGCGCGCAGTCGTCTTTCATCGGTCTCGAGGTGGGCCGCGCGCCCAGGCCGGCGGTCGGCGATTTCGAGGCGCCGTTCCCGTTCACGGGCAGGCTGCTGCGCGTCGAGGTCTTCCTCGGC
>JBILUW010000246.1:0-5789 GCA_044370795.1 Burkholderiaceae bacterium
CGCCTGGATGTTCTCTTCGGTGGTGTCGGCCGGCAGGCCGGCGAACTCGCTCGAGAGCGTGGCGAGGAAGGCGTCGAAGACCTGACCGATGGGCATCTCGTCGTAGCGCACGCCGAGCCGGCCGGCCATCTCGCGGGCGTCGAGCCAGGAGATGTCGGCCGTGTAGCGCGAGGGCATCATCACGGCGCGCACGCGCTCGGGCCCCAGGGCGTCGACGGCGACGGCCAGCACGAGCGCCGAATCGACGCCACCCGACAGACCGATGATGGCACCCGGAAAGCCGTTCTTGCCGAGGTAGTCGCGCACGCCGAGCACGAGGGCGCGGTAGACCTGCTCCTCCAGACTCGCGAGGGGCTCGCAGGCACCGGCAGCGAGATCGGCCGGGCGGGCCCCGCCGCCCGACACCGCCACCGTCATCAGGTCCTCGACAAAGCCCTGCGCCTGCGCCACGAGGTTGCCGGCGGCCGACAGCGCGAACGAGTGCCCGTCGAACACCAGCTCGTCCTGGCCGCCGACCAGGTTGGCGGCGATCATGGGCATGGCAAGCGCGCTGACGTTGGCCCGCGCGACATCGAGCCGCACGGGCTGCTTGCCGGCATGGAACGGCGAGGCGTTGAGCACCAGGAGAAGGTCGGCTCCGGCGTCGCGCGCGGCCTGCGGCGCGGCCGCGAACCAGAAATCCTCGCAGACGACCACGCCGCAGCGCAGGCCGTCGGCATCGAACACCAGCGGCTGGTCGCCGGCGTGGAAGTAGCGTTGCTCGTCGAAGACGTCGTAGTTGGGCAGCTCGCGCTTGAAGTACTCGCCGAGCACCCGGCCGGCATGCATGACCACGGCGGCGTTGCGCCGCAGGCCATCGCGGCGCACGGGCGCGCCGACGACCAGGCGCAGGTCGAGGCCCGCGCAGGCGGCGAGGATACGGTCGAGGGCCGCCTGGCAGCTGGCATAGAATCCGTCGCGCAGCAGCAGGTCTTCCGGCGGATACCCCGCGAGTGCGAGTTCGGGCGTGAGCAGCACGCGCGCGCCCTGGGCTGCCGCACGGTGAGCGGCCTCGATGATGCGACGCGCGTTGCCTTCGAGGTCGCCCACCGTGGGGTTCAGTTGCGCGGCCGCGATCAGAACGGTCATGGAGCCTTCGTGCCTGAATGGAATGAGGAGAGCGGCGGATCGGACGACCCGGCGACGTCGCGCACGTTGTCCGATTATCGCACGCGGGTGCTCGCTGCCGTGGGCGAAGTCGATCCGCAACCGTGGGATGCGCTGCTCGGCGCCGACGGCGGGCCGTTCGTGCGGCACGCCTTCCTCGATGCGCTCGAGAGCACCGGCTGCGTCGGGCCCGGCACCGGCTGGACGCCCTGCCACCTCACGCTCTGGCGCGGCGCCGAGCTGGTGGCGGCCGCGCCGCTGTACCGCAAGACGCACTCCTGGGGCGAGTACGTCTTCGACTGGGCCTGGGCCGATGCCTACCAGCGCGCCGGGCTGCGCTACTACCCCAAGCTGCTGGCAGCGGTGCCGTTCACGCCGGTGCGTGGGCCGCGCCTGCTGGCGCGCGACCCCGCGGCCCGCGCCGCGCTCGCCCGCGAGCTGCTCGAGACCGCGCGCGCCAGCCGGCTGTCGTCGCTGCACGTGCTGTTTCCAGCAGACGAGGAAGCCGCGCTGCTGCGCACCCAGGGCTGCCTGGAGCGGCGCGGCGTCCAGTTCCACTGGCGCAACGACGGCTACCGCTGCTTCGATGACTTCCTCGCCGCGCTGGCGCAGCCCAAGCGCAAGAAGATCCGCGCCGAGCGCCGCAAGGTGGCCGAGCAGGGCGTGATCGCCCGCCGCATCCATGGCGCCGACATCACGCCCGAGCAATGGCGCTTCTTCGTGCGCTGCTACGAGGCCACCTACGCGGCCCACGGCTCGACGCCCTACCTGAACCTCGCGTTCTTCGAGGCGCTCGGGCGCACGATGCCGCAGGCGCTGGTGCTGGTGCTGGCCGAGCGCGACGGCGCCCCGCTGGCCAGCAGCCTCCTGATGCGCGATGACACCCGGCTGTACGGCCGCTACTGGGGCAGCATCGCGCCGGTCCCGTTCCTGCACTTCGAGTGCGCCTACTACCAGGCCATCGAGGCGGCGATCGAACTGGGCATAGGCACCATCGAGGGCGGCGCCCAGGGCGAGCACAAGATGGCCCGCGGCTTCCTGCCGGTGGCCACCCGCTCACTGCACTGGCTGCGCGAGCCGGCCTTCGCCGACGCGGTCGAGCGCTTCCTGACCCGCGAAGGCTCGATGATGAGCGCCTACCTCGACGAACTCGACGAGCGCTCGCCGCTGGCCGCGGCCGCGCGCGAAGACGGTGCGGGATGCGCGGCGGCCGCGCGCGAGCCAGGCCCCGGACAACCCGCCACCGACGGCGGGCAGGGCTAGAACTGCGGCTTGTCGACGGCCAGCCGGTAGGCCTCGATGCCCGAGACGATCTCGGCCCGGGCTTCGTCGGGGCCGCCCCAGCCGATCACCTTGACCCACTTGCCCGCCTCGAGGTCCTTGTAGTGCTCGAAGAAGTGCTGGATGGTGGCCAGACGCTCGGGCGCGATGTCATCGTGCCGGCGCCAGTGCTTGTAGATGGGCAGGATGCGGTCGATGGGCACGGCGAGCAGCTTGGAGTCGCCGCCCGCCTCGTCCTGCATCTTGAGCACGCCCAGCGGGCGGCAGCGGATCACCGCACCCACGGCCACCGGAAAGGGCGTGATCACCAGGACGTCGACCGGGTCGCCGTCGTCGGCGATGGTGTGGGGTATGTAGCCGTAATTGCACGGGTAGTGCATCGACGTCATCATGAACCGATCGACGAACAGCGCGCCGGTCTGCTTGTCGACCTCGTACTTGATGGGGTCCGCAGCCATCGGGATCTCGATGATCACGTTGAAGTCATCGGGGACATCGCGACCGGAGTCGACGCGATCGAGATTCATGGCGCGTTCCTGCGTGGCGGTGAGCAGGCGGTCATCATAGCGCCCTCGCCCCCAGCCCGGACGCCCCGCACCCATCGACCATGAGCACCGACGACATCCAGGGCCTGCTTTACATCGGCAACGCCCCATGCCCGGCCCGCGAGGGCGAAACCCTGGCGGTGTCCGATCCGTCCGATGGCCAGCGCTTCGGCAGCATCGCCCGCGGCCGCGCCGCCGACATCGATGCGGCGGTTCGAGCGGCGCGCGCCGCGTTCGAGGGACGGTGGGGGCGCACCCCCGCCCTCGAGCGCGGGCGCGTGCTGATGCGGCTGGCGGGCCTGATCGACGCACATCGCGAGTCGCTCGCGCAACTCGAGTCTCGCGACACCGGCAAGCCGATCGGCCAGGCCCGCGCCGACGCGGCCGCGCTGTCGCGCTACTTCGAGTTCTATGCCGGGGCCGCCGACAAGCTGCACGGCCAGACCATCCCCTACCAGGACGGCTACACCGTCTTCACGCTGCGCGAACCGCACGGCGTGACCGGCCACATCATCCCCTGGAACTATCCGATGCAGATCCTGGGGCGCTCGGTGGCGGCGGCGCTCGCCGCGGGCAATGCCTGCGTGGTCAAGCCCGCCGAAGACGCCAGCCTGTCGGCGCTGCGGGTGGCGCAGCTCGCGGCCGAAGCCGGTCTGCCCGCCGGCGCCTTCAACGTCGTCACCGGCCTGGGCGCCGAGGCCGGCCAGGCGCTGGCCGAGCACCCGGGCATCGATCACATCTCGTTCACCGGATCGCCCGCCACCGGCCGCAAGGTCGCGCAGGCGGCCGCCGCGCACCACTGCCCCGTGACGCTCGAGCTCGGCGGCAAGTCGCCGCAGCTGGTGTTCGAGGACGCCGATCTCGAGGCCGCCCTGCCCGTGCTGGTGGGCGCGATCATCCAGAACGCCGGTCAGACCTGCTCGGCCGGCAGCCGCGTGCTGGTGGCCGAATCGCTGCACGATGCGGTGCTCGAGCGGCTCGCCGAACGGTTCGCCGCGCTGCGCGCCGGGCCGGCCGGCGCCGACCTCGACCTCGGGCCGCTGATCTCGCGTCGGCAGCAGCAGCGGGTCTGGGACTACCTCTCCGACGCCCAGACCGACGGGCTCGCCTTCGCCGCGCAGGGCAGCGTCGTCGATGACGCCCCCGCTGGCGGGCACTATCAGGCGCCGGTGCTGCTGGCGCGGGTGCCACCGGCGCATCGCCTGTTCCAGGACGAGATCTTCGGGCCGGTGCTCGTGACCGCCGCCTTTCGCGACGAACGCGAGGCCGTTGCGCTTGCCAACGGCACAGCCTACGGACTGGCCGCCGGCGTCTGGACCCGCGACGGCGCCCGCCAGCTGCGGCTGGCGCGCGCCCTGCGCGGTGGTCAGGTCTTCATCAACAACTACGGAGCCGGCGGCGGGGTCGAACTGCCCTTCGGCGGCACCGGCGCGAGCGGACACGGCCGCGAGAAGGGCTTCGAGGCGCTGTACGGCTTCACCGCCCTCAAGACGGTCGCGATCCGCCACGGCTGAGTCTTCCCAACCGTCCACCCAGGAATGCCCCCATGAGACTGCCCGACAAGGTTGCGATCGTCACCGGCGCCGGCTCCGGCTTCGGCGAAGGCATCGCCCAGCGCTACGCCCTCGAGGGCGCCCGCGTCGTCGTCAATGACATCGACACCGCCGGCGGCGAGCGCGTGGCCGCCGCGATCCGCGCCGCGGGCGGCCAGGCCACCTTCGTGCGCGCCGACGTTTCACGCGGCGACGACGTCGCCGCCCTGCTCGCCGCCACGCTGGCGGCCTACGGGCAGCTCGACATCGTCGTCAACAACGCCGGCGTGTCGCACCGCAACCAGTCGCTGCTCGAGGTCGAGGAGGCCGAGTTCGACCGCGTGTGGCGGGTCAACGTCAAGAGCCTGTACTGGACCGCACGCCACATCGCGCCGCACTTCAAGGCCCAGGGGCGGGGCGTGTTCGTCAACATCGCCTCGACGGCTGGCGTGCGGCCACGTCCCGGGCTGGTCTGGTACAACGGCACCAAGGGCGCCGCGATCACGATCTCGCGCGCGATGGCCGTCGAGCTGGCCCCGGCGGGCATCCGCGTCAACGTGATCAACCCGGTGGCCGGCGACACGCCGCTGCTCGCCACCTTCCTCGGCGAGGACACTCCCGAGATGCGTGCGAAGTTCGTCGCGAGCATTCCGCTCGGGCGCTTCTCGCGGCCCAGCGACGTCGCAAGCGCGGCGCTGTTCCTGGCCTCCGACGAGGCCGAGTTCATCACGGGCGCCTGCCTGGAGGTCGACGGCGGGCGCTGCGTCTGAGGCGTCGCGCGCTCGGTCGGCCGCGGCTCAGTCGGCCGACGGGCGCCAGCGCGCGGCGACGCGATAGTGCGCAGCCGCCTCGTCGGGCTTGCCCAGTCGCTCGGCGAGTTCGGCCAGCGCGAGGCGCGTTGCCCGATCCTCGCGAGCCGCCAGGCTGCTGCCCAGGTAGTCGGCCGCCTTGCCCCACAGCGATGCCGCCATGCAGATGCGGCCCAGCGCCAGGGTGAGATCGGGATCGTCAGCCTGCTCGGCGCGCCAGCGCTCGGCCTGTTGCAGGCGCTCGATGGCGGGCACCGCGTCGAGGGCGGCGTAGGCGTGGACCAGGCGCGGCGCGTAAGCCTGGCCGAGTGCCGTTTCGATCAGCCGCCGGGCAAAGCCGGGGTCGCCAGCCTGCGCGAATGCCGCCGCGGCCGCATCGATGACCTCCGGCAACTCGCGCTCGACGGCGCGCCACTGCCCCCACAGCGCCCGCAGTCCTTCGAGATCGCCCGCCCGACCGGCGATGAGTGCGCGGC
>JBILUW010000247.1:0-5772 GCA_044370795.1 Burkholderiaceae bacterium
CCCGCGCGCCGCCGCCTGCTCGGCGTAGGCGAACATCTCGTCGGGCATGCGGTGCGCCGACACCACGCGCGCCTCGTGCGCGATGCCCAGCTCGCGCAGGATCGCGACGGCGTGCTGCATCACCTCCCAGTCGCTGCTGCTGCCCATCACCACCCCGACCAGGGGTTGCGCGTTGTCGGTCATGATGCCCTCCCGCAGCGCCAGCGCGCGGCGTTGCTCAGTCGTCGAGGCCGCGGCCGGTGATCCGGCGCAGCGCCTCGCGGTATTTCTCGGCCGTGCGCGCGATGACCTCGGGCGGCAATGCCGGCGCCGGCGGGCGCTTGTCCCAGGGCACGCTCTCGAGCCAGTCGCGCACGAACTGCTTGTCGAACGACGGCGGCGAGCTGCCCGGCCGATACTCGTCGGCCGGCCAGAAACGCGAGGAGTCGGCGGTGAGCACCTCGTCCATCAGATGCAGCGTGCCGGCGGCATCGAGCCCGAACTCGAACTTGGTGTCGGCGACCAGGATGCCGCGCGAGGCCGCATAGGTGCTGGCGCGCCGGTAGAGCTCGAGGCTGATCGCGCGGATGCGCTCGGCGAGTTCGCCGCCAATGCGCGTGGCCATGTCGTCGAAGGTGATGTTCTCGTCATGCTCGCCGCGCTCGGCCTTCGCCGCCGGGGTGAAGATGGGCTCGGGCAGCTGCTGCGCCTGCACCAGCCCGACCGGCAAACCGATGCCGCACACCGCGCCGCTCGCCTGGTAGTCCTTCCAGCCCGAGCCGATGAGGTAGCCGCGCACCACGGCCTCGACGAGGATGGGCTGCAGGCGCTTGACGACCATGGAGCGGTCGCGGACCTGCTCGATCTCGTCGGGCGCCACCACCTGCGCCGGGTCGATGCCCGTGAGGTGGTTGGGCACGACATCGGCGAGCCGCTCGAACCAGAAGAGCGCCATCCGGTTGAGCACCCTGCCCTTGTCGGGGATGGGTTCGGCGAGCACCACATCGAAGGCCGAGAGCCGGTCGGTGGTGACGATGAGCAACCGGTCGTCGCCGACCGCGTAGTTGTCGCGCACCTTGCCGCGGCCCAGCAGCGGCAGCGAATGCAGCGACGATCGATGGACGGTCTGCGACATGGCGATGGTGGTGGTGGGGCTGACCCCGCGAGACGCCGCGCCCGCGCGCGGCGCGGCTGGCGGCAAGCCCGCTATTCTGACACCAACGGCAGCCAGGGCCGGATCCAGCCCAGCCCGGCGCTGGTGCCGGCGCGCGGCCGGTACTCGCAGCCTATCCAGCCCTCGTAGCCGAGCTCGTCGAGCAGCGCGAACAGGTACGGATGGTGCAGTTCGCCGATGTCGGGCTCGTGGCGCTGCGGCACGCCGGCGATCTGGATGTGGCCGACACCGGCGAGATGCTGGCGGATGCGCATCGCAACGTCGCCCTCGACGATCTGGCAGTGATAAAGGTCCATCTGCACCTTGAGCCCCGGTTCGCCGATCCGCTCGCGCAACGCATGCGCCTGCGCCTGCGTGTTCAGCAGATAACCGGGGATGTCGCGGGTGTTGATCGGCTCGATCATGGTCTGCAGGCCGGCCTGGGCGAGCTGCCTGGCGGCCCAGGCGATGCGCTCCTCGTAGCGGGCCCACTGCCGATCGCGCCCGGCCGGGTCGGGCGCGAGGCCGGCCATCACGTGCACCCGCGGACAGCCCAGGGCCTGCGCGTAGGCGATCGCGGTGTCGATGCCACGGCGGAATTCGTCGTCGCGCCCGGGCAGGCTGGCGATACCGCGCTCGCCGGCGGCGAAGTCGCCGGGGGGCGCGTTGAACAGGACCTGCTGCAGCCCGTGCCCGCGCAGCCGGGCGGCGATCTCGGTGGCCGGGTGCTCGTAGGGGAAGAGGAACTCGACGGCCGTGAAGCCGTCGGCGGCGGCCGCGCCGAAACGCTCGAGGAAGGGCACCTCGGTGTACATCATCGACAGGTTGGCGGCGAAGCGGGGCATCGCGTCCTCCGGATGGGCGGGTGGCCGGCAGGGTGGCCACGAGGCCGCCAAGTGTAAGCGCGCCGCGCTTGCGCTAGAGTGCCACCCAGACGCGGGCTGCCTCCGAAGCCCGGCCTGCCAGACACTTCGGGAGTCTTTACGCCATGGGCGCCAACGAATCGCTGCGCATCCTCGAGGACCTCGGCCAGTACCTGCCGCAGATGACCGAGTGGCGCCGCCACATCCACGCCAACCCCGAGACCGCCTTCGAGGAGGTCGGCACCGCCGCCTACGTCGCGCAGCGGCTGCGCGGCTTCGGCGTCGACGAGATCCACGAAGGCATCGCGCGTACCGGGGTGGTCGGGGTGATCCACGGCCGCGGCGGCGCTGGCGGCGCGGCCATCGGCCTGCGCGCCGACATGGACGCGCTCGACATGCAGGAGGGCACCGGGCTGCCCTGGGCCTCGCGCAATGCCGGCAAGCACCACGCCTGTGGCCACGACGGCCACACGGCCATGCTGCTCGGCGCGGCCCGGCACCTTGCCCGCACCCGCCAGTTCGACGGCACGGTCTACGTGATCTTCCAGCCGGCCGAGGAGAACGAGGGCGGCGCGCGCGTGATGGTCGAGGAGGGCCTGTTCGAGCGCTTCCCGATGCAGGCGGTCTTCGGCATGCACAACATGCCGGGCATCGAGGCCGGCCGCATGGCGGTGAAGGCCGGCCCCCTGATGGCCTCCTACGACATGTTCGAGATCACCATCACCGGCCGCGGCGCGCACGGCGCGATGCCGCACAAGAGCATCGATCCGATCGTGATCGGCGCCGAGCTCACCCAGAAGCTGCAGACCGTGGTCAGCCGCAACGTCGACCCCATCGACCCGGCCGTGCTGTCGGTCACCAAGTTCCACTCGGGGTCGGCCTGGAACGTGATTCCCAACGAGGCGGTGCTCGGCGGCACGGTGCGCGCGTTCAGCACGCGCGTGCAGGACCTGATCGAGGCCCGCATCCGTGAGCTGTGCGCCGGCACGGCCGCCTCGCACGGCGCCGAGATCCACGTGCGCTACGAGCGCCGCTATCCGCCCACGGTCAACCACCCCGAGCAGGCGGCGCTGTGCGCCCGCGTCGCCGAAGCGCTGGTCGGCCGCGAGCGCCTGAACCTCGACCCGCGCCCGGCCATGGGCTCGGAAGACTTCGCCTGGATGCTGCTGGCCAAGCCCGGCTGCTACGTGTGGATAGGCAACGGCACCGGCAGCGAGGGCGGCTGCTCGGTGCACAACCCCGGCTACGACTTCAACGACGGCATCCTGACCACGGGCGCCGCGTACTGGGTGAAGCTGGCCGAGACCGCGCTGGCCGAAGCTGCCGCAGCCTGAGCGCGCGGGGCTGCGCGCTGCCGGAGGCGCCCGGCCATTGCCGGGAGCGGAAGCAGGTGGGGCGGCGCCGGCTCAGTCGGCCAGCAGCTCGCGCACGGCATCGCGAATGAAGGCCTCGTCGGCGGGGCTGGTCGCGGGGTTGCCGGCCCGATGGCCCCAGGGCGAGACGATGGGCCGCATCTCTGCCTGGCGCAGATGCGCGAGCTCGCGCCGGTTGTCCTCGACGCGGAAGTAGGCGTCGCGGTCGCAGGGCATCAGCAGCACCCGCGCGGTGATGTCGCGCAGGGCCGCCGCCAGGTCGCCCCGGTAGCGCGGCTCGGCCGAGATGTCGCCGTGCTGCCAGGTCCAGAGCTGCGCGAGCAGGTCCGACGGATCGCGGCGCGAGAACGTCCACTCCCAGCTGCGCACCAGGAAGTCTTCCTGCGAGCTGTAGCCGATGCCGCGCCACAGCTCGTCGCGGTAGAAGTCCTGCGACAGCGCCATCGTCGCGTACAGCCGGGCCATCGCCCGGAAGCCGCGCACCGGCCGCTCGCGGAACACGCCGTCGTGCCAGGCCGGGTCGGCGGTCAGCGCGGCGCGCACCGCATCGAGGAACACGCTGTTGTGCGGCGCGCAGCGCGCCGAGCCGCAGACCACCGCGATGCGCTCAACGCGCTCGCCGAACAGGCTCGCCCAGTGGTAGGCCTGCATGCCGCCCATCGACCAGCCGTAGACCAGCTTCACGCGCTCGATGCCCCAGAGCTGCTCGAGCATGCGCTGCTGCACCCGCACCGCGTCGTGGTAGGTGACGTCGGGATAGCGATCGCCGGTCAGCGGCCATGCGGTGTTGGAGGGTGACGACGACAGGCCGTTGCCGAAGAGGTCGGGGATGACGATGAAGTGGCGGGAGGGATCGAGGATGCCGTCCGGGCGCACCAGCCAGCGCGTGTCGAGGTGCTGCGCCGCATACGAGGTGGGGTAGACGATGACGTTGGAGCGGTCGGCGTTCAGTTCGCCGAAACTGCGCCAGACCAGGCGCATGCCGGGAAACGTGCGGCCCGACTGCAGCACCACGTCGCCCGCCTCGAAGACCCCGCCGCTCTCGTCCGCCGCCATCGCCCGTCTCCCGTGCCCGCGTGCCGATCGGCAGCGCAGCCCCGATGATGCCCGATCGGCTCGGCGCTAGACTGCGACGCGCATCCGCCGGAGCCTTCATGACGCCCCCTTCTTCCCCGCAGCAACGTATCGACGCCCTGCTCTCGGCCGCCGTGGATGCCGGTGACCTGCCCGGCGTGGCCGCGATGGTCACCGATGCGCAGGCCACCCGATATGCCGGGGCCTTCGGCGCACGCACGCTGGGCGAGCCCGCGACCATGGGCCTCGACACGGTCGGATGGATCGCCTCGATGACCAAGGCCATCACCGCGACGGCCGCGATGCGGCTGGTCGAACGCGGTGTGCTCGATCTCGATGCGCCGGCATCCGACGTGGTACCCGAAATCGCGCGCGTCGAAGTCCTCGACGACACCGGCGCGCCGCGCTCGCGCCCGCCGCGGCGGCCGGTGACCCTGCGCCACCTCCTGACCCACACCGCGGGCTTCGGCTACGACACCTGGAACCCCGAGGTCGGCGCCTGGCAGCGGGCGCGCGGCCTGCCGCTGATGAGCAGCGGCCAGCGCGCCGCGCTGTTCACGCCGCTGCTGTTCGACCCTGGCGAGCGCTGGAACTACGGCATCGGCATCGACTGGGCCGGCCGGATGATCGAGGAGGCGGCCGGCGAACGGCTGGGCGCGCACCTGGCGCGCCACGTCCTCGAGCCGCTGGGCATGGCGAGCACGGCCTTCCGGCTCACCCCGGCGATGCGCGCCCGCAAGGCCCGCATGCATCAGCGCAACGAAGACGGCGTGCTGTCGCCGACCGACCACGAGATCGTCCAGGACCCGGAGTTCGAGGGCGGCGGTGGCGGCCTCTATTCGACCGCGGCCGACTACCTGCGCTTCCTGCGGATGGTGCTCAACGACGGGCTGGCCGACGGCCACCGGCTGCTGCGCCCCGAAACGGTTGACCTGATGACGCGCAACCACATCGGCGGGCTGCGCGTGACGCCGCTGCGCTCGGTGATGCCCGCGCGCTCGAACGACGCCGAGTTCTTGCCGGGGGTGCCCCCGGCCGGGAGTCTGGCGTACCAGCTGAATCTCGCGCCTGCGCCCACCGGCCGGCCGGCCGGCGCGCTGATGTGGGCGGGGCTCAGCAACTGCTATTGCTGGGTCGACCGGGCCTATGGCCTGGCCGGGGTCTTCATGACGCAGATCCTGCCGTTCGCCGACCGGCTCGCCCTGCCGCTGTTCGTGGCCTTCGAGACCGAGGCCTACCGGGCTTTCGGGCCGACCTCGGCCCGATAGGACGCGTAGCCGGGCTGGTCGACCGCGAGCCGGTCGAGGGTGGTCTGCCAGAGGTGCGCGAT
>JBILUW010000046.1:0-19183 GCA_044370795.1 Burkholderiaceae bacterium
GCTCGTCGTCGGAGTCGTGGGCGGGCGCCGCGGTGCCCAGGCCGAGCTTGGCGCGGCGACCTGCGAGCAGGGCGGCGCGCATCGCCTCGGGGAAGCGCTCGAGCGCTTCGGTGGCCAGTGCGACCGCGCGGTTGGTGTCGTCGTCGATCAGCGGCAGCAGCGATTCGGCCAGCCGCGTGAGGTTCCAGAGCGCGATCCGCGCCTGGTTGCCGAAGGCGTAGCGGCCCTGATGATCGATGGAGCTGAACACCGTGCCCGGGTCGTAGGCCTCGAGAAAGGCGCAGGGCCCGTAGTCGATGGTCTCGCCCGAGATGGTCATGTTGTCGGTGTTCATCACGCCGTGGATGAAGCCGACGTTCATCCATTGCGCGATCAGCGCCGCCTGGCGGGCACAGACGGCTTCCAGCAGGCCCAGCGCCGGGCGCGGCGTCTGCCGCAGGTGCGGGTCGTGGCGCGCGATGGCATGGTCGAGGAGGGCGCGCAGGCCAGGCTGATCGTCGCGGGCCGCAAAGAACTGGAAGGTGCCTACCCGAAGATGGCTCGCCGCCACGCGCGTGAGGACCGCACCGGGCAGCGGACGATCGCGCCTGACGCGCTCGCCGGTGGCCGCGACGGCTAGCGCCCGCGTGGTGGGGATGCCCAGCGCATGCATGGCCTCACCGAGGAGCACTTCGCGCAGCATGGGGCCGACGGCCGCCTTGCCGTCACCGCCGCGCGAAAACGGCGTGGGGCCCGAGCCCTTGAAGGCGATATCGCGACGAAGGCCCCTGGGGTCGATGACCTCACCGAGCAGCAGCGCCCGGCCGTCGCCGAGCTGGGGCGAGAAGCCGCCGAATTGATGGCCGGCGTAGGCCTGCGCGATCGGCTCGGCCCCCTGTGGCAGCGCGTTGCCGCTGAAGACGGCCGCGCCCGCCTCGCCCTCGAGGGCCGCCGCCTCCAGCCCGAGCTCGCTGGCGAGCGGCCGGTTCAGGTACAGCAGCCGCGGCTGCGGCGCGACGGCTGGCCGCCAGGCGACGAAGCCGCCCGGTACCTCGCGGGCATAGCTGTTGTCGAAGCGGAACCCGCCGATGGCATTGCCGTTGGCGGGCTCCCCGGCGGCGCTCACGTGGACTCTCAGGCCGGCGCGGCAACCGCCTCGCGCTGGCCGCGCACGAGCCGGCCGGGCAGGGCGCCGGTGGGCTGGCCGTTCCGGTAGGTGACCGTGCCCGACACGACGGTGGCGACATAGCCGTCGGCCAGCTGGCGCATCCGGCGGCCGCCGGCCGGCAGATCGTAGGTGACTTCGGGCACGTGCAGCTTCAGGCCGTCGAAATCGATGACGTTGATGTCGGCCTTCATCCCGACGGCCAGCTGGCCGCGATCCTGGAGCCCGGCAAGCCTGGCCGGCTCGCTGGTGAGGGCCGCGATCGCGCTGGGCAGATCGATGCGTTCGGCGGGCGCGGCATCGCGGGCCCACCGCACCAGGAAGAAGGTGGGGAAGCTCGCGTCGCAGATCATGCCGTAGTGCGCGCCACCGTCGGCCAGGCCGACCACCGTGCGCGGGTGATCGAGCATCTCGCGCACCGCCGCGAGGTTGCCGTCGCGGTAGTTGGCGGCCGGCTGGTAGAAGACCGCGCGGCCCTCGTTGGCGAGCAGCAGGTCGTAGGCGTACTCGTCGACCGGCAGGCCGGCGGCGCGCGCCTTGCGATCGAGGCGATCGGCGAGGTCGGGCTCGTAGTCGGGTTCGTCGTGCCAGACGTAGCAGTACTGGAAGGCCTTGACGGTCTTGATGTTGACCGGATTGGTGTCCTCGGGCTGCTCGGAGAGCAGCTGCGCCCGGAACGCGGGATCGCGCATGCGGGCGACCCGCTGCGCGAGCGGCAGGTGGGCGATCGCCTTGTAGCTGGGATGGAAGGCGAAGGGATGGAAGCTGAGCTCCAGGCCGTAGAACATGCCGACCGGGCGCGGAGCAACTTGCGCGCGCATCTCGAGGCCGGCCTGGGAGGCCTCCGACAGCCGCTTGAGCGAGGTGCGCCAGGCTTCGGTGTCGCCGGTGGGCATCTGGATCAGCGAGTACGACAGCGGCCGGCCGCAGCGCTCGGCGAGGCGGCGCATCAGCGCGAACTCGGTGTCGGCATCGCCCATGGGCGCGGGGATGATCTGGAAGACGCCACGGCCCGCATCCTTCAGTCCGTCGGCCAGCGCGGCCAGCTCCTGCTCCTCGGAGAACAGGCTGGGCGCGAGCTCGCCGGCCTTGGTGCGATGGAGCAGATTGCGCGAGGTGGTCACGCCCAGCGCACCGGCGCGTACGGCCTGGGCGGTGAGTTCGCGCATGCGGGCGAGGTCTTCGGCGCTGGGCGGCTCGTGGGTGGCCGCGCGCTCGCCCATCACGTAGACGCGCAGGGCCGAGTGCGGCAGCTGGGCGGCGATGTCGATGTCGTAGTGCCGGGCATCGAGAGCGTCGAGGTACTCGGGGAAGGTCTCCCAGTTCCAGGGCAGCCCCTCGGTCATGACCACCTCGGGCACGTCCTCGACGCCTTCCATCACCTTGACGAGCAACTCGCGCTGGTGCGGCTTGCACGGCGCGAAGCCGACGCCGCAGTTGCCCATCACGACCGACGTCACGCCATGGCCCGAGGAGGGCGCGAGGCGGTTTTCCCAGGTGGACTGCCCGTCGTAGTGGGTGTGCACGTCGACGAAGCCGGGCGTGACCAGCAGGCCGCGGGCGTCGATCTCCTCGCGGGCGCTGCCGCGGATCTCGCCGATGGCGGCGATCCGGCCGTTGCGCACGGCGATGTCGGCCACGCGTGGGGTGCCGCCGGCGCCGTCGTGGACGGTGCCGCCGCGGATGATCAGGTCGTAGTCGGCCATGGTGTGCCTCGCTCGAATGGGGTGGGTGGGCCGTTGGGGGAGACGGCGGTGCTCAGGCGCCGCGCTGTGGCAGGGGAGTGAGCTCGAGGCCCTGGAAGCTGCCTTCCTTGCGCCAGGCGTCGAGCATGCGGATGAAGACCATGGGTCCGCGCCAGAACTGCGAGTTGCGCGCGGTGCGCTCGTTGGGCTTGCCCTCGTTGTTGTAGTAGCCCGGCGTGCACTCGTTCAGGAAGGGCTGGCGGCCGCGCGCGAGCTGCACGATGGTGTCGGTCCAGTCGGCCTCGGCCTGGGCGCTGGCCTCCACCGTGCCGATGCCGCGCTCACGCACCGCGCTCAGCAGGTGCGCCATGTGCCGCGACTGCTCGTCGAGCATGTGCTGGAAATTGGCGCTCTGGCCCGACTGCTGCGTGCCCATCACGAACATGTTGGGGAAGCCGCGCGTGAACAGGCCGTGGAAGGTCTGGGCGCCGCCCTTCCACTTGTCGGTGAGGGTCTGGCCACCGCGGCCCTCGATGTCGAAGCCCAGACGGCGGGTGAAGTCGGTGCCGACCTCGAAGCCCGTGCCGAAGATGAGGCAATCGAGCGCGTACTCGCGGCCATCGACCACGACGCCGCGCTCGGTGATGCGCTCGACGCCGTGGCCGTGGGTGTCGACCAGGTGCACGCCGGGAAGATTGAAGGTGTCGAGGTACTGGTCATGGAAGCAGGGCCGCTTGCAGAACTGGTTGTACCAGGGCTTGAGGGCCTCGGCCGTGGCCTGGTCCTTGACCACCGCATCGACCCGGGCGCGTACGCGCTCCATCTTCTGGTAGTCGGCGAGCTGGATGAGCGCGGCTTCGTCGGCCACCGCCTCGCCGGCGCGCGCCTTGCGCCGGGCCGACAGCAGGATGTTGCCGATGAGGTCGGTCCAGCCGTCGTTGACGAGGTCGACGTCGAAGCGGCTGCCCGAGATCACGGCGGTGAAGTTGTCCATCCGCTCGCGCTGCCAGCCGGGCTTGAGCGACTTCGCCCATTCGGGATCGGTGGGCCGGTCGTTGCGCACGTCGACCGACGAGGGGGTGCGCTGGAAGACGTAGAGCTCGCGCGCGCCCGCGCCCAGGTGCGGCACGCACTGCACCGCGGTGGCGCCGGTGCCGATGATGCCCACCCGCTTGTCGGCCAGGCCCGTGAGGTTGCCGTAGGAGTCGCCGCCGGTGTAGGCGTAGTCCCAGCGGCTGGTGTGGAAGGTGTGGCCCTGGAAGCTCTCGATGCCCGGGATGCCCGGCAGCTTGGGCCGGTTCAGCGGGCCGCCGGCGAGCACCACGAAGCGGGCGCGAAGCTCGTCGTGGCGATCGGTGGTCACGCGCCAGCGGGCGGTGGCATCGTCCCAGCGCATGCCGGTGATGGTGGTCTGGAAGAGCGCCGACCGATACAGGTCGAAGTGTCGGCCGATGCGGCGCGAGTGCTCGAGGATTTCGGGCGCGCGGGCGTACTTGGAAACCGGCATGTAGCCGGTTTCCTCGAGCAGCGGCAGATAGATGTAGCTCTCGGTGTCGCAGGCTGCGCCGGGGTAGCGGTTCCAGTACCAGGTGCCGCCGAAGTCGGCGGCCTTCTCGATGATGACGATGTCCTCGTAGCCGGCGGCGCGCAGCCGGGCCGCCGATAGCAGACCGCCGAAGCCACCGCCCACCACCAGCACGTCGACGTTGCGCGCGATGGGGTCACGGCGGAAGCCGGGATCGGCGTAGGGGTCGTCGAGGAAGTGCGAATACCGACCCGACACCTCGACGTACTGCTCGTTGCCGTCATCGCGGATGCGGCGGTCGCGCTCGATGTCGTAGCGCCGGCGCAGTTCGGCCGGGTCGAAGCCGAGTTCATCGACGTGGGGGAGTTCGAGAAGGGTGTCGGACATGGCGATTCCAGGACGCGCTTGCGGCGATCCCGCTAGTTTAGGGCGGCCAAGGGTCCTGGTGAGCACCGTCGGCAAGCGATTGCGGAATCGGTATTGTCAGATGAAATTATTGCGGTGCGGCGGTTTGCGGACAATCCCGGTCTGGCCGGCGCATCGGCGATATGCTCGGGTGATGGATGCTATGCTCGGTTATCGATGACGCGGGCATTTCGCTCCGTGAACTCATTGTCGCAGTGAATCGATGGCTACCCCGGCCCCCTTGATTCCCGGTCCGCCGCCGCCGGAGCCTGCGTCCGCCGAGGGCTATTCGCTGGTCGAGATGCTGGTCGTCACGGCCGTGATCGGCGCGCTCGGCACGCTCGCCTACGACGGCTATCGCAATCAGGTCGTGAAGTCGCGCTGGGCGACCGTGATCGGCATGATGCGCGGCGCCGATGCCGCCATGCACGAGTGTCTTGCCGCGCAGGGGCCGGCCGGCTGCAACTGGAGCGCCATGCTCGCGTCCGGCGCCCTGAACCTGCCGCCCGAAGGGCTGCCCCCGGGCATTGCCGTGCGGGCGGCCGATTTCGGCTCGGGCAAGGGCTTGCGCATCGACGGCGATGCGCGCTACGCGCGGTGTTCGATCGGGATGATGCCGGTGCTGCACAGCGAGTCGGGGCGCGCCTCCACGCTCTGGGGCAATCTCACGGGTGGCGGCGTCGGGGCCGTCTGCGACGCCGGGCTGACCGGAGTGGGTGGCAAGCCCGCGCCGCCCTCGCCGCCGCCGCCGCCCAGCCCGCCGCCGCCCGGTCCGCCTCCACCCCCCGGGCCGCCCCCGCCCCCGGGGCCGCCGCCACCCCCGCCACCACCGCCGCCATCCGGTCCGCCGCCGGCCAGCAAGAACCAGTTCTGGTGAGCCGGCGGCCGTGGGTACTGGCGGCCGCGCTCCGGTACGATCGGGGTCTTCGCATCCCGCCCTGGAGGCTACGCATGCAGACCCACCACTGGCCCGCGCAGCAGCGGGTGCACGCCGGCATCGGCGCTCTCGAGAAGTCGCTGCCGAAGGAGCTCGACGCCTTCGGCTGGCGCCGTCCGCTGCTCGTGACCACCAACTCGCTGATCCGCAGCGGCCTGGCCGACCGCGTCCAGACGCTGCTTGGCGATCGCTGTGCCGGTCGGGTGGCCGACATCGCCGCGCATTCGCCCGTGACCGCGGTCGCGCGGCTGGTCGACGATTACCGTGCCTCGGGCGCCGACGGCATCGTGGCCCTGGGTGGCGGTTCGGTGATCGACGCGGTCAAGGGCATGCTGGTGGCGCTCGGCGGCGGGCTGTCCGGGGCTCAGGTGAATGGCGAGAGCCTGGTCCGGGCCAACGGCGGCGGCACCAGTCAGTGGGGAACCGACTTCGCCCGCCCGCGCATGGTCGCCATTCCCACCACCCTGTCGGCGGCCGAGTTCACCTCGTTCGGCGGGGTGACCGACACCAGCATCGGTCGCAAGCTGATGGTCAGCCATCCGTTGTCGGTGCCGGTGGTCGTCATCCAGGACCCGGCCTGCACGATGGACACGCCCGCCGAGCTCCTGCTCTCGACGGCGGCCCGCTCGGTCGATCACTCGGTGGAGGGGTTCTGCGCGATCAACGCCTCGCCGATCAGCGACGCCACCGCGATCGAGGCAGCCCGGCGCATGTGGTCGGCGCTGCCGCGCATGCACGACGATCCTTCGGATCTGACGGCGCGCTCCGACGCCCAGGCCGCGGCCTGGCTCTCGATCCAGGGCCGCGGGGGCGGCGTGTTCCACGGCGCCTCGCACGGCATCGGCTATCTGCTGGGCGGCGGCTTCAACGTCCCGCACGGGCTCACGTCTTGCGTGATGCTCCCCGCCGTGCTGCGCTGGAACACCGCGGTCAACCGCGAGCGCCAGCAGGCATTCTGCGAACGGGTCGGGCTCGACGCGCAGGTGCCGCTGGCCGATCACGTCGAGCGGCTGTTTGCCCGGGCCGGTCTGCCCACGCGCCTTTCGGGCGTGGGCGTGGGCCCCGACCGCTTCGAACGGTTGGCCGCGATGTATGACGGCACCGGGCCGATCGCGACCAATCCGCGCAAGGTCGGCGGCGCCGCCGACCTGCTGGAGATCCTCAGGCTGGCGGCCTGAGGCGCTTGCTCACTTGTTGCCCGAGATCGGTTCGCCGAAGTTCACCCACTTCTGGCCGTCGAAGCGCGACAGCACCACGGTGGACAGCGGGCCGTAGTCGTTGGGCTGGGTCGCGATCAGCAGACCCGGCAGGGGGCCGTCGACCTTCAGGTCCTTGAGGTTGGAGGCGATGCGCAGGATGTTCTCCCGCGTGAGGTTGTCGCCAGCCGCCCGCAGTACGTGGGCCATGGTCTGCGCCGCGGCGTAGGCCTGCAGGTTGAGCGGGTCGCCGATGTCGCAGCCGCTGCAGTATTTGCGCATGAAGGCCTTGTAGTTGACGATCGCGGCGTCGGCGTCCCACTGCTTGTCGGTGGGGTCCTTCATGTACTGCGTCGTGATCAGACCCGTCGCGCGGTCGAGGCCCGCCGGTTGCAGCACCGTGCCGATGGTGGTCGAGACCGTGGTGATGTACTGCACCGGCTTCCAGCCCGACTCGGCCACGCGCCGGATCGCCTGCGCGGCGAACTTGGGCGAGGCGGCGTTGATCAGCACGTCGGCGCCCGAGGCCTTCAGCGTGAGCACCTGGGTGTCCACGGTGGGGTCGGTGACTTCGTACGACACCTCCGACACGATGAGTGCCTTGGCCCTGTCGCCCAGGCGCTCGCGCAAGCCGCGAACGTAATCCTTGCCGAAGTCGTCGTTCTGGAAAAGGATGCCGATCTTCGCGTTGGGCTTCGTGCGCAGGATGTGCTCGGCGAACACCCGGCCCTCGAGCGGATAGGTGGGCGCCCAGCCCATCGTCCAGGGAAAGTTCTTCGGATCGTTCCACTTGCCCGCGCCAGTGTTGATGAACAGGTGCGGGACCTTCTTCTGATTGAGATACGTGTGGATCGCCGAGTTGGTGGGTGTGCCCACGCTGCCGGTGATGAGCAGCACCTCGTCCTGTTCGACCAGCCGGCGGGTCGACTCCAGCGTCTTGGCCGGGCTGTAGCCGTCGTCGAGGCTGATCAGGTTGATCCTGCGGCCGTTGATGCCGCCCTGTTCGTTGACCATCCTGAAGTAGGCGACCTGGGTGCGGCCCAGTGAGCCGTAGGCCGATGCGGGTCCGCTGTAGGGCATCGTCTGGCCGAGCTTGATCTCGGTGTCGCTTGCCCCCGGGTCGTACCGCTTTTGCGCGTGGGCCGCCCCGGCGATCGCCAGGGCGCCGGCCGCTGCCAGGGCCAGAATGGTCTTGTGCATGATGTTCTCTCCTCGTTCGGCGGTGCGCCGTGGCTTGCCACAACACGACGGGCGAGTGCGCGGGCCGGTTGCGGCAGCGCGATCATCGCAACATTGCCGCGGCCTGCGGACGCCGGCGCGGCCGTGGCGTCTCGGAAGCGCCCCTGTCGATCAGGCAGCCGATGGTTCGGGCGGGATCCCGACGCTGGCGCCGGCATCCGCGGGCGTCAGGCCGCGCGGCTCGGGAGGCCGGCCGCACAGGCGGCGCAGGACTGCCGAGAGTTCGTCGGCGTCGAGCGGCTTGGTCAGGTGCCCGTTCATGCCGGCGGCCAGGCAGCGCTCGCGTTCCTGGGGCAGCGCGTGGGCGGTCAGCGCGACGATGGGCAAGGACGGTGCGAAGTCGCGGATCCGGGCGGTCGCGGCAATGCCGTCCAGCACCGGCATCTGGATGTCCATGAGCACGGCATCGATGGTGCCGTCGGCCTCGCGCACGGCCTGTACCGCCTGCTGACCGTCGTTCGCGAAGCGCACGCTCGCGCCCTCATGGGTGAGCATCTGCTCGATCAGGAAGCGGTTCAGCTCGCCGTCCTCGGCGACCAGCAGGCGCAACCCCTTCAGGCGGGTCGTCTGGTCGCCTGCCGGCGCGGCGAGCGGCTCGCCGGCAGCCGGCATCGGCTCTGGCGCGGCGCGCAGCGGAACCAGCAGCGTGAATGTGCTGCCATGGCCGGACTGGCTGCGCACGTCGATGCGCCCGTCCATCAGGCCGGCAAGGTTCTGGCTGATGACCAGGCCCAGACCGGTGCCCCCGTAGCGCCGGCTGGTTGCGCCATCGGCCTGCGTGAACGGCGAGAACAGCCTGGCCAGCTCGGCCTGGCTCAGCCCGATGCCGGTGTCGGTCACGGCGAGCGCGATGCCTTCCGGGTGCGGCCGGGCGTGCAGCGTGACCGCTCCGCGGTCGGTGAACTTCACCGCGTTGCCCAGCAGATTGACGAGGATCTGCTGGAGCCGCCTGGCGTCGCCGATCAGCCATCGCGGCAGCAGCGGATCGATCGCGGTTTCGAGCCGAAGCGACTTCGCCGCCGCCGCATGCTCGACGAGTGCCATCGAGGCCGCAAGCACCTTCGCGAGCTCGAAGGGCGCTTTCTCGATGGCGAGCTTGCGCGCTTCCATCTTGGAGAAGTCGAGCACGTCGTCGACCACCCCGAGCAGGTGCTCGGCGGCCTCGAGTATCCGCGGGTAGCGACCCGGTGCGAGCCCCGCCTTGCTGGCGTCACGCATGCCCAGACGCGCGAGGCTGATCACCGCGGCAAGCGGGGTGCGCAACTCGTGGCTCATGTTGGCGAGGAATTCGCTTTTCGCCTGCGTGGCCTCGAGCGCGCGCTGCGCCGCCTGCTCGAGCTGGCGCGTGCGCTCGGCGATGCGCAGTTCGAGCTCGGCGTTGAGTGCGCCGAGCTGGGCCTCGCGCCGCGCGAGGGCAAGGTGGGTGCCGACCCTGGCGCGCACCACCGGCGGGCTGATCGGCTTGCGGAGGAAGTCGCGAGCACCGACGGTCAGGGCCCGCGCCTCGCTCTCGGGGTCGGTGCGGGCGGTGATCACGATCACGGGGATGTCGTGCAGTGCCGGATCGCTCTGCAGGGCCTCGCAGACCGCGAAGCCGTCGAGGCCCGGCATCATCAGGTCGAGGAGGATCAGGTCCGGGCGCGCGCGGCGCGCAAGCGCCAGGCCTTCGGCGCCATCGAGGGCGAAGCGCACGCGCGCGGTGCCTGCGAGCGACGCGCCGAGCAGCGTGATGTTGTCGCGCAGATCGTCGATGATCAGGATGTCGGGGAGATCGGTCACGGGACGAGGGATTCTAGAGGCCGAGTGCCTGGGCGAAGGCGCGCAGTTCGAGGGCCGCGGCCGGGAATTCGAGCGCGCCGACCGCCTGCGCGACCGGCGAGAATCGCAACTGCCAGCCGGTGCCCGCCAGCATGGCCGCGATCTCGTCGATGGGGTCGCGGGCATCGAGCCGACGCTCCTCGAGCCTGCGTGCCAACTCTTGCACCAGTTGCGCGAGACGCTCGCGCTGCGCGCCGTCGGGCAGCGGCGCGGGCGCGGGCGCATCGTTTATGCGAGCGGCGGGCAAGGGTGCAGGGCAAGAGGCTGCTGCCGGCGCCGGGATCGGAGCCCGGGCTGCAGCCGGGGCGACATGGCCGTCGTGGCCGTCGTGGCCAGCACCGCCGGCCTGCTGCGCCGGCAGGGGCAGCGACAGCTCGAAGGTCGTGCCCATGTGAGGTCGGCTGCGCACAGTGAGGTCGCCACCCATCTGTTCGGCGAGCTGTTGGGCAATCGACAGTCCCAGCCCCGTTCCGCCGAACCGGCGAGTGATCGAGCCGTCGGCCTGCGTGAAGGGTGCGAACACCCGCTGCATCTGGGCCTCGGTCATGCCGATGCCGGTGTCTTCGACCTCGACGATCCAGCGCGCGGCGCTCCCGCTTCCGGCGTCGTACCGGGCGCGCAGGCAAACGCTGCCGCGTTCGGTGAACTTCACGGCGTTGCTCGCGAGATTGACCAGGATCTGTCGCACGCGCAGAGGATCGCCCAGCAGGGCCGCGGGCAGCTTGCCGTCGATCACGACATCGAGGCTGACACCGCGCAAGGCCGCCTGGCCGGCGAACAGTTCGCCGACCTCGGCAAGCACCTCGCCCGGATCGAAGGCCACGCTCTCGAGTTCGACGCGTCCGGCCTCGATCTTGGCGTAGTCGAGGACATCGTCCAGCACGCGCAGCAGCGTGCGCGTGCCCGTCTCGACCTTCCCGAGGTAGTGGCGCTGGCGCTCGTCGAGGGCGCTTTCGCGGGCCAGCGCGGCAAACCCCAGGATGGCGTTCATCGGCGTGCGGATCTCGTGGCTGACGTTGGCGAGGAACTCGCTCTTGGCGCGGTTGGCCGCCTCGGCCCGTTCCTGCAGGACTTCGGCCTGCGCGCGTCCGGCGCGGGCCTGCTCGAGGTAGCGGCGCTCGAGCGCGTGGCTTTCGGTGAGTTCACGCACCGTGCGGCGCACCTCGCGGTTCATGTGATCGTAGGCGTTCATCAGCACGCCGATCTCGTCGCGCCGGGTGGTCGAGAGATCGGCCTCGTAGCGTCCGGCACTGATCTCGCGGCTTGCCTGCACCAGCCGGTTGAGCGGCCTGGTGGTTGCATACCCCAGCAGCCCGAGCATCAGCGAGGAGGCGAGCAGCAGCCCCGCGCCGATCAGCGTGATCCGGCTGACGATCGCGGCGCGGGTGGCCTCGATCGCATCGGGCGACAGGCCCACCTTGACCTCGCCCAGGCGCTGCCCGCTGAGCCACAGGCCCACGTCGAAGACCCGGATCGAGTCGGGCGGAATCGCGGCCGCGCCCGCCCCCGCAGGCCTGGCAGCCGAGTTGCGCCCGCCCGCGGCGACCTCGCGGCCTTCGCTGTCGCAGACCCGCAGGTAGCCGATATCGCGGGTGAGCAGGCTTTCGCGCACGATCGCCGCGACCGAGGCGTAGTCGCGCTGCGCCATGGGCGCGGCGAGCGCGGCATTCATGAGGGGGGCGAGTTCGGCAGCCCGTGCCTGCAGCGCCTCACCGAGGTGCCGCTCCACCAGTCGGGAAGTGACCGCGGCCATCGATACCACCGCCAGAACCTGCAGACCCACGCCGATGAGGATCAGCCTGGCGCGAAATCCGCAGGTCGGCCAGATCATGCCGGGTGCGCTCGGGGGGCTCAGCGGCCGAGTCCGAGGCCGCGCCGTGTCACGTCGACGTAGGCATCCAGGAAACGCAGATCGGCGTCGGTCACCTCCCGGATGCCGGTGAAGCCCGACAGGGCCAGAAACTGGCGGCCCTCGTCGGTGCGCGGAAATGCCAGCAGCAGCGCGCGCAGGCGCCGGCGCTCGGCCTCGTCGTAGTCCTGCGCGGTCATGACCAGGAAGCCGGGCACCCTGGCAATCTCGGTGACGATGCGCAGGCGCTGGCGCATCTCCTCGGGCTTGGACCGGAACTCGCCCAGGCTCATCACTGCGAGCGGGGCTTCGCCGCTGCGCAGCACGGCGCCCAGGCTGTCGTCGTTCGCGGCCAGCGCGATCCGGAAGTCGGTGCCGGCCTGCAGCCCCTGGTTGCGCAGCCACTGCAGTCCGACGAGCGCGACCAGCGACTGGGGATTGGCCAGGGCCAGCGCGCGGCCGCGGATCTGACTTGCCGTATCGAGCGGGTTGTCGGCGCCGGCCACCAGAATGGCCGGAATCTGCGGCTCGTAGATCGCGATCGGCTCCCACCCGGCATCGGCCTGCAGCACCCGGCCGACGTTGGGCGCCGTGACGAGCACCCGGTACTCGCCGCGCAGCGCCCGCTCGGCGAACCCGCGGAAATCGGGCGCGGTGGCAACCTCGACCCGCCGTCCGAGTTCGCGCTCGAGGTGGGCGCGCATCGGCTGGTAGGCAGCAAGGATGATGCGCGCGCTGACGTTGGGGATCACGCCGAGTATCAGCGGCGCGTCGGTGCGTTGCGCGCGGGCTCCGTTGGGCAGGCTCAGCAGGGCAGGGGCGAGCAACGCTGCGGCTGTCGTGACACGCCGTCTGCCGGGTGATGGAACGGTCGACATGATGGATGCGATTTCCGTGAGGCGTGAGGCTGCGGCATCATGCCGGCGATGGATGAAGATCAGTCGATGCCCGTGCCGGCATCTTTCCTGGCACTGTACTCCGGACCCCGCATGCGAGTCGTGCCGGGTGAAGGCGTCCGGATCGCCCGGCGCCACGAATTCTGCGAGGATCTCGCCGCGGCCTGCGTCGAGACGGCGCGCGCCATGCTCCACGACCTGGGCATCACCGAGGCCGATGTGCTGGAGCGGGTCCATGGTGGTCTGCTGCAACCGGACGCTGGCGTAACGCCCGCCGAGGCCGGCTGGGTGGCGCGGCGCCTTGCCGAGATGCTCGGCTGGCCATGGCCGGCCACCCTTGCGCGGCACGAAGATCCGCCGCCGGGGTCGCACCCATGAACGCCTCACCGATGCATGCCTCCTCTGCGCCGGGCTGCCCCGGGCTGGCTGCCCTCGAGGCGCGGCTCGCGCAGGACCTCGCCTGGCTGGAGCTGCCGGCCCGCCCCTGGGTGCTGCCGGCCCCCGGTCAGGCGGCGGCGACGCACGACGTTGCCATCGTCGGCGCCGGGATGGCGGGCATCACGGCAGCGGCCGCCTTGCGCCTGGCCGGCATCCGCGCCGTGTGCTTCGATCGCGCGCCCGAGGGCTACGAGGGGCCCTGGGTGACCACCGCGCGCATGGAAACCCTGCGCTCGCCCAAGCACCTCACCGGGCCGGCCCTGGGCCTGCCCGCGCTCACCTTTCGCGCGTGGTTCGAGGCCATCCACGGCGAGGCCGCCTGGCAGGCGCTCGACAAGATCCCGCGCCCGATGTGGATGGACTATCTGCGCTGGTTCCGGCGCGTGACGGGCATCGAGGTGCGCAATGGCCTCGAGGTGAGCGCCGTGCGGCCGCTGCCGGACGAAGCCGGCGTCGAACTGGCCCTGACCGACGGCTCGCGCCACTGGAACGAACGCTTTTCCCGCGTGGTGCTCGCCAGCGGCCGCGATGGCCTGGGCGGGCCTGCCGTGCCCGAGTTTGCCGCAGCGCTCGATCGCAGCACGTGGGCGCATTCGTCGGATGCCTTCGACCCCGCCTGGCTGCGAGGGCGCCGCGTGATCGTGATCGGCGGCAGCGCATCGGCGATGGACTGCGCGGCCACCGCGCTGGAGGCAGGCGCCACTGGCGTCGACCTGCTGATCCGGCGCGCGGTGATGCCGCTGGTCAACAAGACCAAGGGCGCGGGCTACCCCGGCATGGTCCACGGCTACATCGACCTTCCCGACGAATCCAGGTGGCGGCTGCGCCGCTACTTCAATCGGGTGCAGGTGCCGCCGCCGCGCGGCAGCACGCTGCGGGTTTCGCGTCACGCCAATGCGCGTTTCTTTCTGGGCGCGCCGGTGCTCGCCGCGGGCCACGGGGTGTCGGGCGCCTGGCTCGAGACGCCGGTGGGCCGTTTCGAGGCCGACGTGGTGCTGTTTGCAACCGGCTTTCGCAGCGACTTCGCGCGGCGCCCCGAACTTGCCGCGATCGCACCGGCCATCCGGCTCTGGGCGGATCGCTACAGCCCGCCGGCCGACGATGCCGACGAGGAACTCGCCGGCATGCCGGACCTGGGCCCCGCCTTCGAGTTCGTCGAGCGCAGCCCCGGCGCCTGCCCGGGCCTGTCGCGCGTGCACTGCTTCTGCTATCCGGCGCTCATGACGCACGGCGCGCTCGCCGGCGACATCCCCGCCATCAGCGAGGGCGCACAGCGGCTGGCCCGCGGGATGGCCAGCCTGCTGCTGCGCGACGCTTTCGCGGCCCACTTCGCGGCCGTGCAGGCCTACGACGACCCCGAGCTGCTGGGCGACGAGTGGCGCGCGGCCCAGCGCGAGAGCAGCCCGACCGATGGCATTCCGGCGACGAACACCGGCGCCGATCCGTCGGCGCCCAGCAGCGCGACGTAGGGCAGCACGCCGCGCCAGCGCGGATCGACCGCGTGCCGCAGCGCGGTTTCGTCGCCTTCGACCACGAACAGTCGGTCGGCGTGCCGATAGGGAAGGGCGCTGCTCAGCCCCGCGACAGCGGCGCCGTCGAGCACCACGGCGACCAGTGGGGCGGCCCGGACGCGCGCGACGGCGGTCAGATCGGCGAGCACGGCCGGGCAGTGCGGGCACCAGGTCGCGGTGAACACCACGATCGCAGGGCGTGGGAGACTTTCGCGCAGTCGCTGCCAGGTGGCGGCGGCGAGCAGCTCCACCGGCGGTCCGCCCGAGGATTGGGCAGGCTGCGTGCGGCCCGGCCGCCCGGGTTGCAGCCCGAGGGCGGCAGCGCAGGCGGCGCAAAGCATGCGGCGGCGCGATGCGCGGGCCCCGGCCGGTTGGCGGCGGCTGTCAGTCGTCGAGACGCTCAATCCTGATCTCCGTGTCGGTGCGCCACACCACCAGAATTCGCCCGCCGGACACGAGCAGCTTCGGGTGATCGCCCGCCCCTTCGGTGCTGGCGATCTCGCGCAGCGTGAAGGTTGCGCCGTCATCGATCGACAGCCACGCCCGCAGGCGCGTGCGATGCCCGTCGAAGCTGCGCCAGGCAATCGCTACCCGCGATCCGAGTGCACCGACGTCAGCGTGCTCGGCCTGCGGGTCGGGCAGCGCTCGAGCCTTGCCCTGAGGGTTGCCCCGGGCGTCGAGACGCGCGTAGCGTGCGCTGGCCTCGCCGTCACGCTCGCCGAACCACACCGCGTGATAGCCGCCGCCCGCAGCCCGGGCAAGGCCCGGGCCGTGGTGGGGACAGGCCTCGATGCGCCAGCGGTCGAAGGTGGCCCGCGTGGGGGTGACGGCCTCGGTGAGCGATGCGCCGGCGCGCGCGAAGGCATGGTCGCGCTGGCTGCCCTCGAAGACATGGCGCCACAGGGCCGCCACGCCCGCCTCGCCGTCGGCCACCAGTGCGATCCGACAGCACTCGCAACTGCGGCGGGCAACGCGGGTGTCGGGGCCGAACGTCGACTGCCCGGCAAGGGCGACGCTGCGAAAGACCGACGCTCCGGGTTCGCGGGTGCCCTCGACGTCGCGCTTGTCGATCCACCAGACGTGCAGGTTGCCTGCGGCGTCGAAGACGATCGCCTCGAAACGATGGGCGATCGTCTGGCGGTCGGCGTGGACCGTGAAGGGCGCCGACCAGCTGCGCCCGCCGTCGTCCGAGCGCAGCATTCGCACCTCGCCGGTGTAGGGTCGCGAGAGCGGCTTCGTGTAGGCGATGGCCGCCTGCCGTCCATCGCCGCTGAAGGCGATCTTGGGTCGGCTGTCGCCGCTGACCGAGACCGGGTCGGCGCCGATGTCGGGGCACTGCGGGGCGCTCCAGTTCGCGCCGAGATCGACGGTGTGCCGCACGCACAGGCGCCCGGGCGCGTCGAGCGTGACCGCCCAGACCCGGCCCTGCGCGTCGGTCGCGGCGCCGGTTGCCAGCGGCGGCTGGGCGCGACGGGCGGCTGCCGCGGCCGCCGGGTCAGCCCATGAGCCGGCGGCCGCGATCGCGCACGCCAGCAGTGCCGCGCCGCAGCGCCGCAGCACCCGGCGCTGCAGCGCGGCGATCGAGCCTGCGCTCCGGGGGAGGGCGCACGAGGACAGCGGGCTCACCAGCGCACCTCGGCGCCGACGTAGGCGCTGCGCGGCAGGCCGGGGGAGTAGACCGCGGTGTTCGACGACACCGAGGCGCTGTCGGCGTAGCGCCGATCGGCCAGGTTGAGGACCCGCGCGAACACCGACACCGAGGGTGTCACCGGCCAGGCCAGCCGCGCGTTGACGAGGTTGTGCCCCGGGTAGCGGGGCCAGGCGCTCGCATTGGAGGCCTCGAGCCAGTAGGCGCCCAGATGCACCCACTCGAGTTGCACCAGCGCACCGGGGCGCGGCGCCCAGCCCAGCCGCAGATTGCCCAGCGAGCGCGGCGCGGCTTCGATCTCGCGGCCGCTGAAGTCGGCGCTGGCGGTCTGCCATTGCGCGTAGCGATGGGTCGCATGGGAGAGCGCGGCATCGAGGCGCACGGTCGGGCTGAGGCGCACGCCCAGCCCCAGTTCGACGCCGCGGTGGCGCGTGCGGCCGGCATTCACGGGCACCGACAGGTTGGTGGCCGGATCGCGCTGGCTCACCAGGTCGTCGCGCTTGACGAGGTCGAAGGCGGCCAGCTCGAAGTCCATGGCGCCCAGCCTGCCCCGCAGCCCGACCTCGGCCTGCTCGGCGCGGATCGGGCGCAGCCCGAGGGCGAGATCGGCGCGCTGCTGCGCCTCGGTCGGGCTGGCGGCGACGGCCGGCCGAAAGAGCTGGCTCTGTGAGGGAACCCGGAAACCGTGATTCCAGGCCGCCCAGGCGCTGACCCTGGGTGCCAGCGCCCAGGTGGCGCCCAGCTTGGGGCTCAGGCGCTCGAAGGCAACCGCGCTGTCAGCGGCCTGTCCGTACCAGCGCCCGCTCGCCGGGTCGAGTATCGGCGCGGGACCGAGGTTGTTGCGACTGCTGTAGTCGAGCCGGTCATGACGCAGGCCGGCGACCACGCGCAGCGCCGGCAGCGGTGAGTACTCGGCGTGCAGGTAAGGCGAGATCGTCCGGAAGTCGACCTTGTAGTCGAAGATGCGCGTGCCCACCGTGTAGGCCGTGTACACCCGCGAGGCGCCGGCGCCGGTGGTCGTGACGGCAAGCCGATTCTCGCGATGGCTGCCAGGGCTCCATTCGAGATCGAGCCCTGCGATCAGGCGCGCGCGCCCGGGTCCGGCCCAGTCGCGGCGCCACTGGCTCGTGACGCCCCACGACTGGTTCTGCGTGATGGTCAGGTTCGGGTCGGATGCCAGGCTGAATGACGCCAGGAGTTCCATCGCGTTGTCGCGCAGGTAGGGCGTGACCGTCAGCGTGCCTTCGCCCAGGCCGCGCGACCATGCGCTGGAAAGCCGCAGGGCATCAACCTTCCGATAGGCGATCGGAAAGTTGTTGCGTCGGGGGTCGGATCGGTAGTCGGCCTCGGGCAGGGGCGAGTTCGCGCCGGTCTGCTGGTCGATGCGCGAGAAGGCGAGCACCGTGCGGGCCTGCCCGCCAGCAACGTCTGCCGCGTCCCAGCGCAGCGTGCCGCCGCTGCGATCGTAGGCGGTGCGTTCGCGCCAGCCGTCGGTACGGGTGAGATTGAGGTCGGCGCGCAGCGCGCCGTACTGCCCTTCGCCGCTGTCGGCCTGGGCGAGCAGCCGGCGCCAGCCGAAGCTGCCGGCCTCGGCATGTGCCCGGATGCCCGCCTGCGCCGCTGGGGCGCCGGTGAGCACGTTCACGATGCCGCCGATCGCATCCGAACCGTAGAGCGCGCTGCCCGGACCCCGGATCACCTCGACACGCCCGGCCATCGGCAGGTTGATCTCGTACAGCGCGTTGTGGTTGAAGAAGCCGGTGGCCCGGATCGGCAGCCCGTCCTCCAGGAACAGATAGAGCGGCGCGGTGGTGAAGCCCTGCCGGATGGCGGTGGTGTGGCCCTCGCCGTTGGTCACGGCTACCGCGACACCCGGCACCTGGCCGAGCAGCTGCTGCGGATGCGCCGGGGCAGTGTCGCGGATGGTGCGGCCGCTCACGATGCCCACCGCGGCGGGGGTCTCCAGCAGGCGCCGGGCATCGCGGGTGGCCGTCACGGTGACCGGCGGCAGGCGTTCATCGTCGAAGGACTGGACGGTGCCGCGGACGTCGGGCGCGCCCGACACCTGGGGCTGCGGCCCGGCCTGTGCTCGGGCTGCCGTGGGTGCGAGTGGGCCAGCGGTCATGACCAGCATGGTGGCCAGCAGCCAGGTTGGGCGCCTGGGGGCGCCGTTGCGGGGCGGCGCGCGGTGTTGCGTCGACATGGGTGGTTCTCTCCTGGGCCACCCCGCGTCGCGGATGGTCGTCGGCCATCGAGGCGCCGGGGCGGTGAGCACGGGCCCTTGCGAGCGCACGCTGCCGGCAGGCCGGAGCGGCCGCTGGCGGACGCGCCGCGCGGGCATTCGGGGTGCGCTTGCGATCGCGAGGCCGCACGTGCAGGCAGGTGCCCGCGACGCCGGCCAAGGGTCGCGTCAGGAGAAGACGGGCGGGCCTCGGGAGTAGCGGGCAGCCCAGGCAAACAGCGGCTGGCCGGCGTGCAGGAAACGCGGCGGTGGGCCGATGCCGAGGGTGTCGGGTGCCACCGGCGAACCAGGCGCCGGCGGGGGCGCCAGCGCGATCGGGTTCAGACAGCAGAGCGGGCAGTGCGCGCCGACGACGTCGTCTTCGCCGGCGGGACTGGAGGCGCGCGAGGCCGCGGTGGTGAGCGGGTTGTGGCTGGAGCAGATCACCAGCCAGGGCGCGCTTTGCGCGCGCTGCGCTGCCGAAAATGCCGGTAGCAGCGCTGCCATCAGGATGGCCATGCCAACCAGTGCGCTGATGGATCGTGGGAGGCCGAAAACGGCGCGCATCGGAAAAGTATAGCATTCCGGCGCTGCTACCATCGGACACCCGGCCGCGGCGGGGGCGCCCCGCCGGCGCGGGGTCCAAACCCCCCCCCCCGGAAACCACACCC
>JBILUW010000049.1:0-19061 GCA_044370795.1 Burkholderiaceae bacterium
TGCGCGCGCTCGAGAGCCGCCAGCCCCTCGGCGCTGCGTCCCAGGGCGTCGTGCGCCTGCAGCCAGCCGCGGGCCACGCGCGCCGCATGGGCGGCATGCCGCTCGAGCACCGGGCTCCAGTGTCCGATGGCGGCGGCCGGATCGCCATCGGCCAGCGCCAGCTCGCCGCGCAGCACCCAGGCGCGCGGATGATCGGCGTCGGCCCGGCGGGCTGCCTCGAGCGCGCGCGCGGCAACCTCGGTGCGGTCGGCGGCGTTGCCGGCAAGCGCGGCGGCCGCCATCTCGCAATGGAAGTGCGCGATCTCGCGGCCGAGTGATCCGTCGGCCTCGCGGCCCAGGCGCTCGGCCAGCCCGATCGCGAGCGGCCAGTCGCGCACCTGCTGGGCGATCGCCAGCCGGTGACGCAGCGCCGCCGACGCGTAGCGCGAGCCTTCGAGGCGTGTGAATGCATCCTCGGCCCGGTCGAGCAGACCAGCGCGCAGGAAGTCCTGGCCCACCTCGAAGACCGCGTGCTCGCGCTGCGCGGGCGGCAGGTCGGAGCGCTCGGCCAGGTTCTGGTGCACCCGGATCGCGCGCTCGGTCTCGCCGCGGCGGCGAAACAGGCTGCCCAGCGCGAAGTGCAGCTCGATCGTTTCCGGGTCGAGGCGCACCACGTCGAGGAAGGCGTCGATCGCCTTGTCGGGCTGCTCGTTGAGCAGGAAGTTGAGGCCGCGGAAGTAGGCATCGGGCAGGCCGCCCGCCGAGCGGGGCGCCTGTCGCGCATCGAGGCGCGCAGCGAGCCAGCCCAGCCCGAAGAACAGCGGGATGGCTAGCAGCCACCAGGTCTCGAATTCCATCGGAGCGGCGCTCGGAAGCTGCGCTCTCAGGGGATGCCGGCGGGCGGGCCGCCCTCGACCGGGAGATCGGCCGCGGGCGCCGAGACGGGTCGCGCAGCGCCTTGCAGTTCGCGGCGCAGCCGGCCGAGCTCGCGACGCTGACGAAACAGCGTGGGCACGACGCCCGCAATACCCAGGGCAACGCCGGCGACGAAAAAGCCCAGCAGGAAGACGACGAGCGGCGCGCGCCCCACGAGGTCGACGCCGAAGAAGCGCAGCTCGGTGATGGCGGTGTTGGAAAGGGCAAAGCCCAGCGCGGCGAGAAACAGCGCCACGCGGACGAGCCAGGCCAGGACTCTCATTCGGACGCGGGGTCCGTCCGGATCGCCGCGTCGACGCGCTCGCGCAGTTCCTTGCCCGGCTTGAAGTGCGGCACCCGCTTCTCGGGCACCAGCACCCGCTCGCCGGACTTCGGGTTGCGACCGATGCGCGGCGGCCGGTGCGACAGCGAGAAGCTGCCGAATCCGCGGATCTCGATCCGGTGGCCGTCGGCCAGCGTGCGCGCCATGGCATCGAGGATGGTGCGCACGGCGAACTCGGCATCCTTCGCCACCAGCTGCGGATAGCGCTCGGCCAGCCGGCCGATGAGCTCGGATTTCGTCATCGTGGGGACGCCGTCGTCCCCACGCTCGTCGAGAAGATCCTCGCTCATGGCCTGCCGTCGCTTGGTGTCGGCGTCAGGCGCCGATCACTGGTCCTTCTGGCTGTCCAGCTTCGCGCGCAGCAGCGCGCCGAGGTTGGTCGTCCCGGACACGGCCGAGCTTTCGGCGGCAATGCGCTGCATCGCCTCGGCGGTCTCGACGTTGTCCTTGGCCTTGATCGACAGGCTGATCGAACGCGTCTTGCGATCGACGTTGATGACCATCGCATCGACCTGCTCGCCTTCCTTGAGCACGTTGCGAGCGTCCTCGACACGGTCGCGCGACAGCTCGGACGCCCGCAGGTAGCCCTCGATGTCGTTGCCCAGGTCGATCACCGCGCCGCGCGGCTCGACGCTCTTCACGACGCCACGCACCAGGCTGCCCTTCTCGTGCACGCCGGCGTAGTTGGTGAAGGGATCGCCCTCGAGCTGCTTGATGCCCAGCGAGATGCGCTCGCGCTCGGTGTCGATGGCCAGAACCATGGCCTCGACCTCGTCGCCCTTCTTGAACTCGCGCACCGCCTCCTCGCCCGACTTGTTCCAGGAGAGATCGGACAGGTGCACCAGGCCGTCGATGCCGCCGGGCAGCCCGATGAACACGCCGAAGTCGGTGATCGACTTGATCGTGCCGCGAACCTTGTCGTTCTTGCGGTAGTTGTCGGAGAACTCTTCCCAGGGGTTGGGCTTGCACTGCTTCATGCCCAGGGAGATGCGGCGGCGGTCCTCGTCGATCTCGAGCACCATCACCTCGACCTCGTCGTTCAGCGATACGACCTTGCCGGGGTTGACGTTCTTGTTGGTCCAGTCCATCTCGGACACGTGCACCAGACCCTCGATGCCGGGCTCGATCTCGACGAACGCGCCGTAGTCGGTGATGTTGGTGACCTTGCCGAACATGCGCGTGCCCTGCGGGTAGCGCCGGCCGATGCCGATCCAGGGGTCGTCGCCGAGCTGCTTGACGCCGAGCGAGACGCGGTTCTTTTCCTGGTCGAACTTGAGGACCTTGGCGGTGACTTCCTGGCCGACGGCCAGCACCTCCGAGGGGTGCCGCACGCGGCGCCAGGCCATGTCGGTGATGTGCAGCAGACCGTCGATGCCGCCGAGGTCGATGAACGCGCCGTAGTCGGTGATGTTCTTGACCACGCCCTTGACGATCGCGCCCTCGTGCAGGGTCTCGAGCAGCTTCGCACGCTCCTCGCCCTGGGTGAGTTCGATGACCGCGCGCCGCGACAGCACGACGTTGTTGCGTTTGCGATCGAGCTTGATGACACGGAACTCGAGGGTCTTGCCCTCGTAGGGACCGGTGTCCTTGACGGGGCGGGTGTCGATCAGCGAACCCGGCAGGAACGCACGGATGCCGTTGGTCATGACCGTGAGGCCGCCCTTGACCTTGCCGGTGATGGTGCCGGTGACGAGATCGCCGGTGTCCAGCGCCTTCTCGAGGTTGATCCAGGCCGCCAGCCGCTTGGCGCGGTCGCGCGACAGCCGGGTCTCGCCATAGCCGTTCTCGAGCGAGTCGATGGCGACCGAGACGAAATCACCTTCGGCGACATCGAGTTCGCCACGGTCGTTGTGGAACTCGGAGATGTCGATGTAGCTCTCGGACTTCAGACCGGCATTGACGACCACGAAGTTGTGGTCGATGCGTACCACCTCGGCGGTGATGACCTCACCGGCGCGCATTTCCTTGCGCGACAGCGACTCCTCGAAAAGCGCGGCGAAGCTTTCGGGGGCGGGGTTGGCGATCGTTGCAGTACTCAATTGATTTCCAGATGGGGAGGTGCGCGCCGGCTTGCGGTTTCGGAGAGGATTCGGGGCGTGCGAGCCCGGAAAGACAGCAGCCGGCGGAGTTGACGAAAGCCCGCGGCATGCCGGTTGGCGGCCTGCGTGGAAACCGGCGTCGGACACCGACGGCGAAACCCGCGCAGTCAGCCGTGGAGGCAGACGCGGACACCCTGGAACGAGCGGCAGGGACGACGGCCGGAAGCTTCCGGCCGGCAGGCTCAGCCAGCCCTGCGATGCCACGCCTCCAGCACGCGCTCGACGGTCTGAGGAATGTCGAGCAGGGTGGAATCGATGGTCACCGCGCCTTCCGCGGCCCGCAGCGGCGCGTGCTCGCGCGAGGCATCGCGCGCGTCACGTTCCTGCAGGTCTCGCAGAAGGTCGGCAAGGTTAGCAGAAAAGCCCTTTGCGATCAACTGCTTAAGGCGGCGCTCCGCGCGCGACTCGGCGCTGGCCGTCAGGAACACCTTGAGTGCCGCCTGCGGAAACACCACCGTGCCCATGTCGCGGCCGTCGGCAACCAGGCCCGGCGCGCGGCGGGCGCGTCGTTGCAGCGCGAGCAGGCTGGCGCGCACCGGCTGCAGCGCGGCGATGCGCGAGGCCGCCACACCGACGGCTTCCTGGCGGATCTCGTCGCCGACCGGGCGGCCGTCGAGCAGCAGCCCGTCGGCGCCATGGCGCACCGGCAAGGCGTCGGCGAGCGCCGCGAGCGCCTGCCCGTCGGCCAGATCGACGCCGCGGGCGAGCGCCTGCTGCGCGAGCAGCCGGTACAGCGCGCCGGAGTCGAGCACGTGCCAGCCCAGCGCCCGGGCCACGCCCTCGGCGATCGTGCCCTTGCCCGAGGCGGTCGGTCCGTCGATCGCGATGACGGGCGCGTCGGACCCCATCGGCTCAGGCCAGATCGACCTGGGCGATGCCCAGCCCGGCGGCGGCGGCCAGCGCCGTGAAACCGGGGAAGGAGGTGGCGACGTTGCCGGTATCGCGCACCCGGATCGGGGCGCGCGAGCGCAGCGCCGCGATCGCCATGGCCATCGCGATCCGGTGGTCGCCCAGCGACTCGACCGTGCCCCCGGCAAAGGGCAGCGCCTCGCCGCCGCGCCCCTCGACGATCATGCCGTCGGCGGTGGGCTGCACCGGCAGCCCGACGGCGGCCAGGCCATCGGCCATCGCCGCGATCCGGTCGGACTCCTTCACGCGCAGCTCCTCGGCGCCGGTGACCACGGTGCGGCCCTGGGCGCAGGCGGCGGCCACGAACAGCGCGGGAAACTCGTCGATCGCCAGCGGCACGAGTGCGGGCGGAACCTCGATGCCGCGCAGCGCCGCGCCGCGCACCCGCAGATCGGCGACCGGCTCGCCGCCCACCTCGCGCGGGTCGAGCACGGCGATGTCGGCACCCATCAGCCGCAGGATGTCGATGATGCCGGTGCGGGTGGGGTTCATGCCGACATGCTCGAGAACGACGTCGGAGCCCGGCGCGATCGAGGCGCCGACGAGGAAAAAGGCGGCCGAGGAGATGTCGGCGGGCACATCGAGGCTCGTGGCTCGAAGGGCCTGACCACCGCGCAGCGCGACGCGCGCGCCATCGCGCAGCACCGAGACGCCGAAGCCCGCGAGCATGCGCTCGGTGTGGTCGCGCGTGGGCGCGGGCTCGGTGACGGCGGTTTCGCCCTCGGCGTAGAGGCCGGCCAGCAGGATGGCCGACTTCACCTGGGCGCTGGCAACCGTCATCGGATAGTCGATTCCCCGCAGCCCCCCGGAGGGCTCGATGCGCACCGGCGGCGTGCCCGACGGGCTGGTGGCGATGCGCGCGCCCATCCGGGAAAGGGGCTCGGCGACCCGCCGCATCGGTCGCCGCGAGAGGCTCTCGTCGCCGATCAGCACCGAGCCGAAGCGCTGCCCGGCGAGCAGGCCCATCAGCAACCGCATCGCGGTGCCGGCATTGCCGCAGTCGAGCGGCCCGGCGGCCGCACGCAGGCCATGCAGCCCGACCCCGTGCACCGCCACCCGGCCCTCATGCGGGCCCTCGATGGCCACGCCCAGGGCGCGAAACACGTTCATCGTGGAGATGGCGTCGGCACCCTCGAGAAACCCGCTGACCCGGGTCGTGCCCTCGGCCAGCGCGCCGAGCATGATCGCCCGGTGCGAGATGGACTTGTCGCCGGGCACCCGCAGGCGCCCGACCAGTCTGCCGCCGCCCGCGACGTCGAATCCGATAGCCATGACAAAGTTCCTGTGCGCCGCGACCGACTGGCCGCAGCATGACCGGTGTGGGGCGGGCGCTGTCGGTCGCGCTGCCGCCAAGAATGGCGCCGATTCTACCGGGCGGGGAGGCCCGGCCCATGTCCAAACCCGATCCCTTCGACGATCGCCAAGTGAACGATCTGCTCGAGCGAATCTCGAAGCAGGCGGCATCCACCGTCGCACGCAGCAGCAGCCCGCGGCCGGCCGGTGCGGGCCCCGCTGGGTCAGTCACTGTTCCGCGCTTCGGCAGGCGGCGCACCGACAAGCCGCGCGCGGCCGGCAATCAGGAACTGCTCGGCCTGCATGCGGTTCGGCTGCTGCAAACGCTGCCAAGCGAGATACGGCTCGTCGCGCTGCGCGGCGAGTATCCGCGGATCCTCAATCACATCGCCGCGCTGTGGGACGAGCCCAAGGCCCTTGCCAGGTACCTCGACTCGCTGATGATCGACTCGCGCGGCGGCCGCAGCGGATTTCCGTTCCAGGTGATCGCCGAGCTCGCCGAACTGCGCAACTACCGCGCGAGGCTGGGCCGGCGGCGCTGGAGCGAGAACTGACCAGGCGCGCCGCGCGCGCGCCCTGCGCCCGGCCCGCGAGCCGGCAGGTCAGGTAGCACGAAGACGGCTGCGCCAGGCGCTGGCCCGCGCGAAGCGCTCGATCAGCGCGTCGCGATCGCCGGCGCGCAGCGCGCCGAGTATCGCGGCGAGTTCGGTCTCGAAGGCAGCCGCGCGCTCGAGCACCGGTTCGCGGTTGTCGAGCAGGATGTCGGCCCACAGTGCGGCCGAAGACGCACCGATGCGGGAGGTATCGCGCAGGCCACCGCCGGCCATGCGCAGGGCGTCTTCGGCCCAGGGCCCCCGGGCAATCGCCGCGCACAGCGCGAACACCATCGCGTGCGGCCAGTGCGAAACCTCGGCAAAGATGCGGTCGTGCCGATCGGCATCGAGCTCGCTGACCCGCCCGCCCAGGGCGCTCCAGAACGCCGTGACCCGCGCCACTGCCTGGGGCGCGGTTTCGGGCTGCGGGCACACGATGACCGCGGCATCGCGAAACAGCCCCGCCCGGGCTGCCTGCGGGCCGTGCTTCTCGGAGCCGGCGATCGGGTGAGCGGGCAGGTAGCGGGCATACGCCGGACCCAGCGCGGCGCGCGCGGCGGCGATGGTCGAGAGCTTGGTGCTGGCGCAGTCGGTGAGCAGCGCGCCCGGAGCGAGATGCGGCACGAGCCCGGCGAACAGCTCGGGCAGCGCCCCGATCGGGGCGGCAAGCACGATCAGGTCGGCATCGGCCACGGCCTGCGCCGGCGAGTCGGCAACGCTGTCGAGCAGGCCCAGAGCCAGGGCCTCGCGCGCATCGTCGCCGGGCGCGTAGCCGATCACATGATCCACGCAGCCGGCCGTGCGGGCCGCCGCAGCAACCGAGCCGCCGATCAGGCCCACCCCCAGCACCGCGAGGCGCCCGAAAGAGGCGGTGCCCGGCGCGGGGCTCGGAGGCCGTGAACCATCGTTCACGGCCACTCAGGCGAGCGCGACGCGCAGCGCCCGCAGGAAGGCCTCGTTCTCGTGCGGCAGCCCGATCGAGACGCGCAGCCACTCGGGCAGGCCGTAGCCACCCACCGGCCGCACGATGACGCCGGCCCGCAGCAGCTTCTCGTAGACCGCGCCCGCGGCGCCCACCCGCACCAGCACGAAGTTGCCGTACGAGGGCACGTAGGCCAGGCCCATCTCGTCGAAGGCCGCCTGCAGGCGATCGAGCCCCTCGCGGTTGAGCTCGTAGCTGCGGCGCAGGAAGTCTTCGTCGGCCAGCGCGGCCACCGCCGCGGCCTGCGCGAGCGAATTGACGTTGAAAGGCTGGCGCACGCGGTTGAGCAGATCGGTGAACTCGGGCTGGGCGATGCCGAAGCCCACCCGCAGGCCCGCCAGACCGTAGGCCTTGGAGAAAGTGCGCGACACCAGCAGGTTGGGATAGCGGCGCACCCAGGCGATGGAGTCGTAGCGGTCCTGGGGCCGCAGGTACTCGTTGTAGGCCTCGTCGAGCACCACCGACACCGTGGCCGGCACGCGCGCGAGGAAGGCCTCGATCTGCGCGGCCGGCACGAAGGTTCCGGTCGGGTTGTTGGGGTTGGCGATGAACACCAGGCGGGTGTCGGGGGCGATGGCGTCGGCCATCGCGGGAAGGTCGTGGCCGAGGTTGCGGGCCGGCACCACGATGGCGCGCGCGCCCACCTCCTGCGTGGCCAGCGCGTACACGGCAAACGAGTGCTGCGCGTAGACGATGGACTCGCCAGCCTGCACCAGCGCGTGGGCGGCGAGCTCGAGGATGTCGTTGGAGCCGTTGCCCAGGGTGATCCAGTCGGCGGGCACGCCGTAGCGCGCGCTGAGCGCGGCCTTCAGCTCGAAGCCGTTGGAATCGGGGTAGCGACCGATCTCGTCGATGGCGCGCAGCATCGCCGCGCGCGCGCCGGCCGGCATGCCCAGCGGATTCTCGTTGGAGGCGAGCTTGACGATGGCCGCCTCGTCGAGGCCGTACTCGCGCGCGAGCTCGGAGATCGGCTTGCCGGCCTGATAGGGAGCGATGCCGCGCACGTGCGCGGGAGCGTTGATGGTCATGTCGATGCCCTGGGATACGAGCCGGCGAGCTTGAAGTAGGCGGCGTTGCGGCGCAGCTCGATGAGCGCCTGCGCAACGGGAGGATCCTGCTCGTGGCCGATGAGGTCGAGGTGGAAGTAGTACTCCCACGTGCCCTGGCGCGCCGGCCGCGACTCGAAGCGCTTCATCGACACACCGTGGCGGGCCAGCGGCTCGATGAGCGCATGCATGGCGCCGGCCCGATCGGGAACCGAGAGGATCAGCGAGGTCTGGTCGGCACCGCTGGGCGTGCAGGCGTGGCGCCCGAGCACCAGGAAGCGCGTGCGGTTGTGCGGGTCGTCCTGGATGCCGCGCGCGGCGGCGCTCAGGCCGTAGCGGGCCGCGGCCTCCTCGCTGGCGATGGCCGCGGTGCCCGGCTCGGCGGCCGCCAGGCGCGCGCCTTCGGCGTTGGACGACACCGGCACCCTTTCGAGGCCCGGGCAGTGGCGATCGAGCCAGGCCTGGCATTGCGCGAGGGCCTGCGGATGCGCGCACACCCTGCCCACGCCCTCGAGGGTGCCCGAGCGGGTGAGCAGACTGTGGACGATGGGCAGCGTGACCTCGCCGCAGATGCGCAGCGCCGTCTGCAGCAGCAGATCGAGCGAGCGGTTGACCGCGCCCTCGGAGGAGTTCTCGACCGGCACCACGCCGAAGTCGGTGCCGCGGGCTTCGGTGACGCGGAAGACCTCGTCGATGCTCGCGCAGGCGATGGCATCGACGCCCCGGCCGAAGTGCCGGCGCAGCGCCTGCTCGCTGTAGGTGCCAGCCGGCCCCAGGTAGGCCACGCGCATGCGGCGCTCGAGCTCGCGGCAGGCCGACATCACCTCGCGGTGGATGGCCTCGATCGCATCGCCGCCCAGCGGGCCGGGGTTGCGCTCGCGCAGCCGCGCGATCACCTGCGCCTCGCGCTCGGGCCGGTAGACCGGCGCGTCGGTGAGTTTTTTCACTTCGCCGACCTCGATCGCGAGGCGGGCGCGGCGGTTGAGCAGCTCGAGCAGCTGCGCATCCACCGCATCGATGCGCTCGCGCAGCTCGGCGAGCCGCGGGTCGGGGGGCGTGGGAGAAGGGGTGGTCTCGGCCATCGGACGATGGTAGCAAAGGCGCGACCCGCCGACGCCGGCAGGCCGCGCCGGCGGCTCAGGTAGTCGGGCCGGGCTCGGCCTCGACCTCGTCGTCGTCGCCGTCGCCCTCGACCACACGCTGCACGCCCGACAGGCGCATGCCCTGGTCGACGCTGATGAGGGTGACGCCCTGGGTGGCGCGGCCCATCTCGCGGATCTCGGCAACCCGGGTGCGGATCAGCACGCCGCCGGTGGTGATGAGCATGAGTTCGTCGCGCGGCTCGACCAGCACCGCCGCCACCACCCGGCCGTTGCGCTCGCTGGTCTGGATGGCGATCATGCCCTTGGTGCCGCGCGAGTGGCGCGTGTATTCGGCAATGGGCGTGCGCTTGCCGTAGCCGTTCTCGGTGGCGGTAAGCACCGACTGGATCTCGGAGCCGGCCACCAGCATCGAGATCACGCGCTGGCCCTCCTCCAGATGCATGCCGCGCACGCCACGGGCCGCGCGGCCCATGGGGCGAACGTCGTTCTCGTCGAAGCGCACGGCCTTGCCGGCGTCGGAGAACAGCATCACGTCGTGGCGGCCGTCGGTCCAGGCCGCGCCGAGCAGGAAGTCGCCCTCGTCGAGGTCGACGGCGATGATCCCGCGCTTCATGGGGCGCGAGAAGTCGGTGAGCGGCGTCTTCTTCACGGTGCCCAGGCTGGTGGCCATGAACACGAAGCGGTCCTCGTCGAAGGTGCGCACCGGCAGCACGACGGTGATCTTCTCGCCGTCGGCCAGCGGCACCAGGTTGACGATGGGCCGGCCGCGCGACTGCCGCGCGCCCTGCGGCACCTCCCAGACCTTGAGCCAGTAGACGCGGCCGCGGTCGGAGAAGCACAGGATGAAGTCGTGGGTGTTGGCCACGAACAGTTGGCCGATCCAGTCCTCGTCCTTGGTCGAGGCCGCCTGGCGGCCGCGCCCGCCGCGCTTTTGCGCGCGGTACTCGGACACCGGCTGGCTCTTCACATAGCCGCCGTGCGACAGGGTGACGACCATGTCCTGGGGCGCGATCAGGTCCTCGGTGTCGAGGTCGGTGGCGTTGCGCTCGATGACCGACTTGCGAGCATCGCCGAACTCGGTGCGGATGCGCGTGAGCTCGCCCTCGATGAGGCTGGTCACCCGCTCGGGGCGCGCCAGGATGTCGAGCAGGTCGGTGATGGTGTCGATGACCTCGCGGTACTCCTGCACGATCTTGTCCTGCTCGAGGCCGGTGAGCCGCTGCAGGCGCATCTGCAGGATCTCCTGCGCCTGCGTCTCGGAAAGCCGGTAGCCGGCATCCGCGCCAGGCTGCATGCCGACCCCGGGCTCGAGGCCCTCGGGGCGGTAGGCGGCGGGGTCGCTGCCCGCGCGCTCGAGCATCTCGCGGGCCACGCCGGCGCGCCAGGTGCGCTCGAGCAGCCGCTCGCGGGCGATGGGCGGGGTGGGCGAGCCCTTGATCAGCTCGATCATCTCGTCGACGTTGGCGATGGCCACCGCCAGGCCCTCGAGCACATGGCCGCGTTCGCGGGCGCGACGCAGATCGAACACCGTGCGCCGGGTGATGACCTCGCGCCGGTGCAGCAGGAAGTACTCGAGCATCTGCTTCAGGTTGAGCAGCCTCGGCTGGCCGTCGACGAGCGCGACCATGTTGATGCCGAAGGTGTCCTGGAGCTGGGTGTTCTTGTACAGGTTGTTGAGGACGATCTCGGGGATCTCGCCGCGCTTGAGCTCGATGACCACCCGCATGCCCGACTTGTCGGACTCGTCGCGGATGTCGCTGATGCCCTCGAGCTTCTTCTCGTTGACGAGCTCGGCGATGCGCTCGAGCAGCAGGCGCTTGTTGACCTGGTAGGGCAGCTCGTCGACGATGATGGCCTGGCGGCCGGCGCGGTCGGTGTCCTCGAAGTGCGTCTTGGCGCGCATCACCACGCGGCCGCGGCCGGTGCGGTAGCCCTCGCGCACGCCCGACACGCCGTAGATGATCCCGGCCGTCGGGAAATCGGGCGCGGGCACCAGCTCGATGAGTTCGTCGACGTCGGCCTGCGGCCGGCGCAGCAGCAGCAGACACGCCTCGACGATCTCGCCAAGGTTGTGCGGCGGAATGTTGGTGGCCATCCCGACCGCGATGCCGGCCGAGCCGTTGATCAGCAGGTTGGGGATGGTGGCCGGCAGGACGGTGGGCTCGAGTTCCTTGCCGTCGTAGTTGGGCGTGAAGTCGACGGTCTCGCGGTCGATGTCGGCGAGCATCTCGGCGGCAATGCGCTCGAGGCGGCACTCGGTGTAGCGCATGGCCGCGGCGTTGTCGCCATCGACCGAGCCGAAGTTGCCCTGGCCGTCGACCAGCGGGTAGCGCAGCGAGAAGTCCTGCGCCATGCGCACCAGCGTGTCGTAGATCGCGCTGTCGCCGTGGGGGTGGAACTTGCCCATCACCTCGCCCACCACGCGCGCGCACTTCACGTAGGGCCGGTTCCAGACGTTGTTGGCCTCGTGCATCGCGTAGAGCACCCGCCGGTGCACCGGCTTGAGGCCATCGCGCACGTCGGGCAACGCCCGCCCCACGATCACGCTCATCGCGTAATCGAGATAGGAGCGCCGCATCTCCTCTTCGAGGCTGATCGGCAGAGTCTCTTTGGCGAAGGTGTCCATGCTGGGGGGCGGCAGGCCGCCAGGGGGCGGCGGCGGAAACGGACGGACCCGGGCGCAATCGCCGGCAAGCCCGCACAAGCGGCCGCCCGACTCGCGTCGGAAGGCAGTAAAGCCTTGAATAATAACCTATTGTGGGCGCGCTTCACGGCGCGCTCGGGCGCGCTGTGCTTTACTTGCGCCCATGGAACTGATCATTCCCCGCTGGATCGCGCCGGTGGTGCCGCGCGGCGCGGTGCTCGAAGGGCATGCGGTGCTCGTCGAGGGCCGGCGCATCAGCGCGATCGCACCGCACGCCCAGGCGCGCGCGGCCTGGCCGCAGGCGCGCGTCACCGAGCTCCCCGGCCACCTGCTGGTGCCGGGTTTCGTCAACCTGCATACCCACGTGCCGATGACGCTGCTGCGCGGCGCCGGCGACGACATGCCGCTGGGCGCCTGGCTGCGCGAGCGCATCTGGCCGCTCGAGGCCCGGCTGGTGTCGCCGGGGTTCGTGGCCGACGGCGCGGTGCTCGCCTGCGCCGAGATGCTGCGCGGCGGCATCACCTGCTTCAACGACATGTACTTCCACCCCGAGGAGGTGGCCGCGGCCGCGCTCGACATGGGGATGCGGGCGGCGGTGGGCATCATCGTCATGGAGTTCGCCACCGGCTACGGCAGCGGGCCGGGCGACTACATCCGCAAGGGGCTCGAGCTGCGCGATCGGCTGCGCGACGAAAAGCGCATCGGGTTCACGCTGGCCCCGCACGCCCCCTACACCGTCTCCGACGACAGCTTCCGGCGCGTGGCTGCGCTGGCCGCCGAACTCGGCCTGCCGGTGCAGTGCCACGTGCACGAGACCGCCGACGAGATCACCGAGAGCCTTGCAGCGCACGGCAGGCGGCCGCTGCGTCGCCTGGCCGACCTCGGCCTGCTCGGCCCCGAGTTCCTCGCGATCCACGCCGTGCACCTCGACGAGGCCGACGTGGCGCTGCTCGCGCAGCATGGCGCAAGCGTTGCGCACTGCCCGCACTCCAACCTCAAGCTGGCCAGCGGCATCGCCCCCACCGCCCGCCTGCTGGCCGCCGGCATCGAGGTCGGCATCGGCACCGACGGCGCGGCCAGCAACAACCGCCTCGACCTCCTGTCGGAGGCCCGCACCGCCGCGTTGCTCGCCAAGGGCGCAAGCGGCGACGCCACCGTGTGGCCGGCCCACCAGAGCCTGCATGCCATGACGCTGGCCGGCGCCCGCGCCCTGGGCATGGAGGCGAGCATCGGCAGCATCGAACCCGGCAAGCTCGCCGACCTGGTGGCCGTCGATCTGGGCGAGCCCTGGCTGCAACCGGTTTTCGATCCGGTCGCGCACCTGGTCAACGCGGCCGGCCGCGAGCAGGTGACCGATGTCTGGATCGACGGCGAGGCTGTTGTCCGTTCGCGACAATTGGTCCTTGAGCGTGCTCACGAACGATTTGCCGAATCGCAGGCCCGCGGCCGGGTATGGCATACTCGCGTCGTCGAAACCTTGCCGACCGGTGACCCTTTCAAGGGCAATTGATCGCAATCGCCGGCGCCGAGTCACGGATTCACCCCACCGAGAGGAAAAACATGAACAAACCGGTCCATCTGGGCGTTTTGGTCGCTTCGGCGCTGCTGGCCGTGGGCGGCGTGGCGCAAGCGCAGACTGCCGACCCCCGGAACAGCGCCTACGTGATCAGCCCCGACGCCCAGGTCGTGAAGAACGCCACCGGGCTGTGCTGGCGCACCGGCTACTTCACCCCCGCCAACGCCCTCCGTGGCTGCGACGACGATCTCCTCCCCAGGGCCGCCCCGGCCCCGGCGCCCAGCCCGATGGCGCCCCCGCGGGCTCCGGCTCGCCCGGCTGCGCCGCCGCCCCCGCCCCCGCCGGCAGCAGCGCCTGCTCCTGCGCCGGCCCCCGCTGCTCGGCCCGCCCCGGCTCCGGCCGCGCCCACCAGCGAGAAGGTCACCTTCGCCGCCGACACCTTCTTCGACTTCGACAAGGCCGTCGTCAAGCCCGAAGGCAAGGCCAAGCTCGATGACCTCGTCGGCAAGATCAAGGCCATCACCCTCGAGGTCGTGATCGCTGTCGGCCACACCGACAACGTCGGCACCGATGCCTACAACCAGAAGCTGTCGGTGCGCCGCGCCGAGGCCGTCAAGGCCTACCTGGTGAGCAAGGGCATCGAAGCCAACCGCGTCTACACCGAAGGCAAGGGCGAGAAGCAGCCCACCGCCGACAACAAGACCACCGAAGGCCGCGCCAAGAACCGTCGCGTGGAAATCGAGGTCGTCGGTACCCGCGCTCGCAAGTGATCGCCGGGCCGCTCGCCGGCTCAGCACAAGCCCCGCTCCGGCGGGGCTTTTTCTTTCCTGCGCGCCCTGCCCGGCCAGCCGGCACGGCGCGCGCCCGCAAGCACCGTTCCGCCACACCGCCCTGCCCCACCCATCCTGCGGCCTGCATGCTCGAACTCTTCGCCGCCGCGCTGGGGCTGGGCCTGGTCTTCAACGCCACCCCGGGCGCGGTGTTCGCCGAAACGCTGCGCCACGCGGCCCGCGGCGGCTTTCGCCCGGCGCTGGCCGTGCAGGTGGGCTCGCTCACGGGCGATGCCACCTGGGCGGCCCTGGGGCTGGCCGGCGCGGGCGTGCTGATGCAGTCCGACACGCTGCGCCTGCCGGTGGGCCTGGCCGGCGCCGTCTACCTGCTGTGGCTCGCGCGCGATGCCTGGCAGGCGGCCGTGCAGGCGCCCGCCGCGCCCGACGCGGGCCGCGCGCTGCCGGCCGATGCGCTGCGCGCCGGCATCACGCTGTCGATGACCAACCCGCAGAACATCGGCTTCTGGGCGGCGCTGGGCAGCGCCATGGGGGCCCTGGGCGTCGATGAGCCCCAGGCGGCCCACTACGTGGTGTTCTTCGCCGGGTTCATGGCGGCGTCGGTCACCTGGGCCTTCGCATGCGCGGGCGCGCTCGCCGCAGCCTTCCGCCATGCCGCGCAGCGCTGGATCCGGCTCACCTGCCGGCTGTGCGCGGTGGCGCTGGCCGGGCTGGGGCTGGCCTCCCTGCAGGCGTCGCTGGGCCCTCTGCAGGCATTGCTACTGCCCTGATCGCCCCCCGGCACCCGGTACACTTCCCCCCATGACCGACGCCACCCGAGCCGCCAGCCCGCCCCCCAACGCCGACGCCGCCGAACTGGCCAAGTTCCAGGCGCTGGCCGCCCGCTGGTGGGACCCAGGCTCCGAATTCCAGCCCCTGCACGCCATCAACCCGCTGCGGCTCGACTGGATCGACCAGCAGGCCGGCCTGCGCGGCAGCCGCGCCGTCGACGTGGGCTGCGGCGGGGGCATCCTCGCCGAGTCGATGGCGCAGCGCGGGGCGAAGGTCACGGGCATCGACCTCGCCGACAAGCCACTGCGCGTGGCCGAACTGCACAGCCTGGAGAGTGGCGTCGATGTGCGCTACGAGCGCATCAGCGCCGAGGACCTCGCCGCGCGCGAGCCCGGCGCCTACGACGTGGTCACCTGCATGGAGATGCTCGAGCACGTGCCCGACCCCGCCTCCACGGTGCGCGCCTGCGCCACGCTCGTGCGCCCCGGCGGCTGGGTGTTCATGTCGACCATCAACCGCAACCCCAAGGCCTTCCTGTTCGCCATCGTGGGCGCCGAATACGTGCTGGGGCTGCTGCCACGCGGCACGCACGACTACGAGAAGTTCCTGCGGCCGGCCGAAATCTGCGGCTACGCGCGCGCGGTGGGGCTCGACCTGCAGCAGATGACCGGCCTCACCTACAACCCCATCACCCGTCGCTACCGTCTGGTGCGCGACGACGTGTCGGTCAACTACCTGGCCGCGTTCCGGCGGCCGGTCGCGCCTTGATGCAGGCGGCCCGAGGCCGCCAACGACGGCGCGCGGCGCCTGCCCCTGGCCCCGGCGGCGGTCTTCTTCGACCTCGACGGCACGCTGGCCGACACCGCGGCCGACCTCGCCGGCGCGCTCAACGCCATGCGCGAGCACCGCGGCCTGGCGAGCCTGCCGCTGGCGACGCTGCGCCCCTACGCCTCGATGGGCGCGCGCGGGCTGATCGGCCAGGGCTTCGGCATCGGGCCCGACCACACCGGCTACGAGCCCATGCGCGTGGAGTTCCTCGAGCGCTACGAGGCCGCGATGTGCGTGCACACCCGGCTCTTCGAGGGCATGGCCGAGCTGCTCGATGCGCTCGAGGCGCGGGCCATCGTGTGGGGTGTGGTGAGCAACAAGGTCGAGCGCTACGTGCGGCCCATCCTGGCCGAGCTCGGGCTGCTGCGCCGCTGCGCGGGCGCGATCGGCGGCGACACCACGCCGCACGCCAAGCCCCACCCCGAGCCGCTGCTGCACGCGGCGCGGCTTGCGCGCGTGGACCCCACGCGCTGCGTCTATGTCGGAGACGACCATCGCGACGTGCAGGCCGGACGCGCGGCCGGCATGATCACGGTCGCGGCCGCCTACGGTTACTGCGGCTCGGAGTCTTCGCCCTCGGGATGGGGCGCCGACCACGTCGTCGACGGGCCGCTCGACCTGCACCCTCTGCTGCTTGCCTGAGCGCCCGCGCGCGCAGGCGGCGCGCATTCACCGGAGGCCCTCGGCCGTGACAGCACACCTCTTGCGATCGGGCGCGCACGCCGCCCCTCACAACCTCCGCGCGCCTCACGGCCCGATGCGCCGCCGCGTGCTGCTCGGTGCGGCCGGCGCCGCCGGCGCGCTGGCGCTGCCCGCGGCCAGCCGCGCCAGCACCATCGACACCCTGAAGGTGATGATCGGCGCCAACCCCGGCGGCGGCTTCGACCAGACCGGCCGCGGCATCGCGGCCTCGATGATCGCCGCCGGCACGGTGCGCAACGCCACCTTCGAGAACCGCGGCGGCGCGGGCGGCACCATCGGTCTGGCGCAGTTCGTGAACACCGAGCGCGGCAACCCGTCGGCGCTGATCGTTACCGGCGCGGTGATGGTGGGCGCCATCGAGATGGGCAAGCCGCCGGTCACGCTGAAGAACGCCACGCCCATCGCAAGGCTGTTTGCCGACACCATGATCCTGGTGGTGCCGGCGAGCTCGCCCATCCAGAGCCTGAAGGACCTCCTCGACCGCCTGAAGGCCAACCCCGGCGCGGTCTCGTGGGGCGGCGGCTCGCGCGGCTCGATCGACCACATCCTGTGCGGGCTGATCGCCCGCGAGGTGGGCGTGGACCCCACGAAGGTGAACTACGTGGCCTTCGCCGGCGGCGGCGAGGCCAAGGCCGCCATCCTGGGCGGGCACGTGACGGTGGGCGTGGCCGGGGTGTCGGAGTTCGCGGCCGATGTGGAGGCCGGGCGCATGCGCGCGCTGGGCATCTCCTCGAGCTTCCGGCTGCGCGGCCTGCCCACGCTCAAGGACCAGGGCGTGAACGTGGAGATCTACAACTGGCGCGGCGTGTACGGCGCGCCCGGCATCACGCCCGAGCAGCGCAAGACGCTCACCGACGCGGTGGTGAAGGCCACCGAGCACGCCAGCTGGAAGGAGACCCTGCGCCGCAACGACTGGGGCCCCTTCCTGCTCACCGGCGACGATTTCGGCCGCTACGTGGACGCCGAGTCGGCCAGGCTGGGGGGCATGCTGCGCGAGATCGGCGTCATCAAGTAGCCGTCACCCACCCACCAAGGAGACCCCCATGCTGCACGAACTGCGCATCTACCACTGCGTACCCGGCCGCCTGCCCGATCTGAACAAGCGCTTCGAGACCATCACCCTGAAGCTCTGGGAAAAGCACGGCATCCGCCCGGTGGCCTTCTGGACCACCTACATCGGCGAGAGCAACAACGTGCTCACCTACCTGCTGGCCTGGGAGAGCCTGGCCGAGCGCGAGAAGAAGTGGGCGGCCTTCGCCACCGACCCGGAGTGGCTCAGCGCGCGCGCCAAGACCGAAGAGAACGGGCCGCTGATCACGCACTTCAGCAACTCGATACTGTCGCCCACGGCGTACTCGCCGATGAAGTAAGGCGGGCGCGGCCGGCAAGGCCGCACCGCGCGCCCGGCTGCGGGCCGATCGGCCCGTCGTCAGCCAGGGGCGCTCAGACCCCCGCCCTAGGCGCTCAGACGCCGCCCTTGGGGTGGGTGGGGTCGACCCAGAGCACGGTCTGGGGCTTTTCCGCCGGCTCGATATCGAGGTTGACGGCCACGGCCTGGCCGTCGCTGCGGCACAGCACGCACTCGAGCACCTCGGTGGGGCTGGCGTTGATTTCCTGGTGCGGCACGTAGGGCGGCACGTAGATGAAGTCGCCCGGGCCGGCCTCGGCCACGAACTCGAGCTTCTCGCCCCAGCGCATGCGCGCGCGGCCCTTCACCACGTAGATCACGCTCTCGAGCGGGCCGTGGTGGTGCGCGCCGGTCTTGGCGTCGGGGTGGATGTGCACGGTGCCCGCCCACAGCTTCTGGGCGCCCACGCGCGCGAAGTTGATGGCCGCCTTGCGGTCCATGCCCGGGGTCTGGGCGGTGTTGCCGTCGAGCTGGTTGCCGGGGATGACGCGCACGCCGTCGTGCTTCCAGTCGGTGGGGTGGCTGTGGGGGTGGTCGGTGCTCATGGCGGGAACTCGCGCGGTGGGGCTGCGGAAGCGGCGGGCCGTGCGGCGGGCCGCGATCGGGCTCAAGCATAGACGAAGCAGGCCTTGCAATCGGCCGCGCCGGCTATACTTTGGGAAGGAGCGGTTTCGTCGACCGCTCCCCGCTGCAGCGCAGCGCCACGAACACCGGGGCCGACCTGGTTTCGACGTGGGTAGCGAAGCGGCTCAGGGCATGCCGAGGCGCCTGTTCCTCGTAAATCCATGGGCAAACAAGTAAACGCCAACGACGAGCGTTTCGCTCTCGCGGCTTAAACCCCGCGAGCGCCGCAACAGTCAGCCGACGGGCTGGGCCTGACCGGGCAACCGGAAGGGCTGCGGTGTAACTTCAGTCGGATAGCGGCACGGCAGGGTCACTTTGCCGGGCTGCGAAACTCTAGGTGACTGGGTGTGCGGTGGCCTGTCGATCGGCAAACCGCGCACCGAGACCCAAGTAGATCGACTAAGCATGTAGAACTGGTCGTAGAGGACTTGCGGACGCGGGTTCGATTCCCGCCGGCTCCACCATCAAACGCAAAGGGCTGCCCCGAAAGGGGTGGCCCTTTGTGTTTGATCATGCAG
>JBILUW010000248.1:0-5684 GCA_044370795.1 Burkholderiaceae bacterium
TTGCCCTTCAGGATGGCGAGGTGGCCTTCGGCGTACATCGGCTTGTCGATCGGCAGGATGACGTCCTGGCCGGCGGGCGGCGCGCTCGGCACGTTCGCGAGTTCCTCGGCGAGCGTGCGCCCGGTGATCGTCATGCAATGACCGTGCATGAGGCCGGCGTCGAGCAGGATCTTCATCACCTGCGCGATGCCGCCGGCGCGGTGCAGGTCGACCGCGACATACCTGCCCGAGGGCTTGAGGTCGCAGATCACGGGCGTGCGACGACGGACGCGTTCGAAGTCGTCGATGGTCCAGGAAATGCCCGCCGCGTGGGCCATCGCCAGGTAGTGCAGCACCGCGTTGGTGGAGCCGCCGGTGGCCATGATGATCGTGACCGCGTTCTCGATGGAGTCGCGGGTGACGATGTCCAGGGGCCTGAGGTTATTGCGTACCGCCTCGATGAGCACGCGGGCCGACTGCGCGGCCGAGCCGGTCTTCTCGTCGTCGGGGTTGGCCATCGTGGACGAGCCGATCAGGCTCATGCCGAGCGCCTCGAACGACGACGACATCGTGTTGGCGGTGTACATGCCGCCGCACGAGCCGGTGCCGGGGATGGCGTTGCGCTCGATGCCCTCGAAGTCCTCCTTGCTCATGCGCCCGCGCGAGAACTCGCCCACGGCCTCGAAGACCGAGACGATGGTGAGGTCCTGCCCCTTCCATTTGCCCGGCTTGATGGTGCCGCCATACACGTAGATGGCGGGCACGTTGCAGCGCAGGATGCCGATCATGCCGCCCGGCATGTTCTTGTCGCAGCCACCGACCACCAGCACGCCGTCCATCCACTGGCCCTGAACCGCGGTCTCGATGCAGTCGGCAATCACCTCGCGCGAGATCAGCGAGTACTTCATGCCCTCGGTGCCCATCGACATGCCGTCGGAGATCGTGGGCACGCCAAAGATCTCGGGGTTGGCCCCGCCCGCCCGGATGGCGGCCTCGGCCGCATCGGTGAGTTTCTGCAGGCCGCTGTTGCACGGCGTGATCGTGGAGTGCCCGTTGGCGATCCCGATGAAGGGCTTGTTCATGTCCGACGGCTGATAGCCCATGCCGTAGTACATTGACCTGTTGGGGGCGCGGGCTACGCCTTCGGTGATATTGCGCGATCGGCGATTGGCGGGCATGGTGGTCTCCTCATGAGCCCGGGCCGCGTCGTGGCGCGGGACGAGCAGGTCGAAACGTTCGAGTATATAAAACCCGGCACCGGCGCGTTTCCCGGTCGGGATATCGGCGCGGGCCCGCGATGGCGGGCGCCGGAGCGCCGTGCGGGAGGGTGAGTTGCAGGCGCATCGGATCGTCGGGCTGTCGGTGGGGGCGCTTACAGCGGGGCTGGCGGCGGGTCTTCCGTTTATCGACGCGCAGGGCGGCTACGCGGGGCTGTCGCCGCGCTTTCTGCCCACGGTGGTGTGCCTCGGGCTCGGTATCTGCGCCCTGCTCCTGTTCCTTCGCCCCGATGCCCTGCCGGCGGCCGAGCCCGCCGAGTCCGTCGCCGGGCCCGATCGCCCCGGGCCTGCGCGCGGGGCCGCGCCGTCTCCGGGGCCCGCCGCGGGTCGGCTGGCCTGGGTGGCGGGCGGTCTGGTGGCGCATGCGGTGCTCATCGGCGTCATCGGCTTCGTGCTCGCCAGCGCGCTCCTGATGGCCTGCGCGGCGCGCGGCTTCGGCAGTCGCCGGCCGCTGCGCGATGTCCTGATCGGGCTGGCCATCGCGCTGCCACTGTGGTTCGTGTTCGCCCGGGTGTTCCAGGTGGGCCTCAAGCTGCTGCCGGCCGCGGGCATCTAGCACGGGCTGGTCGCGTCCCATGCTCGCCGAAACCCTCGCGTCGCTCGCCGCCGGCTTCGCTTCGGCCGTCAGCCCCCTCAATCTCCTGTGGGCCTTCGCCGGCTGCCTGGTGGGCACGGCCATCGGCGTGCTGCCGGGCATCGGTCCCGCGCTCACGGTCGCGATGCTGCTGCCGCTCACTGCCAAGGTCGAGCCCGCCTCGGCGCTCATCCTGTTCGCCGGCATCTACTACGGCGCGATGTTCGGCGGCTCCACGTCGTCCATCCTCATGAACACCCCGGGCGAGTCGGCCACCCTCATGACCGCCGTCGAGGGCAACGCGATGGCGCGCAACGGGCGCGCCGGGCCGGCGCTGGCCACCGCCGCCATCGGCTCCTTCGTCGCCGGAACGCTCGCCACGCTGCTGCTCACGCTGGTCGCGCCGGCCGCCGCCCGGTTCGCCCTGCGCTTCGGGCCTGCCGAGTACTTCATGGTCATGGTGCTTGCCTTCACCACGGTGTCGGCGGTGCTCGGCAGCTCCGTGCTGCGCGGCCTCACCAGCCTGTTCATCGGCCTCGGTCTGGGGCTGGTCGGCATCGAGGCCACCTCCGGGCAGGTGCGCTACGCGATGGGCCTGCCCGAGCTCTACGACGGCATCGACATCGTCGTGGTGGCGGTGGGTCTGTTCGCGGTTGCCGAGGCGTTGCACGGAGCCCTCTATCCGCAGCCCGCCGGCGCGCTGCACCGCCTGAGCCAGGTGCGCATGAGCGCCGACGACTGGCGCCGGTCGTGGCCGGCCTGGCTGCGCGGCACCGGCATCGGCTTTCCCTTCGGCCTCATCCCGGCGGGCGGCGCCGAGATACCCACCTTCCTCTCCTACGCCGCCGAGCGACGGCTGTCGCGCCGCCCCGGCCGTTTCGCAACCCGGGGCGGGGAGGGCGCCATCGAGGGGGTTGCCGGTCCCGAGGCCGCCAACAACGCCGCCGTGACGGCGGCGCTCGCGCCGTTGCTCACCCTGGGCATCCCGGTGTCGAGCACCACCGCCATCCTGCTGGCGGCCTTCCAGAACTACAACCTGCAGCCCGGCCCCACCCTGATGCAGACCTCCGGGCCGCTGGTCTGGACCCTCATCGCCTCGCTGTACCTCGGCAACCTCATGCTGCTGGTTCTCAACCTGCCCCTCATCGGCCTGTGGGTGCGGGTGCTGCGCGTGCCCGCGCCGCTGCTGCATGGCGCCATCCTGGTCTTCGCCACCCTAGGCGCCTGGAGCCTGCGCCAGTCCTGGTTCGACCTGCTGCTGCTCATGCTGGTCGGCCTGCTCGGGCTGGTCATGCGGCGCCACGACTTCCCCACGGCGCCGGTCATCGTCGGCCTCATCCTGGGCCCGATGGCCGAGAAGCAGCTGCGCAATGCCTTGTCGATCAGCCAGGGCGACTGGAGCGTTTTTCTCACGCGGCCGCTGTGCGCTGTGCTGGCGGTCACGGTGCTTGCGGTGCTGGTGCTGCCGCCACTGCTGCGCCGCCGGCGCGTGTCAGAATGAGCGTCCTGTCGTCCCGCCCCCCGGTAGCCCCGTGATCCTCACGCACCCGCAGTTCGACCCCGTCGCCCTGCAACTGGGCCCGCTGGCGGTGCGCTGGTACGGCCTCATGTACCTGATCGCGTTCGCGGCCTTCTACGCGCTGGGCCGTATGCGCCTGAGCCGCGGGCCGCATGCGGCGGCCAGCAGGTTGTCGGTCCCGCTGCTCGACGATCTCCTCTTTCACGGGGCGCTGGGCGTCGTCATCGGCGGACGGCTGGGCTACGTCCTGTTCTACAAGCCCGCGCACTACCTCGCCCATCCCCTCGAAATCTTCGCCGTGTGGCAGGGCGGCATGGCCTTTCATGGCGGGCTGCTCGGGGTCATCGTCGCGGTGGCGCTGTGGTCGCGGCGGCGCGGCCTGCCGTTCTGGCCGGTCATCGACTTCGTCGCGCCGCTGGTGCCGCTGGGCCTGGCCGCGGGGCGGCTCGGCAACTTTCTCAACGGCGAACTCTGGGGCCGGCCCACCGGCGGCGGCTGGGGCATGGTCTTCCCGCAGGCAGGCGACGCCGTGGCCCGCCATCCGTCCCAGCTCTACCAGTTCGGCGGCGAGGGGTTGCTGCTGTTTGCGCTGCTGTGGTGGTACTCGTCGCGCCCGCGGCCGGCGGGCGCGGTCGCGGGCGTGTTCCTCATCGGATACGGGCTGGCCCGATTCCTTGCCGAATTCGCGCGCGAACCCGACGCCTTCCTCGGGTTGCTCTCCGGGGGGCTGAGCATGGGGCAACTGCTGTCGCTGCCCATGATGATCGCCGGTGCGCTGCTGTGGCGGCGCGCTCGCGCATCCTGAAGGGCTGCGGCGGGCGCGTGCGAGGGCCGTTCGGAATCACCCACGAATCAACCATACCCAGGAGACCCGCATGACCCCCTCCCGCAGGAAGCTGCTCGCCGCTGCCGTGGCGGCGGTCGCGACCCCGGCCGCGCAGGCGCAGGCCGCGGCCTGGCCCAGCCGGCCCGTGCGACTGATCGTGCCCTTCCCGCCGGGGGGCGGCACCGACGCCTTCGCCCGTCCGCTTGCCAAGGTGCTCAGCCAGAACCTGGGCCAGCAGTTCGTCATCGACAACCGTGGCGGCGCGGGTGGCACCCTGGGGGCCGAGCTCGCGGCCAAGTCGGCCCCCGACGGTTACACCTTTCTCGTCGGTGCCGTGCACCACACCATCGCGGTCAGCCTCTACCCGAAGCTCGGCTACGACCTGCAGAAGGACCTCGTGCCGGTCACGCTGGTCTCGCAAGTGCCCAACGTCGTGGTGGTCAACCCGCAGCGGGTGGCCGCGCGCAGCTTCGCCGAGTTCCAGGCCTACGTGCGCGCCAACCCCGGCCGGCTCAACTACGCGTCGGCCGGCAACGGCACCACCCACCATCTCACGGTCGAGCTCTGGAAGACCCTCACCCGCAGTTTTGCCACCCACATTCCCTACCGGGGTGCCGGGCCGGCCCTGCAGGACCTCCTCGCCGGCCAGGTCGACTTCATGTTCGACGGGCTGGGCAGCGCCATTGCCCACATCAAGGCCGGCAAGCTGGTGCCGCTGGCCGTTACGTCGGCGCAGCGCTCGCCGGCCCTGCCCGATGTCCCCACGCTCGACGAAGCCGGCGTCAAGGGCTACTCGGCGCGTACCTGGTACGCGCTGTGGGCGCCTGCCGGAACCCCGCGCGAAACGGTGCTGCGGCTGCAGCAGGAAACCGCGAAGGCCATGGCCGGTGCCGAACTGCGCGGCGTCTGGCAGGGCCTGGGAGCGGAGTCGGGCGGCCAGCCTCCCGAGGAACTGGCCCGGCTGGTCGAAGCCGAGATCGCCAAGTGGGCCAAGGTGGTCCGCGACTCCGGCGCCCGCCTCGATTGATGCGCGCGCAACCATCCTGAGCACTTCGCCCTCGCGTCGCTCCTGCGCCAACCGCTGCCCCACCGCTGCCCCACCGCTGCCCCACCGCCAACGCCGCTGCCCGCCGATGCCTGCCGCCATCTCCCGCCGCCCCGACGCCAACCTCTACACCATCCTGGCCTCGGGCTTTCCCGCCGACCGCTCGGCCTGCGCGATCGAGTCCTTCGACCGGGCAGGCCAGCCGCGCTATCACAGCTGGTCCGACATCGACCGGGCCACCGGGCGCCTGGCCAACCTGCTGCGCTCCCTGAAGCTGCCGGCCGGCGCGCGGGTCGCCGTGCAGGTCGAGAAGTCGCCCGAGGCGCTGCTGCTGTATCTGGCCACATTGCGCGCGGGCTACGTCTACCTGCCGCTGAACAGCGCCTACCAGGCCGCCGAACTCGAGCACTTCATCGCCGACGCCGAGCCCTCGGTGGTGGTCTGCGCGCCGGGCGCGCTTGAGC
>JBILUW010000249.1:0-5679 GCA_044370795.1 Burkholderiaceae bacterium
GCCCGGTGGCATCGAAGCCGACCTCGAGGTCGTGGATCTGATCGCGCGAATGGCAGGCGCTCTGCAGATGCTCGCGCCTGTCCTCGACCCAGCGCACCGGCCGGCCGAGCTTCATGGCCAGGAAGGGCACCAGCAGGTCTTCGGGATACACATGCCCCTTGGTGCCGAAACCGCCCCCGACGTCGGGCGCCACGCACCGGATGCGCGCCTCGGGCAGACTCAGGGTGTGGGCGAGTTCACGGCGCACCCAGTGGACCACCTGCGTGGATGACCAGACGGTCAGGTGACCGGTGCGGCGGTCGAACTGCCCCAGCACGCCACGGCACTCCATCGGCATGCCCGCGTAGCGGTGGTGGCGGAAGCGGCGCTTCAGGCGTCGCGGCGCCGCGGCGAGCGCCGCCGGTGCATCGCCCTTGCCCACCGAGAACTCGGCGAAGAGGTTGTCGGGGGCCTGCTCGTGCACCTGCGGCGCGCCTGGCGCCACCGCCTGCTCGGGATCGACCACCGCAGGCAGGGGATCGAGCATGAGCTCGACGAGATCGACGGCGTCTTCGGCGGTGTAGCGATCGACCGCCACGATGACCGCGACCGCCTCGCCGACGTGGCGCACCTTGTCGATCGCCAGCAGCGGCTGCCGGGGGTCGACGATGCGGTGCGGCACGCTCGTGCGCCACTTCGCCGGCAGGGGCAATTGCTGGTCCTTGACCGGCGGCATCAGCGCCGCGAGCTCGGCACCGCCGATGGCCATCAGCACACCGGGCAGCGCCGCCGCCGCCGCCAGATCGATGCCCAGGATGCGGGCGTGCGCCATCGGGCTGCGCACGAAGGCGACGTGCACCATGCTGGGCAGAACGATGTCGGCCAGGTACTCGCCCTGGCCGCGCAGCAGGCGCTCGTCCTCGCGCCGGGTCATCGAACTGCCGACGTAGCCGCCGACCGCTTGCTCGTGCATTTCCACCCCCTGCCAGGAATCCCGTCAAGACACCGTCCGAGCTTGACAGTCGTTGACTGGACAGTCAATATTGACATTCATCAATGGCGAGCACGACCGTCCCTCCCGGACCGGGTTCTCGCCAGGTTTCAGCCCCCACGCACACGTCCATGTCCCATCGGCCTCGCAGTCTGCTGCGCGTCGGAAAGATCGGCGTGTGAAGCCGCCCCGGTTCGATTACCACGCGCCGCGCGCGCTCACCGAGGCCATCGACCTGATCGCACGGCACGGTGGGGCTGCGCGGGTTCTAGCCGGTGGCCAGAGCCTCGTGCCGATGCTCAACTTCCGGCTCGCGCAACCCGAGGCGCTCGTCGATCTTAGGCATGTTCCCGGGCTGGCAGGCATCGAAGCCGAAGCCGGCACGATCCGGATCGGCGCCATGACCCGGCAGCGGCAGGCCGAGCACAGCCCCGTCATCGCGCAGCACCTGCCCCTGATGGCGGCCGCGCTGCAATGGGTGGGGCACGCCCCCACGCGCTCACGCGGCACCATCGGCGGGTCGATCGCGCACGCCGACCCGAGCGCCGAGCTGCCGATGGTCCTGCGAGCCCTCGATGGCGAGGTCGTGGCCAGCGGCCCTTCGGGCGCCCGGGTGATACCGGCCGATGCTCTGTTCCAGTCGATGTTCACCACCGCGCTGGCCCCCGACGAAATCCTCACCGAGGTGCGGCTGCCGGCCATGCCGGCCGGATGCGCCTGCGCGATCGAGGAGTTCGCTCGGCGCCCGGGCGATTTCGGCGCGCGCATCGCCGTCGCGGGGGCGAGCGAGGCCGTCTTTCGCGCCTTTGCCGCTGAGCAGCTGCTCGCCACGCAAGGCGCGGGCGCCGAGGGCATCGCCGCCGCCGCGGCGCTCGCGAGCGAGGCCTGCACCCCGATGTCCGACCCCCGCGTGTCGGCCGACTACCGCCGGCACCTCATCCGGGTCCTGACCCGGCGCGCGCTGGAGCGAGCTGCGGCACAGCCCGGCCCGTGGCACCTGCACTGAGTGCTGCGCGCCAACCCCACCGAGCGCCCGCACGTACCGAGCACAGTCAGCATGAACCCGACCATCATCGACATCCATCTGGTGGTGAACGGCGAGCCGCGCAGCGGCCGCTGCGAAGCCCGCAAGCTGCTCGTGGATTTCCTGCGCGAGGACCTCGGCCTTACCGGAACCCACGCCGGCTGCGAGCACGGCATCTGCGGCGCCTGCACCGTCCTTTTCGATGGCGAGGCCGCCCGCTCGTGCACCACGCTGGCCGTGCAGGCCGATGGCGCCGAGATCGTCACCATCGAGGGCCTCGCCGCCCCCGACGGATCGTTGCACCCGCTGCAGGAGGCCTTTCGGGCATGCCATGGTCTGCAGTGCGGTTTCTGCACGCCGGGCATGCTCATGCTTTCGCTCGATCTGCTGCAGCAAACGCCCTCACCCACCGAGGCGCAGGTTCGCGAAGCGCTGTCGGGAGCCATCTGCCGCTGCACCGGCTATCAGGGCATCGTCGATGCGGTTCTCGCGGCATCACGCAACAGGCAGGGCGAACCGACGCGCTAGCGCGCCGCGCCGAAGTCGCGGGCTTGCGCGAGCCCGACCATCCCACTTGAACCCGCGCTCCCGAGGAGAACGACGATGACGATTGCCATACGGTTACGGGCCCTTCTGAAAGCCACGGTCGCGGTCGCGGTGGCGGCGGCGCTTGCGCCCGCCAGCGCCAGCGCCCAGTCGCGCGAGAAACTCAGCGTGGTGCTCGATTTCACGCCCTGGGGCATCCATGCGGCCATGCACCTGGCCAAGCAGAAGGGCTGGTTCGAGCAGGCCGGGCTCGATGTCGACGTCCAGGACGGCAAGGGCACGCTGCCGGGCCTGCAGCTGGTTGCAACGGGCCAGGTCGACATCGGCGCCGTGCAGCTCGGCCCCATGGCCCTGGCACGTGAAAAGGGACTGCCGCTGATCGCGGTGGCGGGCTTCGCGCGCCGCGGCGATCTCGCGATCATCGTGGCCGCCGATTCCAAGCTCGACAAGGCCCAGGACCTCGCCGGCAAGAAGCTGGTCTGCTTCACGGGCAGCCCCTGGGTGCCCTTCATCGACTCGTTCCGGCGCGCCGCCAAGATGACCGAGCAGCAGCTGGCGGTCACGATGGTCGCGCCGCCCGCGATGGTCGCCACCTATGCCTCGGGCGATGCCGACGGCTTCCTGTCGCTCGCGCCCTTCGGCGTGCCGCTGGTTGCCAAGTCGCGCCCGGGCAAGGCCATCCTCGCCGAGAGCTACGGCATCCACTTCCCGAGCTACGGTCTGGTGGCCAACGAGGCCACGCTCAAGAAGCGGCCCGACGCCCTGCGCAAGCTGGTCAAGGTCCAGATGCGGGCCTGGGACTACATCTACCAGAGCCCGGCCAACATCGACGAGGCGGTGCAGGCCATCATCGCCCAGCGGCCGGGCGCCAAGCTCGACCCCGATCTGCTGCGCGGCCAGATCGTCGCCTACCGCGAGTTCTTCGAGACGCCGAACACGCGGGGCAAGCCCACCGGCTGGCAGTCCGAGGCCGACTGGGCCAAGGCGATCCAGTCGATGGAATCGGCCGGGGCGATCAAGCCGGGGCAGAAAGCAAGCGCCTTCTTCACCAATGCGCTCGTCGACTGACACGACAACGGCACCGGCCTCGCCGTACATCCGCATCTCGCAGGTCGACAAGACCTACGAGTCGCGGCGGGGCCCGGTGCAGGCCCTGCAGGCCATCGACTTCGACGTTGCGCGCGGCGAGTTCGTCTCCATCCTCGGCCCCAGCGGCTGCGGCAAGAGCACGCTGCTCAAGTGCATCGCCGGTCTCGAGGCGGTATCGGGCGGGCGCATCGAGGTTGCCGGGGCGCGGGTCGAGCAGTCCCCCGAGAATCTCGGCATCGTCTTTCAGCGCGACGTGCTGCTCGACTGGCGCACGGTCCTCGACAACGTGCTCGTGGTGGCCGAGCTACGGGGGCTCGACCCGAAACCGCTGCGCGCCCGGGCAACCGACCTGCTGCGGCTCTTCGGCCTCGATCGCTTCGCCGACCGTTATCCGTGGGAGCTCTCCGGCGGCATGCGTCAGCGAGCGTCGATCTGCCGGGCGCTGCTCGTCGACCCCGAGCTGCTGCTGATGGACGAACCCTTCGGCGCCCTCGATGCGATGACCCGCGACGAACTGAACGTCGAACTGCGCCGCACCTGGATGGAGACGCACAAGACGATCGTCTTCATCACGCACTCGGTCACCGAGGCGGTCTACCTGTCGAACCGGATCGTGGTCATGTCGCGTAACCCCGGACGGATCGCCGACATCATCGAGGTCGACCTGCCGCAGCAGCGGCCGCTGTCGATTCGCGGCGAGGCCGAATTCAGCCGCTACACCAGCCGGATCTTCGGGATGTTCTCGTCGATGGGCATACTCAAGGGGGACTGATGCGCCAGTGGTGGGTTCGCAGCGAACGGGTCCGATGGCTGATCACGATGCTGGTCGGTCTGCTGGCCCTCTGGGAGGCCGGGGTGTGGATCACCGGCGTCAAGCCTTTCATCGTGCCGGCGCCAAGCGACGTCGGGCGGGAGCTCGCGGCCAGCTGGCGCTACTTCCTCGGCCACACCGCCTACACCACGGGCACCACGCTGCTCGGCTTCGCGATCGCGGTGGTGGGCGGGGTGGCCGGCGCGATCGGGATCGTCTACTCGAAGGTGCTCAACCTGCTGCTGTCCTCGCTGCTGGTGTCGCTCAACTCCGTGCCGAAGGTGGCCCTCGCGCCGCTGTTCGTGATCTGGATGGGTACCGGGATCGAGCCGAAAGTGGCCATCGTCGTGATGATCGCGATCTTTCCGATCGTCATCGACACGGTGATGGGGCTGAAATCCGTCGACCCCGAGATGCTCAACCTCGCACGCGCGTGCCGCGCCTCCACCTTCAAGACGCTCTGGAAGATCCGGTTCCCGAACGCTCTGCCGTCGATCTTCTCCGGGATGAAGGTCGGGATCTCGTTCGCGCTCGTCGGCGCCATCGTCGGCGAGTTCGTGGCGGGTTCGAGCGGGCTGGGCTACGTGATCCTCATCGCGCAGGGCAACTTCGACACCCCGCGCGTGTTCGCCGCGCTGGTGCTGCTGGGGCTGCTTGGCACCTTCCTCTTCTACCTGGTCGATCTCGCCGAGTCGCTGTGCCTGCCATGGCACGTCTCGCAGCGCGGCGAGCAGCAGGGCAACCCGATCGCGGCCCTGGGCCCCGGAGGCTGAGCCGCGCCTGCCCCTCAGGCCATCATGTAGCGCAGCACCATGTCGGCGGCGTGCTCGAGCCGCTGCCGCACCCGCCTGGGCGCCATCAGATCGCTCTGGAAGATCGCCTCGAAAGTGAAGCGGTTGTTCATGTAGTGGGCTGTGAGCGAGGTGATCGAGATGTAGAGGTCGACCGGATCGAGGTCGGCCCGGAACACTCCTGCAGCCTGCCCGCGAGCGATCAGTTCGCGCAGGGTGTCGAGCAGCGGGTTGTACATCTTGCGGATGCTCTCGGACTGGCTCACATGCTTGCCGCGATGCAGATTCTCGCTGTAGAGCAGGCGCTGGAACTCGGGGTAACGGATCCAGATGCGGCCGGTCGAAATCACGAGCTTGCGGGTGGCGGCAACCGGATCCATGCCGCGCAGGCTGATGTCGTTCTGGCTCGAACGGATGACCGCGTAGGTGCGCTCGAGCACGGCCACGA